>DATMVU010000768.1:0-8362 GCA_035562875.1 Actinoplanes sp. | reverse complement strand
AGTGCCCGACGAGCACCGAGATCCGGCCCGCCAGGCGCTCGCGCAGTTCGGCCAGGTCACTGCCCGGGCGGATCAGCACGTGCGGCAGGTCCAGTTCGGCGTAGTAGCCGAGCACCTGCTCGGGGCCGGCCAGATCGGCCTTGGTGAGACAGAGCAACGGCTCCACATCGGCGTCGTACGCCGCCACCAGGCACCTGTCGATGAAACCGGTCCGTGGCGGCGGGTCGGACAGCGCGCTCACGATGACGAGCTGGTCGGCGTTGGCCACCACCACCCGTTCGAGGCGGCCCTCCGGCGTGGTGTCGTCGTCGTCGGCGGTCCGGCGCAGCACCGACGTCCGCTCGCTGATCCGCACGATCCGGGCCAGCGTGCCCGCATCACCTGACGAGTCCCCGACCAGGGCCACCCGGTCGCCCACCACCACCGACTTGCGGCCCAGCTCCCGGGCCCGCATCGCGGTGATCACTTCCAGGTCGCCGGTGTCCTCGCGGACACATCCGTACCGGCCCCGGTCCACGGTGATGACCAGGGCGTCGACGGCGTCGTCGTGTTTCGGGCGGGTCCGGGTACGCGGCCGGGACGACCGGCCCGGACGGATCCGGACGTCGTCCTCGTCGTACTCCCGTTTACGCGGTGGCAGGTTTACTCCTCTGGGCCACGAGCCCCGCCCAGAGTTCCGGGAACTCGGGCAGCGTCTTCGACGTACAACCTACGTCGGTCAGGTCGACGCCCGGCACGGAGAGTCCGATCACGGCGGCCGCGTGCGCCATCCGGTGGTCGGCGTAGGTCTCGAACGATGCCCCGTGCAGCGGCCCCGGTTCGATCCGCAGCCCGTCCGGGAACTCGGTCACCCGGGCACCCACCTTGCCCAGCTCGGTGGCGAGCGCGGTGATCCGGTCCGTCTCGTGCCCGCGGATGTGCTCCACCCCGCGCAGCTCCGACGGGCCGTCGGCGAGCACCGCCAGCGCCGCCACCACCGGGGTCAGCTCGCCCACCTCGGACAGGTCGGCGGTGATGCCGCGCAGTGTGCCGGTGCCCCGCACGGTCAGCCCCTCGGCCGACCGGGTCACCGCGGCGCCCAACGCCTCGAAGATCCCCATCGCCTGGTCCACCGGCTGCCAGCTGTCGGCCGGCCAACCGGCCAGGGTGACCGTCCCGCCGGTGACCGCGGCGGCCGCGAAGAACGGTGCCGCCCCGGACAGGTCCGGTTCGATCGTCCAGGTGCGGGCGCTCAGCGGGCCCGGCTCGACGGTCCACACGTCGGTCACGCTGTCGTCCACCACCACGCCGGCCGCCCGCAGCATGTGCGTGGTCATCCGCAGGTGCGGGGCGCTCGGCACCGGTGGGCCCTCGTGCCGCAGGGTCAGGCCCTTGGTGAACCGGGCCGCGGACAGCAGCAGGCCGGAGACGAACTGGCTGGACGCCGACGCGTCGATCACCGCCTCGCCGCCCTCGACCGCCCCGGAGCCGTGCACGGTCAGCGGCAGGCCGTCGATCGCCGACGCGTCGATCGGCACGCCCAGCGCGCGCAGTGCCGCGACGATCGGGCGCAGCGGCCGTTTCCGCATGTGCGGGTCGCCGTCGAACTCGACCGGGCCGTCGGCCAGTGCCGCAGCCGCCGGCAGGAACCGGGTGATCGTGCCGGCCAGCCCCACGTCCACCCGGGCCGGGCCGCGCAGCTCACCCGGGGTCACCACCCAGCGGTCGTCGGCGGAGGTGTCCACCGCGACACCGATCGCGCGCAGGCCGGCGGCCATCAGCTCGGTGTCCCGGGCCCGCAGCGGCGCCTCGATCACCGAGGGTCCGTCGGCGAGGGCGGCGAGGATCAGAGCCCGGGCGGTCATCGACTTCGAGCCGGGCAGCCGCACGGTCGCGGTGACCGGGCCGGTGGCGGGCGGAGCGGACCAGGGGCGGGGTTCAGCAGTCACGCCCCCATTCTGCCGCCAACCCCCGGCGGTCCCGCCCACCACGGTGTGGCGGATCGCCGGGTTCGGGGCGGAAGGAGGCTCCCGGTGCGGCGTAACCTGCCGCTTATGTGCGGGCGATACGCGACCACCAAGAGCAACGCCGACCTGAGCCAGCTGTTCGAGGCCGTCGACGTGGCCGAGCCGTTGCGTGCCAGTTGGAACGTCGCCCCGACCAGCGCGGTCCCGGTGGTCCGGATGTCGGCGGAGCACGATGCCCGGGTGCTGGACACCGCGCTCTGGGGCCTGGTCCCGCACTGGGCGAAGGATCTGAAGGCCGGCGCCCGCATGATCAACGCGCGGGCCGAGACGGTCACCGAGCTGCGCTCGTTCGCGCCGTCGTTCGCCAAGCGCCGGTGTCTGGTTCCGGCCGACGGCTGGTTCGAGTGGGTCCGGGACGGCAAGCAGAAGCAGGCGTTCTACATGACCCCGGCGGACGGTTCGACGCTCGCCTTCGCCGGGATCTGGTCGGCCTGGGGCCCGGACCCGGTGCTCACCTGCAGCGTGCTCACCACCGCCGCGCTGGGCGGGCTGACGAGGGTGCACGAGCGGATGCCGCTGATCCTGCCGGCCGACCGCTGGGCGGACTGGCTGGCCGGTGGTGGGGACGCCGCTGAGCTGTTGCGCCCGCTGTCCGAGCGTGATCTGGAGTCGATCGAGGTGCGCCCGGTCGGTGCCGCGGTCGGCAATGTCCGGAACGACGGTCCGGAGCTGATCGAAGCGGACATCAAAGTTTCGCTTTTTTGAACTCTCAAAGATCAACGAGAATCTTTGTCGTGATATGTGGTCATTCTCAATAGGCAACTTTACTTAAAGATAGATAACCCCCTTGTTCTGATCTTGTAGCCTGCGGTAAAAACCAGCGCCGGAGTGGTGCCGGACCGTAAGGTGCGGCCTGGCCGCCACATGCAGTTCCGGTCCCACGGGGGAGGTGGGCTGATGACACGAGCACGCATGCCGCGTCCGCACGAGGTGGCCATCGCGCGACGTGACCCGCGACTGCTCGAAGCGATCGCGCAACGCAGCACCGATGAGTCCTGGCGCACGCGGGGCGCCTGCCGGACAGTCGATCCGGAGACGTTCTTTCCCGCGCCCAACGAGCCATCGGGCGGCGCTGTGGCCCTCTGCGGCACCTGCGACGTGCAGGGCCCCTGTCTCGCCTGGGCGTTGCAGGTCGGTGACTGTCACGGGGTCTGGGGTGGCACCACGCCACGGGAGCGGCGGGCGATGCTGGTCGCCTGGCGGGAACGTATCCAGGCCGACGGCGAGGAGATCGACGGCACACCGGACGACGAGGATCGCCGGTTGCTGACGCTCATCCCGATCAGCCGGTAGCTGATAAAACGATCGTGTGCCCGTTACTGATCACACGATCGAGACTCCGCGTGGCCCCGCCACGGTGATCGTCACCGACCCCACCGGGCCGGTGCGCAGTCTGCTCGTCCTCGGCCACGGTGCCGGTGGCGGCGTCGACGCTCCGGACCTGGTGGCGGTGCACGGGGCCGCCGTGGCGGCGGGCGTGCGGGTGGCCCTGGTGACCCAGCCGTACCGGGTCGCCGGCCGGCGTGCGCCCGCCCCGGCGGGACACCTCGACGAGGCGTGGACAGCTGTGGTGCGCGAGTTACACGTACCGCCGCTGCCGTTGATCGTCGGTGGCCGGTCCAGCGGAGCGCGGGTCGCCTGCCGGACCGCGACCACGCTGGGCGCCGCGGGGGTTCTGGCTCTGGCCTTCCCGCTGCATCCGCCGGGTAGGCCGGAGAAGAGCCGGGCCGGTGAGCTGCCGTCCGGGGTGCCGGCTCTGGTGGTGAACGGTGACCGGGACCCGTTCGGGGTCCCGTGTGGCGAGGACCCGATCGAGGTGGCGGTCCGCCCGGGTGCGGTCCACGATCTGCGCAAGGACCTGCCCGGAACCGTGGAGATCGTGATGGAGTGGCTGCGCCGTTATTCCTGGGCGCTGTGAATCCGCTGAAAGATCACAAGGGAATGTCCGGACCCGCTGCCGGCGTTGTCGGAGCTGGAGAGATGTCAGCGGGAAGGGGTTCTCAAGTGCGTGCCGGTACCGAATACGCCGAGCGGGGCGGTCGGGAGGCGACCCGGGTGCGGAGCCTGTTGAAGTCGCCCGAATGGCCCGCCACCTCGACGGTGAGCGTCAGCACACCCGCGGTTTCGGTCAGCGTTCCGGTGGTGATGCCCGTATCCTCGGCGGGGCGGTCGAGGGGAGAGTCCAGGGTGGCCCAGAAGGAACGGACCGACGAGCGTCAGGCCCGCTTCGAACGTGAAGCGTTGCCGTTCGTCGATCAGCTGTATGCCGCCGGACTGCGGATGACCCGCAACCCGGCCGATGCCGAGGACCTGGTGCAGGAGACGTTCCTCAAGGCGTTCTCTGCGTTCCACCAGTTCGAGCAGGGCACGAACCTGAAGGCCTGGCTCTACCGGATCCTCACCAACACCTACATCAACTCGTACCGGCGCAAGCAGCGCCAGCCGGTCCAGGCGCCGACCGAGGAGATCACCGACTGGCAGCTCGCGTCGAGCGAGTCGCACACGTCGCAGGGTCTGCGGTCGGCCGAGACCGAGGCGCTGGACCGGCTGCCGGACAGTGACATCAAGGAAGCGTTGCAGTCCCTGCCGGAGGACTTCCGGCTGGCCGTCTACCTCGCCGATGTCGAGGGTTTCTCGTACAAGGAGATCGCCGACATCATGGGCACGCCGATCGGCACGGTCATGTCCCGGCTGCACCGCGGCCGGCGCAACCTGCGCAAGCTGCTCGAGGTCTACGCCGCGGACCGTGGCATCACCCGTAACGCCACCTCCGAGACGCAGGAGGCGTGAGGAATGCGGAACGACGACACTGATCTTGAACGCGGTGATTGCAGTGCTGTCCTCGAAGAGGTCTACCTCTACCTCGACCTGGAGTGCTCGGAGGAACGCCGCAGCCTGATCCAGAAGCATCTCGCCGAGTGCTCGAAGTGTGTCCGCGAGTTCGGCATCGAGAACGAGGTGAAGGCGCTCGTCGGCCGCTGCTGCGGAGACGAACGGGCACCCGCGGAACTCCGCGAGCGGCTGCGCCTGAAGTTGGGGCAGCTGGAGACACCGCACTGAGTAACGAAAAGGCCCGGCTGATGCCGGGCCTTTCGTCTGTTCAGCTGTTGGGGCGCTTGCCGTGGTTCGCGCCGCTCTTCTTACGGGCCTTCTTCTTACGGGCCTTCTTCGCCATGTCGGCACTCCCTTCCTGCTGAGTGAAACTCGCCTGCCGATCGTAGTGGGCCCGTCGTCCCGGCCCGGACCTACCCGCGCCGGATCCGTGATTTGATGACGGCACCGAAGCCGATGAGGGAGGTGGTCGAACCATGGCGGACGAGATCCGGGCCGAGATGGTGGCCAATGTGTGGAAGGTCGTGACGGCGCCCGGCGCCACCGTCGCCGAGGGGGACACGCTGGTCATCCTGGAGTCGATGAAGATGGAGATCCCGGTACTGGCCGAGCACGACGGCACGGTCGCCGAACTCAAGGTGCACGAAGGCGACGTGGTGCAGGAGGGCGACCTGATCGCCGTGATCAGCTGACGCCCTATTCGCGGCGCCAGCGCAGCATCGAGCGGCCTCGTCCGCGCAGGCGTGGAGTGGCGGGAACCCGGATGGTGGCCGCGGCCAGCTCCCGGGTCGGCCGATCCAGGCCGGGCGCGGCGAGAGCCAGCTCGGCGACCGCCCGCGCGTTCGTGCCGGAGGCCGTCTCGGCGAGCCGGGCGGCCACCACCGCGGCGACGTCCGCCCGCGCCTCCGGATCCACCCACGCGTAGGCGACCAGGGCGAAGAGGGCCGCCTGGGTCACCCGGTCCACGTCGCCGTCGAGCAGTCCGAGCAGCAGGCGCCGGCGGCTCGACTCCAGCCACGGCTCGTCGGTGCCGTGATGCAGCAGCCCGAGGCAGGCCCACACCTCCAGCCCGGCCTGCTGTTCGGCGTACGCGATCTCCGGGTGGGCCAGCAGGGCCAGCAGTTCCCACGGCTCGACGAGTACCAGACCGAGCGCCCGGTCGTAGGCGCCCGGCGGGTGTGGCCAGGACGGCCCGGCCACCCGCTGGAGCCGGTGCAGGGCGTCGGCCGACGGTTCCGCGTTGACCGGGGCCCGCCCGGCCGGCAGCGGCGTCCCGGCGGGCAGGCCACCGAGCCACGGCGTGTTGCGGCAGCACTCCTCCAGGTCGGTGTGCTCGTGCGCGTCGTCCGGGTGGTCGCGGACGAAGTCGGCGAGCGCGACCAGGTGCTCGACGTCGCCGTCGGCCCGGTGCCGCAGCCGGTGCGCGGTGTGCACGACACAGTCGAAGTGCGGGTCGCGTTCGAGTGCCAGCTCGGTCCAGCGCAGTGCCTCGTCGAGTCGCCCCAGGTCGGCCAGGGTGGCTGCCACGTCGGCGTAGACGGAGAGGTCGTCGGGATCGTAGGCGACGGCCCGGCGCAGAGCGGTCAGGGCTTCGGGCACCCGGCCGGCGCTGCGGTACGCGTACCCCAGCCAGATCTCACCCAGTTTCGACGGCTGCACCCGGGCGCCCCGCCCGGCCCAGTCCACCGCCAGCCGGACCTCGCCGAGCCGGCGGGCCAGCGCCGAGCCGGCGCCGAGCAGCATCGCGTGCTCGCCGTGTGCGGCGACGGCGTGCCGGACCACTGCGAGGTACGGCCGCAGCGAGGTCACTGTCGCCACCGGCGCCGGGTCGCCGACCGCAGTGCAGAGCCGCATGACGGTCCGGGCGAGTAGTCCGGGGTCGATCCTGGTGCCGAGGGCCGGGTCGGCCACCCACGGGACACCGGCCCAGTGTCGTTCCGGTGCGGCCCCGCTGGCGGCGGCGAGCAGGGGCAGACCCTCCTCGGGACGGCCGGCGGTGGCGAGCAGGTGAGCACGGGCGGCGAGCCGGGCGGGTACGGCGTGCGGTTCGAGCGGGAAGAGGTCGAGTCCGCCACCGGGCCGGGCGGCCAGCCGTCCGAGCAGTTCGTGGATCTCCGGCAGCGTGGGGGCGTGGGCCAGGGCGGCGGTGAGGTGCGTGGCTGCGGGCGCGGTTTCACCGCGTTCGAGGGCTTCGCGAGCGCGCGCGACATCACGGCGAGCCGAGGGGGAATCCACGAGAGAAAACCCTAGGGGAACAGACGCTTCTTGTCAGTCCTCGCGTTTGCTCATTAGTGCACGAAACCTTGACTCTCTGAGCGCATTATTGCAAGACTGAGCATCTAACGAGCAAAAGGAGGATCCCCGTGACACAGCGAGGCTCGGGTATGTCGGCGGACATCGCGGAACAACCCGCAGGTTTCGCCCGGCTGCTGGCCGCCGAGTCGTCGGCGGCGATCGCCGAGGTGGCCGCCGAGGTGGCCCGCCGGGCGCCGCGCAGCATCCTCTTCGTCGGCCGCGGCACCTCCGACCATGCTGCGCTCTACGGGGCCTACCTGGCCGAGATCCGGCTGGGACTGCCGGTGGCCAGCGCCTCACCCAGCGCTATCACCCTTTACGGTGCCCGTCCCGACCTCACCGGCACGCTGGTGATCGGGGTCAGCCAGAGCGGCGGCTCGCCCGACCTGGCCGGGGTGCTCGACCTGGCCCGGCAGACCGGCGCCATCACCCTGGCCGTCACCAACGACCCGTCGTCGCCGCTGGCGCAGGCCGCCGAGCTCTCCGTCGACGTGGTCGCCGGGCACGAGCGGGCCGTCGCCGCCACCAAGAGCTACACCGCCGAGCTGCTCGCGCTGCTGATGCTGATCGAAGGCGTCCGGGCCGGTGACGGGAAGCTGCCGGCCGAGGAACGGGCCGCCCTCGACAAGCTGCCGCAGCTCGCCGAGCAGACCCTCGCCGACCCGTCGGCCACCGGGCTGGCCCAGCGCTACCGGTTCGCGTCCAGCCTGGTCACCACCGGGCGGGGGTACGCCTACCCGACGGCCCGGGAGACCGCGCTCAAGCTGATGGAGACGTCGTACCTGCCGGCGCTCAGTTTCTCCGGCGCCGACCTGCTGCACGGCCCGCTCGCGATGGCCGACCCGGACGTGCCGGTGCTGGCGGTCGTCGGCGAGGGCCCCGGCGGGAAGTCGATGCGCGACGTGGTGACCCGGCTCAGCGAGCGCCGTGCCGACGTGGTGACCATCGGTGCCGCCGACGTGCCCGGCGCCTCGGCCCGGCTCGCCGTCCCGGCCGTCGACGAGCGCTACTCGCCGCTGCTCGACATCCTGCCGCTGCAGCAGCTCGCGCTCTCGCTGGCGCTGGCACGTGGCGAAGATCCCGATGCTCCCCGGGGCCTGAAGAAGGTAACCACCACTCTTTAGAAATAAGCTGGGCTCGTGTCCACGCTGCGTGATCTCGTCGAGGAGCACACCACCCTCAACGCCGGCGACATCGACCACCTGCACCGGCTCGCCGGTGACTGGCTG
>DATMVU010000767.1:0-12975 GCA_035562875.1 Actinoplanes sp. | reverse complement strand
GCCTGCGAGGTGCCGCGCGAACCGTCCACCCGGGCCCCGGTCGACGCGTCCACATAGTGCGGCAGCAGTCCGGTGTCCGGGTCGAGCAGGCTCTGCGACCGCTGCACCCACCTGGCCACGGTCGGGGCGAACGCCGAGCCGCCGGTCACCGTGTCGGCCAGCCGCAACGAGGCGATGGCGACGGTCGAGTCGCACGGCCACGCCTGCCCCGGGTAGGCGGTGAGGAACGGCGTGGGGGAGGCGTCGAACGCGGCGGCGAGCGTCTTCGAGTCGGCCAGCAGCTTGGTCCGCTGACCCGGATCGTCACGCAGAGTCAAAAGTCCGGCGCGTAGCCGGTTGGTCCAGCCGGCGTAGAAGACACCGAACGCGGGCACCGCTGACGGGTCGAACGGTGCCTGCCCCTCCGGCGACTCCACCCGGGACAGCGCCCACGCGGCCTCGTCGGCGGCCCGTTCCGGCTCGACCCCGCGGTTGCCGAGATCGACCCAGGTCAGACCATAGAGGACGTTGAGGAAGTAGTACCCCTCGGGAAACAGCGACTGGGCGTCCACATCCGCGCCGGACTCCAGTTGCTGTTTCAGGAACGCGAGTTGTAGCCGTACCCCAGGCGGTTCTTGATCTTGATCTGTCGCGGTCGCCGGAGCGATCAGCCGGAACGCCCCGGCGAGCGCGATCAACGTCAAGATCGAGGACAGAACCCTGCGGAGTACGAGCACCGGCCCAATTTAGGCGGCCTGGTGCTCTTTCGCGAACTCCGCAGCCAACTGATCGCCGCCGGCGGCTTTCCACCGGCTGACCGTCTCCTTCCACGACGACAGGGGTTGGCGGCCGAAAGTGATCGCCGCGATGCCGTCCCCGAGGATCTGATCGAGCTGGGCGCCCTTGGCTGACTGGGTCGGCGACTGGAGCCCGGTGGCCGGGTTGGCGACACTGCCCGGCATCACCGCCTTCTCCCATTCGTAGGCGGCCTTCGCCACGTCGGGATAACCGGGCAGGTGCAGCACCGTCGGGGCGGTACCGACGTAGCGGATCGGCAGGGTGGAGTTGTTCTCCGTCTTGTACAGGTCGGTCGTGTTGATGACCCCGTCCGTCTTGACGAAGTGCTGACCCTCCACTCCATAGTTGATCAACTCGTATTCCTTGGTGCCGAACGGCGAGCTGAGATGGTTGACGATCCGGAGCAACATCTTGATTCGCTCCGGCGACGCCTTCTTGAACGCGGCGAATCCGAAGTTGCCACCACCGCGCCACGGGGTCGCCTGCGCGGTGTAGGGCCGGGCCAGTTCCAGGGCGAACCTGCCGCCGATCTTCTGCAGGTTCGGCAGTGCCAGGGCACCGAAACCGTTGGGCAGGCTGGCGACGGTCTGGTTGTAGAAGTTGTTCTGCATGTCGGTGGAACTGGCGGTCAGGCTGTCCGGGTAGTGCACTGCGGCGCTGGTCAGCTCCCGCATCACGCCCAGAGCCTGCTCGAACTGCGGCGTGGTGACGGTGTGCGTGAACGCACCACCCTGCACCGACCACCCGTTCGGCGCGCCGTTCGCCCCGGCGTGGTACGTGATCCCGCCGAGCCCGGTGAACAGCGTCTTGTACCAGCCGGTGCCCCACCGGCGGGCCGAACTGAGGTCACGCATCGCGGACAGGAACTGGTCGTGGTTCCAGTCGACCGGCGCCTTCACCTCGTCGAGCCGGGTGCGGTTGACGAACAGACTGTTCGCCGGCAACGGGCGTTCGAGGGGTATCCCGTAGATCCGCCCGCCGATCCGTCCCATGCTCTGCCAGGCGTACGACGGGATGTTCGCGATCCCCGGGTACTCCGTGACCGCGTCGCCGCCGACCAGGTCGGACAGGTCGGCGAAGCCCTGCTGGATGAACTCGGCCCGGCGCGGCAGGTTGAGATTGTTGAACATGACGATGTCCGGTAGATCGCCACCACTGGCCATCAATGTCGTCAACTTCTGTGCATACTCGGGGTCGGGCACCACGATGACGTTCAGCTTGATGTTGAGTGCCTTGTTGATCGCCTGCCAGAAACCGTTCTGTTCGAGGGGCTTCGGCGGAGCCTCATAGGTGATCACCATCGCGGTCACCTCCGAGCCGTCACCCGGGGCCTCGGCCACCGCGCTCGTCAACTCGGCCGGATAGTTCAGGTACAACGGCTGGATCCCGGCGCTGTCGTCGCCGGGCGCGTCCGGCCGCGGCCCGGCGAACGGGACGTAGGTGGGCCACGGCACCAGGTCCTTGCCGGCGTTGCCGACGCTGCCGCCGGTCGAGCCGCCCCCACTGCACGCGGCCAGGGCCGGGACGGCGGTGGCCGCTCCCGCTGCTCCGGCGATCTTCATCAAGGAACGACGCTTCATATCGGACCTCATCTCAGGATCTATCAGGCATCTCGCGGTTTTGATCAGGCTTTGAGCGCGCCGGTGAGGACGCCCTTGACGAAGTAGCGCTGCAGGAACGGGTAGATCACGACGATCGGCAGCGTGGCCAGCACGACCACGGCCATCTGCACCGACTGCGGCGAGGCGGTGCCGGCCTCACCGAACTCGGCGAGCGCCGCGCCACCGGTCACGTACTGGCGCAGAACCGTACCGATCGGCCATTTCGTCTGGTCGTTGAAGTAGATGATCGCCTCGAAGAACCGGTTCCAGTAGGCGACCGCGTAGAACAGGCCGACCACCGCGATCACCGCCTTGGACAGCGGCAGCACGATCCGGCGCAGCGTCGCCCACTCGCCGGCGCCGTCCAGCCGGGCCGCTTCGAAGAGTTCGTCCGGGATCGACTGGAAGAAGCCACGCATCACGACGAGATTGAACACATTGATCAAGAACGGCAGGATCAATGCGGCGTACGAATCGAACAGTCCGGTCTCGTGGACGACCAGGAACAGCGGGACCATCCCGGGCGGGAACAGGAACGTGAAGAGGACCATCAGCAGCAGCGGTTTCCCGCCGTACAACCGCGGTCTCGAAAGGGCGTAGGCCAGGCCGATCGTGCAGACCAGGCTCAGCGCCGTGCCGACCGCGGTGATCCCGCCGCTGACCAGCAGCGCCCGGGTGACGATGCCACCTTCCAGGATTTCCGCGTACGCCTCGAACGAGAGCCGTTCCGGCCAGATCACCCAGCCGCCGTTCTCGATCACCTCCTGCGGGTCGGCCAGACTCGTCGACACCACCGCCCACAACGGGAAGATCACCAGGGCGACGATGAAGGTCAGAGCAACGCCCTTGACGATGCGGACCGGGAGCGTCGGCCGGCCCTGCCACGCGGGGTACTGACTCATGATTTGTAGATTCCCTGCTCGCCGAAACGGTGTGCGACCTTGTTGGCCGTATAGATCAACGCGATGCCGATCACGCCCTTGAACAGGCCGACCGCTGCCGCGTAACCGAAGTCGCCGGAGGCGAACCCGGCGTAGTAGACGAACGTGTCGAGCACCTCGCCCACCTCGGGCCCGACCGACTGCCGTTGCAGGAAGAACTGTTCGAAGCCGATCGACAGGAACTCACCCAGCCGCAACACCAGCAGCAGAATGATCACCGGCCGGATCGCCGGCAGTGTCACGTGCCACAGCCGCCGCCACCAGGACGCGCCGTCGATGGCTGCCGCCTCGTACAGTTGCTCGTCAACATTGACCAGTGCAGCCAGGAAGATGATGGTGGCCCAGCCGCACTCCTTCCAGATCACCTGCGCGACGACCAGCGGTTTGTAGGCGTCCGGATTGCCGATGACCTGGATGCCGCCGACGCCGAGATCGGCCAGCCAGCCGTTGACCACGCCGGCACCGCCGAGCATGTGCTGGAACAGCGCGACCACGATCACCCAGGACAGGAAGTGCGGCAGATAGACCACGCTCTGCACGAACTTGCGGACCGTGCCGCCGACGATGCTGTGCAAGAGCAGCGCCAGCCCGAGAGGCGCGGGAAAGAAGAAGATCAACTGCAGGACGGCGATGAGTACGGTGTTCCCGACCGCGCTCCAGAACAGCGGGTCGGAGAACATCCGCTCGAAATGGTCGAACCCGACCCAAGCGCTGCCCCGCACTCCCAGGAACGGGATCCAGTCCTGGAACGCGAGGACGTTGCCGAACAGCGCTCCGTAGTGGAACACCAGGAAATAGAGCATTCCCGGCAGCAGGAGCAGGTAGAGCGCCGTCGATTTGCGGTTGAGGTGTCTCTTGCGGGGTTTCGATGGCCCGGGCCGCGCGGTGGCCTCCGTCTCCGGTGGAGCCTGCGTCAACACCATCCGGCGTCACCTCTCGTGATCGTAACCTCGCGGTAACAAGGTGGTGCCGACGATAAAACGCTTTCAATCGACGGTCAAGAGTGTGGAGTGCTCGTGTGCCTGTACCTGGGAAGTCCGTTCGGCTTGTGCTAGAAAACGTTTAAACATCTGGAGGTGCCACCGTGCCCCACCGACCCGTCGCGGTCTTCGCTCTCTCCGACCGGGCACGCCAGGAGGCGTTCCCCGCCCCCGTACTCGACCGCCTCCACCGCCTGGTCCAGGTACTCCCCGCAGCCCCGGACTCCACGTCCCCCCTCGTCGCGGATCCCCTTGCCCCGGCCCCTCTCGTCTCGGGCTCGCCAGCCCCGGAATCGCTGGTTGCGGATTCCTTCGTCGCGGGTTCCCCGGCCCCCGATTCGCTGGTCTCGGACTCCCTGGTCTCGGATTCCCGGGTGGCGGGCGCGGTTCCCGAGCCCGCCGCGGATACCCCTCCCGGTCTGGTCCCTGCCCTCGTGCCGGATCTCACCGCGAACTCTGCCGTGACCCGGACCCCAGGATTCGCCGTGCCGAGTCACCTCCCAGCCTCCAAGCCGGATCGTTTCTCCAGGCCGGATCGTCTTTCCGGATCCGTTCCCCACCTAGACGGAGACTCTCGGTCCGGGCTGGACCCGGACTTATCCTCGGCGCTCGCGCATGCGGAAGTCCTGATCACCGGGTGGGGCGCGCCGCGGATCGACGCGGAGTTCCTCGACGCTGCGCCTCGGCTGCGCATCGTCGTGCACGCTGCCGGAACCGTGAAACGCCTGGTCGATCCGGTCGTTTTCGAACGCGGCATCATCGTCACCTCGGCCGCCCAGGCCAACGCGCTGCCGGTTGCCGAATACACGATGGCCGCCCTGATACTCGGGGCAAAGGAGACATTCCGCCGGTCCCGTAGTTACATCGGCGACGGGTTCCCGCGTGGGGGAGGGCCTGGGCTGCACGGCTCCACCGTCGGCATCATCGGCGCCTCCCGGATCGGCCGTCTCGTCCTCGACCGGCTTCGCAATCTTGACGTCAACATTCTTCTCGCCGATCCATACGTCAACATTGACGAGGCTGATGCACTCGGTGTCACCTTGACCGATGTTGACGACCTCTGCGCCCGCAGCAACTTGATCAGTCTGCACGCTCCGGCCCTGCCCGAGACCCGGAACCTGATCGACGCCCGCAGGCTGGCCCTGATGCCCGATGGTGCGGTTCTGATCAACACGGCACGGGGTTCCCTGATCGACACGGAAGCCCTGGTCGAGGCCTGCTCGGCCGGTCTGCTCACGGCGTTGCTCGACGTCACCGACCCGGAGCCGCTCCCCGCCGGGCACCCGCTGCTGACTCTCGACAACGTCTTCCTGACCCCACATCTGGCCGGTGCCGAGGGCCGCGAGGTGTGCCGCTTGGGCGAGTTCGCCACCGCTGAGATCGCCCGCTACCTCAGAGGCGACCCGCTCCAGGGCCAGATCCACCAGGACCACCTGGCCCGGATCGCATGACCCCCACCCCACTCCCCGTCGGAGATGAGCCCGCCGAGTGCCGTCTCACCATTGGAGGCGCGTTCGCCGAGAGGCGTCTTGCCTTTGGAGTTGAGTCCGCCGAGTGCCGTCTCACCGTTGGAGGCGCGTTCGCCGAGAGCCGCCTCACCACCGGAGGCGAGCCCGCTGAGGGGCGTCTTGCCACTGGAGGCGAGCTGGTCGAGGGGCGTCTTTCTGCCGGGGGCGAGCCCGCCGAGAATCGCACCGTTGACCCAGGCTTCCTCAACATCGACCCGCCTGGGGTTGATGCGATCAATGTTGATCCATCTGGGGTCGGTTCGTTCAATGTTGATTTCGCCCGAGGGCGGTGTGGTCAACGCCAATCTGCCTGATGCCGGTCTGCTCAGCGTTGACGTCCACGGGGTTGATGCAGTCAAGGGGACTGATGCGGTCAAAACTGACCCGCCTGGCATGGATCAGTTAGATGTTGATTCGCAGGCGGTTGACTCGATCAACCTTGATACCTCCGACGGCGTCTCTATCAACGGCGGCTTGTCCTGCAGCGGACTGTTGGGCGGTGGTTCGCATGGTGGTGGCCTGTCCCGCGGTAGTGCGCATGGAGGCGGCTCGCATGGCGGTGGTTCGCATGGCGGTGGTTCGCATGGCGGCTCGCATGGCGGTGGCTTGTCCCGCGGCGCCTCGCGTGATGGCGCCTTGCATGGTGCTGGGTCGTCGCATGGCGCTGGGTCGCGTGGCGGCGCCTCGCATGGTGGTGTGGCGTGTCGGCCTATGGCTTGGTTGAGGGTGGGCTGGGGGCAGTTATGTGTGGACGCCGCAGCAGAACGCCTTCGGCTGGCGATCGGTTCTCGGCCCGGACTGGCCGCCCGGCGATCCAGTCATCCCCGCCTACGCGGCATCGGCCCGGGCCGCCGATCTCTCCGGTCTGCCGCGGGCGTTCGTGGCCACCGGCACGCTCGACCTGTTCCTGGACGAGAACGTCGACTACGCCCGGCGCCTGATGCGTGCCGGCGTCCCGGCCGAACTGCACGTCGAGCCGGGCGCTGTCCACGGCTACCTGGGAATGCCCGGAACCCGTCTGGGTCGCAAGCTTCGCCAGACCGTCACAGCCACCTTAGTCAATTGGCTTTCATCAATGTGAACGTTTCAAAGGTGATGCGTGACCGGATGAAGCGATGACGGATCCGAGCCGAAGCCTTCCGGCCCGCTGAAATCGCCACACCCACCACCGATGGGAGTGCGTCGACGAAACGCGCCCTGATCCTCACCATGGTGTTCGCCGCAGCCACCCTCCCGGCGCCCGCCGCCGCGGCAGGCCCCGCCCGCCTCGTGCCAGGCGCCCGCTCCGTGCCAGGCGCCCACTCCATATCGGGCGCCCACTCCATATCGGGCGTCTGCACCGGCGCCGCCCCGATCGTCTGCCACTACGACGTAGCCCCGGGCGAGTACGACATCCAGGTCGTCCTCGGCTCCACTGATGTCGCCGCCAGCACCGCGGTCCAAGCCGAAGCCCGCCGCCAGATGCTGTCAGAAGCGGTCACCGAGCGTGGCCGGTTCGCCTACCGCTCGTTCCACGCCGACGTCCGTGACCCGGAGAGCGAACCGACCCGTGCGGACGCCGGGACCCCGGGCCTCACCCTGGCGTTCACCGGCGCCGCGCCCCGGGTTCGCAAGATCGTCGTGCGGACTGCGGAGCCCCGCACCCGGCAGCCCTTCCTGGCCGGTGACTCGACGGTCTGCGACCCGGCTGGTTTCCCGTACATGGGGTGGGGCCGGACCGTCCCGCAGCATCTGCGGCGCGGACTGACGGTGTCCAACCACGCCGATTCCGGCGAGAGCACCGTCTCGTTCCTGGCCGGCCCGCGGCTGTGGGACACCATGCTGCCGCCGGTCCGCCGCGGCGACGTGGTGCTGCTCCAATTCGGTCACAACGACAAGGCGACCACGGCCGACGACTACCGTGCCAGCCTCACCCGCATGGTCACCGAACTGCACGCCGTCCACGCGAGACCGGTCCTGATCAGCCCTCCGGTGCGCCGCCGCCCGGACCGTGACGGCAGGCTCGACGACGTCGCCAAGCACCGGAACGGCCTCGGGGTCTGGCTGCCCGCCGAGATACGCACGGTAGCGACGGAGCTGGCCGTTCCCTACGTGGACCTGACCGCGGACAGCGCCGCCCTGATCGAGTCCCTCGGGGTGGAGGATTCCAAGTCGATCTATCTCTACGGCGAGCTGAGGGACAACACCCATTTCAGCGAGTACGGGGCGGACCGGATCGGCCGTCTGGTGCTGACTCGTCTCGCGGAACTCGATGTCCTTCCGCGGCGGGCGTTCCGCACAATGGTGGAGTGACCGAGGGCATCATCCTGTACGGCGTCCACACCCTGGCCGTGGCGGAGGCGCTGCGGGAACTCGACCCGCGGTACGGGGCGGAGGTGCCGGTCCTGTGCTGCCGTGACGGCCCGGAGGCGGACGCGGCCCGGGCGGCGGCCCCGGACGTCGACTGGCTGGTGGCCGCGCTGTACGGGACGTTTGCCGACCTGGAGAAGGCCGCCGAGACCGAACTCTGGCTCAACATGAACCTGCTGGCGCCCGGCAGGGCCGCATCGGCGATCGACCAGCGTGAACTGGAGGCCTGGTACGAGATCGTGAAACCGGTCAGGGTCGTGACGGTGGACGGCGGGCCGGTCGAGGACGACTACAGCAATCTCAAGATCATCGTGCCGGAGGGCAACCGGCGGATCGCGCACGCGGTGCCGCTGGGTGGGACATGGCCGCCGTGCGCGAACCGGGAGGCGGAGATGCTCATGCCGACGAGTGATCTGTGGGTGCTGGCCGAACCGGTGAGTCCGCAGACCGTGCCGTGTCCTGCCTGCGTGGCCCGTCACCGTCGCTGACAGGGAATACCATGCCCGGCATGGGGATCACCGGATCCGGTGGGTGGCCGCCCGTTCCGATCAGGACGGAGCGCCTGGTCCTGCGGGAGTCCGAGGCCCGGGACTGCCCGGTTCTCGTCGAGCTTGCCACATCCGAGCAGGTGAACGCGTACCTCGGTGGCCCGCGGGAACCGGAAGAACGGGACGACGGCCGCCGGCCGGGGGTCTTCGTGGTCGAACACGACGGGACGGCGATCGGCCTGGTCATGCTGGAGCGGCGGATCGGCGGCCCGGAGGAGGGGGAGGAGGAGGAGAGGGTCGATCTGGGCTGTCTCTTCCGGCCGGCGGTCTGGGGACGGGGGTACGCGCCGAGGCCTGTGCGGCGGCTCTCGCCTGGTTCGCCGCTGGCCACCCCGGTGAGCAGGTGGTCCTCTACACCCAGTCCGCCAACGAGCCGTCGATGCGGCTGGCCGCGAAGCTCGTTTTCGTCGAGGAGCGCCGTTTCCACAAGTGGGGCGCCGAACAATGGCGGGGAGTCTGGAACGGGGGAGGAGACCGTGGTGAATGACAGACCGGTGGCGCTGGTGACCGGGGTCGGGCGGACCGTGGGGATCGGGGCCGGGATCGCGTCCCGGCTGGCGGAGTCCGGGTGGAACGTCGCGATCACCTACTGGAGTGGCTACGACGAGCGGATGACCTGGGGTGTCGAGGCGGGTGCGCCGGACGCGATCGTGAAGCCGTTCGGCGGGGTGGCGATCGAGGCCGACCTCACCGACCCCGAGACCCCGGTGGCGATCTTCGACGAGGTGGAACGCCGGCTCGGGCCGGTGACAGTGCTGGTGATGTGTCACTGCGAAGGTGTCGATTCGGGGCTGCTGGACACCACCGTGGAGAGTTTCGACAGGCACTTCGCGGTGAACTCCCGGGCCTCGTGGCTGCTGATCCGGGAGCACGGCCGCCGGTTCACCGGGGAGTACGGCAGTGGGCGGATCATCGCCCTGACCAGCGACGCCACTGTCGGGAACCTGCCGTACGGGGCGAGCAAGGGCGCGCTCGACCGGATCACCCAGGCGGCGGCCCGCGAGCTGGCCCATCTCGGCATCACCTCGAACGTGATCAACCCCGGCCCGATCGACACCGGCTGGATGACCGACGAGGTGCGGGACGCCTGCCTGGCGGCGACCCCGCTCGGGCGGCTCGGCACTCCGCGGGACACCGCGAATCTGGTGGAGTTCCTGTGCTCGCCGCAGGGGCAGTGGATCAACGGGCAGTTGCTGCTGAGCAACGGTGGATTCGCTTGAGGAAAGCGCTTGCCTGACTTGGTGGCCGATGCCTAGGGTGGGTTAATACGTTTCACTGTTCGCTATGGTGAGGTGCGGATCGATGCATTCCGATCTTGAGGTCGCCGGTCCGCACGGAGCGATTCCGGTTCGCGTCTTCGAGCCGGCTGGCGCCGCCGGGACGGTGCTGGTCTGGGCGCACGGCGGCGGGTTCCGGCACGGTGCTCTGGGCATGCCCGAATCCGATCACGTGGGCGCCGAGTTGGCCCGGCGGGCGAACGCGATCGTCTTCTCCGTCGGGTACCGGCTCGCCGTCGACGGGGTGCGCTATCCGGTTCCGGCCGACGACGTGCACGCGGTCTGGGAGTGGGTGGCCGCCCGTGACGACCTGCCGGCCCGCAAGGCGATCGGTGGCGCGAGCGCGGGGGCGGCCCTGGCCCTGACCAGCGCGCTGCGAACACGTGACTTCGCCATTGAAGGCGATAAGGCCGGAATGAAGGGAGGAAAGGGCGAGGAAGGCAGGGAAGGCGCCGGCCCGGATCTGATCCTGCTGGCCTACCCGTTCGTGCACTTCCCGGTGCCGACCCTGGGGCTGGGCCGCCACCAGGAGGACATCGAGGACATGGTCCGCAACTATGTGGGCCGGATCAGCGACCTCCCACCCGAGGCCTTCCCCGGTGCGGCCCGCCTGGACGGCCTCCCGCCGGTGCACATCCTGCTCTCCGAGCACGACGACCTGCGCCCCTCCGGTGAGCTGCTGGAACGCCAACTACGGGACGTCGGTGTCGAGGTCGAGTCGTTCCTGGCACGGGGCTCCACGCACGGCCACTTCAACCGGCCCCTCGAAGAACCCGAGCCGGTCGACGTCTCACTGGGCTTCTTCGCGAGCGCGTTGCGCGTACCGCAAGAAGCCCCGCACTGGTTGAAGAAACCGGATGCTGAACCGCGCATCGAGTACGGCGCCGACTACAACCCCGAACAATGGCCCCGCAACATCTGGACCGACGATGTCCGGGCCATGCGTGCGGCGGGCGTGACCATCGTCTCCCTCGGCATCTTCTCGTGGGCTCGCCTGGAACCGGCGGAGGGCCGTTACGACTTCGGCTGGCTCGACGAGATCATCGATCTGCTGCACACCAACGGGATCCTGGTCGACCTGGCCACCCCGACCGCGTCGCCGCCACCGTGGCTGACCACGAAACATCCGGAGATCCTGCCGGTGGACCGGGACGGCCGCACCGTCTGGCCGGGCGCCCGCCAGCACTGGCGGCCCACCTCGCCGGTCTTCCGTGATCATGCGCTGCGGCTGGTCCGGCGGATGGCGAACCGGTACGCGGGCCATCCGGCGCTCGCCGCCTGGCATGTCAGCAACGAGCTGGGCTGTCACAACGTGCACGACTACTCCGACGACGCGGCACGTGCCTTCCGGGTCTGGTTGCGAGCGCGGTACCGCAACCTGGACACCCTGAACAGTGCGTGGGGAACCGCGTTCTGGTCGCAGAATTACAGTGACTGGGACCAGATCTTGCCGCCGCGCTACGCGAACGGACCTGTCAACCCGACCCAGCAGCTCGATTTCAAACGGTTCTCGTCGGACGCACTCAAGGACCACTATCTGGCCGAACGCCGGATCCTGCGGGAGATCACCCCGGACGTCCCGGTGACCACGAACTTCATGGTCGCCGGCGACATCAACGACATGAACTACCCGGACTGGGCGGCCGAGGTGGACTTCATCGCCAACGATCACTACGTCCGACCCGGCCCGCAGTCCCGCGACGAACTGTCCTTTTCGGCCAACCTGACCGGCAACCTGATCGCCGGCCGGCCCTGGTTCCTGATGGAACACTCCACCAGCGCCGTCAACTGGCAGCCGGTCAACGTGCCGAAACTCCCCGGCGAACTGGACCGGGACGCACTCACCCACGTCGCTCACGGTGCGGACGGCGTCTGCTACTTCCAGTGGCGGCAGTCCAGGGCCGGTGCCGAGAAGTACCACTCGGCGATGCTGCCGCACGCCGGTGAGGGCAGCGCGGTGTTCCGGGCGGTCGCCGACCTGGGCGCCCGATTGCGGTCACTCTCGGACATCGCCGGGCTGTCCCGTACGCCTGCTCAGGTCGCCGTGGTGATCGACTACGAGTCGTGGTGGGCCGCCGAACTCGACTCGCACCCGACCGACCGGCTGCGCTACCGGCACGAGGCCCTCGACTGGTACACCGCCCTGCTCGACCGCGGCATCCGCGCCGACGTCGTGCCGATCGGTGCCGACCTGAGCGGATATCGCCTGGTCGTGGCCCCGATCCTGCACGTGGTGCCGGTTTCCCTGCAAGAGCGGCTGCGCGGGTACGTGTCCGCCGGCGGTCACCTGGTCACCACCTATTTCTCCGGCATCGTCGACGAGCACGATCACGCGTGGCTCGGCGGCTACCCGGGGGCGCTGCGTGATCTGCTCGGCATCCGGGTCGAGGAGTTCGCCCCGCTGCTCGACGGCGTCACCGCCGAGTTGACGAACGGCACGTCCGGCACGACCTGGTCGGAACAGGTCGAGGTCACCGACCCGGCCGTCAAGGTCATCGCCGAGTACCGGGGCGGCGGCGCGGCAGTCACCCGGCGTGCGGTGGGGGAGGGGTCGGCGTCCTACGTCTCCACCCGGCTCGGGCCGCGGGGACTCGGCGCGATCCTCGGCGATCTCCTCGAACCGGCCTGTGTCAGCAGCGAGCTGCCGCAAGAACTGCACGGAAGAGTGGAACTGGCGGTACGCGGCCCGGTTCGCTTCCTGATCAACCGTACGCAAGAAGTGGTTGATCTGTCGTCGGTTCCGGGCGCGCCCGCGACGCTGCCATCCCGCGGGGTGGTAGTCATCCGTTAGGAACGGACCGCTACCGTCCCGCGGGGCGGCAGCCATCCGTCAGGAACGGACCTCAGCTCATCGCCGAGATGCAGAACGGGTGGCCGGCCGGGTCGAGCAGGACCCGCCACCGGTCCGGCTGCGGCTGGTGCTCCGGCTTGGTCGCGCCGATCGCCAGGATCGCGGTCTCGCCGGCGTCCAGGTTCTCGACGCTGAGTTCGAGG
>DATMVU010000766.1:0-6685 GCA_035562875.1 Actinoplanes sp. | reverse complement strand
TTCGGTCGATCGGCCGCTGGTGTCACTGTTCCGGCGGCAGTGCCGGTGTGCGGTTCCGGGGCGGCGGCCGGTTTCTGCTGACTTGCCGCCTTCGTGCGACCCGCTTCCCCTCCGTCTTCATCCGAGCTGCTCGCGATCTTCGCTCCGGGCACGGGAACCGTGGCCCGGCCGGTGGCAGTCGCCCGTCCGGCCGCAGGTGACCGTTCCGCGCCGGCACCCCTGCTCGCCGTTCCGGTGTCGTGTGCCGCACCCTTGTCAGCCGCACCCTTGTCAGCCGGATCGTTTCCGGTCTCGCCGCTGCCCGGCTGACTGGTGGGCGGGCGTTCCGCTGGCTGGTTCTCGGCCACTGCGTTTCCTCGAGTCGTCGGTCCACCAGTCGCCGTCCGGCTGCCGGCCCGGCTGCCGGGTCCACCCGGCGACGGCTTCCGGTGAGGCGAAGGCCGGGCACCCTCGGCACTCGAAGGTGCTTCACGATCATGCGAGCCGCCATCCCCGGTCCCGGTAGCGGCCCTTCCCGCCGAGCCCTCACCCGCCCCGCCCTGCTCCGACAATCGGTTGCCGTCGGCCGTGGCCTGCTCGGAGGGCCGGTTCCCGTCGGCCGTGGCCTGCTCGGAGGGCCGGTTGCCGTCGGCCGTGGCCTGCTCGGAAGGTCGGCTCCCGCCGGCCGTGGCCGGGGAACGCCCGCCACCGGCACCTGCCGGTGGTTTCGGCTTCGGCGCTGTACCGGCCGTGTTCCCGGCCTTCGGCGTGCCACGAGACGACTGGCCACTCGATGAGGTCTCGCCGGTGGCCTTGCTGTCCGGTGACGAGGTTCTCGGCAGGTCGCGGCCGGCAGTCTCACCACCGGTGCCCTCTGTGTGGGGCGGGGCTGGTTTCGGGCCGGCGGCGTTCTGTGGTGGCCGGCCACCCGGCTCGGTGGACTTGGCGGCGGTCGTGGGAGGCGGCCCGGGTTTCGGCCTCTTGCCCTGGACGTCGCCGGTCCGCGCCTCCGAGGGACGTCCGGTGCCCGCAGCTGACCCGTTGCCGGAGTTCGGCGTCCTGCCGGTATCCGGTGCTCTGCCGGAGTTCGGCGTGCGGGCGTCAGCCGATGCCTTGCCGGGGCCGGCGGCGGCTGGTCCGTTCGGTGTGTGGGCGGGTGTTCCCGCGGCGGTGGGCGGTGGGCCGGGTTTCGGGCTTGCGGTGCCTCCCGTAGCCGTGGGCCCGGTGGCCGGAGCTGCTCCCGCCGAGGCCGCTCCCGCCGAGGCCGAGGGGCGTCCCGGTGCTGAGCGACGTGCGCCAGGTGGTGGGGGAGCGGCGGGGTTGCGTGCCGAGGCGGGTGAGCCGGGCCTGGGCCGTCCGGGGGAGGGGCGCCGGGGTTCGGCGGGGCGGTGGTCCGGAGCGCTCATGATTGTCGTCCGCGCCGGGCGGCGGCCATGACCTCGTCGACGTCCCGCCGGCCGCTCGCGATCGCCGTTTCGGGGGTGGGCGGGACAGCCTGCGCGACCTCCCGTTTGCCGGCGACTGCGGCGATTCCGGCGGCCGCGAGGAGCCCCACGGTCACGATCAGCGCCGCCGCCCACACCGGCATGACCAGTGCGAGCGCCGCGCCGCCGGTGAGTACCAGAGCCCCGGTCCCGTACAACGCCGCCATCCCGGCCCCGCCGAGCAGGCCCGCACCCTTGCCGGCTCTTCTGCCCTTCTCCACCATTTCGAGGCGGGCCAGCGCCAGTTCGTCCCGGACCAGCGTGGTGACCTGTTCGCCGACCCGGTTCATCAGTTCAGCGGCCGAGGCTTGATCAGTTCGTGCATCTGTGTGGGTCATCGTCCCCTCCGTCCTGCACGGTCATCCCGTCAGACGTACCCCCACCAATCCTGACTAATCACCCCACCTCCCATCCCGGAATGCCGCAAATAGCGCCCACGGCCAGGCCCACGACAGCAGGAGGTCGGGGTGACCCGGGTGGCCGTGAGCGGTCGGACGGGGAAGTCGGTGTCCGATTTGCGGCGTGGTGCCGGTGGGGGTTCGCTTCGCTGGTGCGCAGGACGGGTATAACGGTGCCCATGCCTGATGCGCCCGTATTGCTTGCCGGACGGTACCGGCTCGGTGAGAGCCTGGGCCGGGGTGGGATGGGCCAGGTTCTGCTCGCCCGGGACGAGACCCTGGAACGGGACGTCGCGATCAAGGAGCTGGACCAGCCGATCGGTAACGACGGCGGGGCATCGGCCCGGCGGACGTTGCGGGAGGCACGGGCGGCTGCCCGGATCAACCACCCCAACGTGGTTCAGGTCTACGACGTGCTCCAGCTCGACGACCGGACCTGGATCGTCATGGAGTACGTGCCGTGCCGGTCGTTGCGGGAGGAGATCACCGAACAGGGGCCGCTGGATCCGTACCGAGTCGCCCGGATCGGTCTCGATCTTCTCGGGGCGCTGCGGACCGCGCACCGGCTGGGCGTGGAGCACCGGGATGTCAAACCGGCGAACGTGCTGCTCGCCGAGGACGGGCGGGTGCTGCTCACCGATTTCGGCATCGCTGCCGTCGACGACGACGCGGTGATCAGCCGGTCGGACATCCTGGTCGGATCGCCGCAGTACATGGCACCCGAGCGGGCCCAGTTCGGGACCAGCGGGCCGGAGGCCGACCTGTGGTCGCTCGGCGCCACGCTCTACTCCGCGATCGAGGGGCGGGCGCCCTACGAGCGGGGCTCGACGATGGCGACGCTCACCGCGTTGACCACTGAGGAACCCGACCCGCCGAAACGAGCCGGAGTTCTGCGCCCGCTGCTGGACGGTCTGCTGCGCAAGGATCCGGTGACCCGGATGACCGCCGAGGACGCCGAGAGTCTCGCCCGCGGCATCCTCGGCGGACTGTCCGAGCCGGGGGAGACCGAGCCGGGTTCGAAAACCGGCGGTGGACTGGCCGGCCTGGCCTCGATGCTGCGGATTCCCCGTTCCCGGTCGGGCGGCAGCACGGCCGGTGCCGATGGGTCCGTCCCTGATGACGGTTCCGGTGGCGGCGCTGTCCCGGACGCGGATGCCGGGCCGGAAACCGTCCGGGACGACGATGGCGATGCGGGTGCCGTCGGGGACGAGGGCCCGGGAGCACTGCCACGCGAGGACCCGGGATCACTGCACGGCGGGGGCGCGGGAGTCGCACAGGGCGAGGCCGGCGGGGCGCAGGGCGAGGATGCCGGGGGCCGGAGCCGGGACGGCGCCGGGGCCGCGGCGGCCGGGATGCCCGGTGACGACCGGGTCCTCGGGGCGGGCCGGGCGCCGGTGCGGGCTGTCACCGCGCGTGAGCGGCGTCCGTCGCGGGGGATCCTGATGGGGGCGGTGGTGCTGGCGCTGATGCTCGCGGCCGGCACCGCCTGGGCCGTCAACTCCGGTTCGGGCGAACCGGACGCGGCGGCGCCGACCGTCACCGAGTCGTCGGGCGCGCCCGATACGGGCGTGTCGCCGGGGGCGGCGGGTGATCCGCAAGGGTCGGTGGGGCCGGATGCCGCGCAGGCGCCGCAGACCGGTGGAGCGAGTGCGCCCGCCGCGGCGGAGAGCCCGGCGCCGAGTGCTTCGGCGGCGGGCGGCCGGCCGCCGATGCCGGCCGGCTGGAAGCTGCACAAGGACTCGACCGGGTTCTCGGTGTACGTGCCGAAGGGCTGGGAGCGGAGCAAGAAGAAGGGCTCGACGATGGTCTACTTCCGTGGCGACAACAAGATCCTCGGCATCGACCAGACCGACAAGCCCAAGTCGAACCCGGTCAAGGACTGGCGCGGTCAGGCCGACTACCGGGTGTCGGAGGGGGACTTCCCGGGCTACAAGGAGATCAAGATCGACCCGGTGGACTACTTCCAGAAGGCCGCAGACTGGGAGTTCACCTTCAACCGGGACGGCGCCCGGCGGCACACCATCAACCGGGGCACGGTGATCTCCAGCAAGAAGGCGTACGGCTTCTACTGGGAGACGAACGAGAGTGTCTGGGCCGACTCCCGTGACGAACTGCAACTGGTCTTCGACAGCTTCCAGCCGGCGAAGTGATCATCAGAAGCGGGGGATCGACGGAGCCGGGGTCCGGGCGGCCCGGGCCAGATGGCCGGCGATAGTCGGGTGGTCGCCGGTGATCAGGCCCGCCGTCACCCGCAGGTGTGGGGTGCCGCCGGTCCCCAGGGTGAAGGCGGAACCGGCCGCCGCTCCGATCCCGGCGCTGGACAGGCTCAGCAGGGCGGCCTGCTCGTCCTCGACCGGTAGCCAGATGTTGAGGCCTTCGCCGGCCGGCAGGATGATGCCGGCGGCGGCTAAGGCGGTGATGGTCAGGTGACGGCGGCGGGTGTACTCGTCGCGGGCGGCGGTCACCGCGGCGATCGAGGGCGGGTCGGTGAGCAGGGTCAGCAGCAGGCGCTGGAGGAGGCGGCTGGTCCAGCCCTGGCCGAGCAGACGGCGTTCCAGGATCGGGTCGAGGACTGCCGCCGGACCGCTGACGGCGGCCAGGCGCAGGTCGGGGCCGTGCGATTTGGAGAAGCTGCGCACGTGCACGGTCTGCTGTGGGAGGTGGGCGCCGATCGAGAGCGGTGGCCCGGAGGAGAGGTCTCCGGCGGAGTCGTCTTCCACCACGTACAGCGACGGGTGTCCGGCGAGGACGGCGGCGAGGGTGGCGGACCGCTGCGGTGACCACGACGCACCGGTGGGGTTGAGGGCTCTCGGCTGGAGGAAGACGGCGGTGGGGCGGCGGGTGAGGGCGTCGGCGAGCGGGCCGGGGAGCATGCCGGATCTGTCGGTGGGGACACCGGTGACGCGGGCGCCGAGGGTTTCCAGGAGGTCGAACAGGGGCGGGAAGCCGGGGTCCTCGACGAGGACGACGTCGCCGAGGCGGAGCAGGGCGGACGCCACGTGGTCGATGGCGTCCATCGCGCCGTCGAAGATCGCCAGCCGTTCCGCCGGGTAGGGCCAGCGCGAGCGGAGCAGCGTCTCGAGTTCGGGCAGCACCGGTTCGTCGAGGTAGCTGCTGAGGGTGGCGGCGGCGGTGAGGGGAGGCAGCCGGGGCAGCAGGTCCGGGTCGGGGACACCGGTGGACAGGTCGAGACCGAAACCGCCCGGCCGCCACAGTGCTGCCCGGTAGCGGCCGGAACCGCCGGCGCCGGGGGTGGCGACGACGGTGCCGCGGCGGCCGTCGGTGCGGATGGTGCCGGCCCGGCGCAGCAGTTGCCAGGCCGCGTTGACGGTGCTGGGGGAGAACTGGAGTTCGGTGGCGACGGATCGCACCGGTGGCAGCCGCATGCCGCCGGGCAGGGTTCCGTCGCCGACGGCGCGGCTGACCGCTTCCGCGAGACCGCGGGCGCCGGTGCCGGTGAGCCGGTCCATGACCGCCACGTAAAACATTTTGTGACAGTACAATCCAGTCTTTGTGCGGTCCATTGACGTCACATAATGTCGGGCCATGAATCGCATTCCGCACTGGATCGGTGGCGCTGAGCGAGCGGGCAGGTCGGGCCGGGTCGGTCCGGTCTACAACCCGGCCACCGGTGAACAGATCGCCGCCGTCGACCTGGCGAGCGTGGCAGAGGTGAACGAGGCCGTCGCGAGCGCCAAGGAGGCGGCGAGGGCGTGGCGCGCGGCCAGCCTCTCGAAGCGTGCCGCGGTCCTTTTCACCTTCCGGGAGCTGCTCGCCCGGAAGGCGGGTGAGCTGGCCGCGATCGTCACCCGCGAGCACGGCAAGGTGCTCGCCGACGCGGCCGGTGAGGTGGCCCGCGGCCTGGAGAACGTGGAGTTCGCCACCGGCATCCCGCACCTGATGAAGGGGAGTTTCTCCGAGCAGGCCGCGACCGGTGTGGACGTGTATTCGATCCGCCAGCCGCTCGGGGTGGTCGCCGGTGTCACCCCGTTCAACTTCCCGGCGATGGTCCCGCTGTGGATGTGCGCGACGGCGATCGCCGCGGGCAACGCGTTCGTGCTGAAGCCGAGTGAGAAGGATCCGTCGGCGGCACTCTGGCTGGCCCGGCTGTGGCAGGAGGCGGGCCTGCCGGACGGCGTGTTCACCGTGGTAAACGGGGACAAGGAGGCGGTCGGTGCGATCCTGGTGCATCCGGACGTCGCCGCTGTCAGCTTCGTCGGCTCGACACCGATCGCCAGGTACATCTACGAGACCGGTACCGCGCACGGCAAGCGGGTGCAGGCGCTCGGCGGCGCGAAGAACCACATGGTGGTGCTGCCGGACGCCGAGCTGGACGCGGCGGCGGACGCGGCGATCAGCGCGGGTTACGGTGCGGCCGGCGAGCGCTGTATGGCGATCTCGGTGGTGGTCGCGGTCGGCGAGATCGCCGATCCCCTGGTCGAGGCGATCGCGAAGAGACTTCCCAAGATCAAGATCGGCGACGGTACGGATCCCGGCTCGGAGATGGGCCCATTGATCAGCGCCCAGCACCGGGACAGGGTCGCGGACTACGTCGAATCCGGCGTCACGCAGGGTGCGACGGTCATCGCCGATGGCCGTGAATCCGGAGACATCCCGGAGAAGGGGTTCTTCCTGGGCGCCACTCTGCTCGACAACGTGACACCCGAGATGACGGTGTACACCGACGAGATCTTCGGCCCGGTCCTGAGCGTGGTGCGGGTGGAGACCTACGCCGAGGCCGTCGAGCTGATCAACGACAACGAGTACGGCAACGGCACCGCCGTCTTCACCCGGGACGGCGGCGCGGCCCGGCGGTTCCAGTTC
>DATMVU010000765.1:0-16837 GCA_035562875.1 Actinoplanes sp. | reverse complement strand
ATCTCGCCGGTGATCACCGGGCCCGCGCTGTTGCGGCCCGGGCCGGTGGTGACCGGGTTGTGCGGCGGGAAGTTCTGCGCCTGTGGGCCCGACGACATGCCGGAGTTCGGGCCGGTCGGGGCGCCCTGCGGCGGCATCGGCTGACCGGGGGGCATACCGGAACCGGATCCCGGACCGTGGCCGGACTGAGCGGGGCCGGAATGCGAAGGGCCGGACGCGGACTGCATGCCGGGATGGCTGGCCGGGGGCGCCGACGGGGAGCCGCCCTGGGCGTTCTGCGGCTGGCCGGAAGACTTCGGGTTCGCGCCGTTCGCGGCACCCTGCGGGCCGGCGTGGGCGGCGGCGACCACCCGGCGGGCGATCTCCGGCGCGGCGGCCCAGTGCAGGCCCAGCTGGGAGGCGTGGACCTGGCGCCAGACGAAACCCTCCGGGTTGCCACCGGACCAGGTCCAGGCCGGGTTGGCGCCGGCGCGCGGGGTGACGACGGCCCGGTGCTGCTTGTAGCCGGTGATCCGGGCCCCGGCCGGAGCCAGCACGGAAGTGCCGGGGGCGGTGGCCTCGCGGTAGCCGGCGACGGTCTGCTCGCTGGTGGTGGCGGTGGCGTCGAGGACACCGCACATCGGGCGGCCGTCCAGTTCGTGGCCGAGCCACGGCAGGGCGACACCTTCGGCGATGATCGGCCAGCCGTCCCGGGCGAACTGCGCGACAGCGGCACAGAGCCGACGGTTGGCGGAGAGTTCCTCCGCGTACCCCTCGGGAAGACCGGCCCCCACGATCAGTCCGCGGGTGCCCGGCGGCAGTGCCTCGTCGCGCAGCGGGTCGACGACCGCGACGTCCGCGCCCGCCGCGGTGAGCAGCTCGGCCGTCTCCACATAGGTGTAGGGGGCGCCCTGACCACCGGCCAGCGCGATCACCGGCCGTTTGTCGAACTGGCCCTCACCGGCCGCCTCGGCCGGGGTCCAGAGCGGGCCGGGGATCGGCGGCGCGGAGGTGGCCAGCGCCATCAGCCGGTCCATGTCGAGGGAACCGGAGACGGCCTCGCCCAGGCGGCGCACCGCACGGCCGGCCTCCACGGTCCGGTGCGCGACCGGGACCAGACCGTGCGTCCGGGCCGGCAGGACGTTGGGCAGGTCACCACGGTGCAGGGCGCCGAGCACCGGCATGCCGATGTCGTCCATGGCGCTGCGCAGCATCTGCTCGTGCCGGTCGGAGGCGACCCGATTCAGGATCACCCCGCCGAGGTGCACCATCTCGTCGAACATCCGGAAGCCGTGCACCAGCGCGGCGAGCGAATGACCCATCGCTGCGACGTCGACGACGAGGATCACCGGGGCGCGCAGGGCGGCCGCGACCGAGGCGGTGCCGTCGACCTCGGGCTGCCCGGTGAGGCTGTCGAACAGGCCCATGGCGCCCTCGATCACCGAGAGCTGGGCACCCGACGCACCGTGCGCGAACAACGGCGCGACCCGCTGAGCGCCGACCAGCCGCGGGTCCAGGTTGCGGCCGGGCCGGCCGGCGGCGAGACCGAGGTACGCGGCGTCGGTGTGGTCCGGGCCGACCTTGAAGCCCGCGGTGGGGATGCCACGGCCGCTGAGCGCGGCGAGCAGGCCCACGGCGATGGCTGTCTTGCCGTGGCCCGACGACGGCGCGCTCACGACCAGACGAGGCTGGGCGGTGATCAATGTCTCCCCCGAGGTTTCCGCAGGCGGCCGCCACGTGTTCATCGACTGCCGGAGGTCGCAGACTACCTGGCTGCGGCAGGAGGCACCGGTTGGCCGGGTAGCCTCAGGGGGTGTACCGGTTCCTGCTGACCCCTCGCTGGCTGGGTGCGGCCGCGCTCACCGTCGCCGCCTCGATGGTCATGGTCGTGCTCGGCAACTGGCAGTTGCACCGATACCAGGAGCGTTCGGGTATCAACGACCGCATCGACGCCGCCGCCACCGCCGAAGCGGTGCCACTGATGTCGGTGATGGCCGCGCCGACCGTGGCCGGGACCGCCGGGCCCAACGCCGGCAAGTCCGTGGCCTGGACAAAGGTCATGATCAGCGGTCGTTACGACAGGTCCAACGAGGTCCAGGCCCGGGGCCGTACGGTCGGCAGCAAGGTCGGCTTCGAAATCCTCACGCCGTTGATCCTCGACGACGGGACAGCGGTTCTCGTCGATCGGGGCTGGGTTCCCGCTCCGGACGGTGGGGCCCTGTTGTCCCCCGAGGTTCCGGCCGCCCCGGACGGCCGGGTGTCGGTCGTCGGCAAGATTCACCTGTCGGAAAGTAGACCCGCTCCGGTGGAACGCCGTGACGGTCGTCTCGACACCCGCCGGATCAATCTGCCGCGCCTCGCCACCGAACTCCCCTACCCGGTGTACGGGTCGTACCTCCTGCTCACCGAGCAGACCCCGGCCGCGGATCCGGCGTTCGTCGAGATCCCCATCTCGCACGAGGACGCCTGGCAGAACGGTGGCTACGCCGTCCAGTGGTGGATCTTCGCCGGCATGGTCTTCGTGCTGTACGGCTGGCAGGCCCGCCGGGAGGCTTCGGAGCAGGCCGGCGGGTCACTGACCGGCACCACCCGCGGGCAGAAGCCGGACGAGCCCATCGACCGGGTCGCGGCAGCCGACGCCCGCGCCGCAGCCCGCACCTCCGGCAACCGGGTCTCCGACGCCGACGCCCGGGCTGCCCGTGCCTCCGGCGACCGGGTCTCCGATGCGGATGCCCGGGACAGGGTTGCCGAGGCTGATCGGCGGGTTGCCGAGAGCCGGGCCGCCACGGCTACCGCAGAGCGTTCGGACGGCACCGAGCGTCGCCTCGCGGGCGGGGACGACGCCGGTTAATGTCTGCGGCATGACCTTCCCGCAGGGCGATCCGTGGGGTCCGCCCACGCCCCCGCCGGAGCCCGCGATCCCGGGTTCATCAACCCCTGGTTCACCGACGGCGATCGGCCCGGTGATCGCGGAGATCTCCGAGATCCAGGTCACTTCCACTGTGGTACGAACCCCGGTCGGCGATCTGCCGCTGGCGGGCTCGCGCTGGCAGGTCGCCGATCACTGGGTCTCCCAGCGGCGCACGCCGACATGGGCGAAGATCGTGGCGTTCGTCGGCATCTGCCCGACCGGGTTCCTGAGTCTGCTCCTGCTCCTGGTCAAGGAGACGGTCCCGCTGGGGACCATGCACGTCACGGTGACGAGCGGCTCGCACCAGTACGTCGCCCGCATCACCCTGCACAGTGAGAACGACGTCTCCACCATCAACCAGCAGGTCAATTACGTCCGCAGTCTCGCCGCCCTGTAGCCACCGGCGCACAGCCCGGGCCGGGCGGGAGAGCTGTTCAGGGCGGTGGGGGTGGGTAGCCGGCGTTGAGGGCGCGGACGGCGTCGATGGTGTCGGCCTCGCCGGCCGGTTTGTCGTCGCGGTAGCGGAGAACCCGGGCGAAACGCAGGGTGACCCCGCCCGGATAGCGGGTCGAGGTCTGGACGCCGTCGAAGGCGATCTCGACGACCTGTTCGGGGCGGACCCGCACCACCCAGCCGTCGTCGGCGACCGCCAGTTGCTGGAAGCGTTCGGTCTGCCAGCGCAGCAACTCGTCGGTGAGGCCCTTGAACGTCTTGCCGAGCATGACGAACTCCCCGGTCCGCGGGTCGCGGGCGCCGAGATGCAGGTTGGACAGCCAGCCCCGGCGGCGGCCGCTGCCCCGTTCGGCGGCGAGGACCACCAGGTCGAGGGTGTGCCGGGGTTTCACCTTGACCCAGGCCGCGCCCCGGCGGCCGACGTCGTAGGACGCGTCCGGTGCTTTGATCACCACCCCTTCCTGGCCGGCGGCGAGGGCCGCAGCGAACGCGGCGGCCGCCTCTTCACCGGTCTCCACCTCGGTGCGGCCGACGGTCAGCGGCTCGGGGACGACGTCGCCGAGGGCGGCCCAGCGGGTCCGGCCCGGTTCGTCGAGGAGGTCGGTGCCGTCGAGGTGCAGGAGATCGAAGAAGTACGGCCGGAGCCCGCTGACCGGCGCGCCCCGGGTGGCGGCACGACTGGACGTCTCCTGGAACGGCCGGGGCCGCCCGGACTCGTCGGTGAGCATCGCCTCGCCGTCGAGGACCGCCTCGCGCAGCGGCAGCGCCCGGACCGCGGCGACCACCTCGGGCAGCCGGGCGGTGATGTCGTCGAGGCTGCGGGTGAAGACGGCCACGTCGTCGCCGGACCGGTGCACCTGGATGCGGATGCCGTCGAGTTTCGCGTCGACGATCGCCGGGGTGCCGGTGGCGAGCAGGGCCGCGGCCACGTCGGGGGCGCTGCCGGCCAGCATCGGGCTCAGCGGGGTCCCGACCTGGAGCTGGATCCGGGCGAGGGCCGGTGCACCACCGGTGAGGGCGGCGGACGCGACGAGTTTGAGGTCACCGGAGAGCAGCAGGGCCCGGCGGACCACCGGGGACGGCACCTCGGCGGCGGACGCGACAGCCTCGGCCAGCAGGCCGGCCTGGGCGCCCTGGCGTAGCTCGCCGCTGAACAGTCCGGTGAGCAGTTGTTGTTCGGGCTCGGTGGCGGCACTGAAGAGGGCACCGAGAAGCTGTCTCCGCCGGGCCTGGGAGCCGGCACCGGAGACCGTGGCGAGGTCGGTGACCGCCTCGTCGACGGCGGCGACGGTCAGGGTGGCTTCGGCGGCGGGTGGTGGGAGGTCACGTAACGAGGCGTAGCCGACGCCGGTCTGCCGTTGCCGCAGCTCGCCGGACAGGTAGGCGGCCCCGGCGACGATCTCGCCGGGTTCGAGCAGCCGGAGCGCCGCGGCCAGCAGTTCGATCTTGGCTTTCCGGCCGGACGTCGCGGTGACGGCGGCCGAGGTGGCAGCGATGTCGAGGAACCGCACGATCCCATCCTGTCAGCAGGTCACGCATTTTGTGGGCGGCCGGACAGCCGGCCCACGAACGGATCGGACCACCCGGAGAGCCGAGAACAGCACACTCTCGAGAGCCGGGGAGAACCGAAGAGAACCGGAGACGACGGCAGCGGGGCCGGGTTGTGCGGACGGGAGCTCACCCCGTACCCAATGAGGGTCTTGGGGGGCCGCGACGGTGATGGCGCGACACCGGACCGGAGGGGTCGCGCATCATGCGGCTTTCGGCTCGGCGATGCGGAAACCGCGAGCCCGGACCGCGTCGGCGACCCGGGCCAGCTCGGCGTCGACTGAGCAGAGCACCTTGGAGAGATCCTCCAGATGGTCGGTGATGGTGGCGTCGTCCCACCCGGAGACGTCGACGTCGCCGAGTGCACGGGCTGCGGCACGGAGCCGGGCGATCGTCTCGATGCGGTCCCGGGTGCGGAGGCGGCCGAGTGAGTCACGCGGACCGGGGGTCGCCCGGGGCGCACGACTCGCCAGGGCGGCCGAGAGAGTCGGTGCATTTATCGAACGCATGTACGAATCCTACATGGAACGATCAGCGCCGCCACTCCCTCAGCCCACCCTGTGGACAACGAATTTCAGCTGGCCATGGCATGCCGGAAGAGCGTTTCGGCCTCCGCCGGTTCGGCGCGCGCGGCGACGAACCCGTCCGCTCTCACCAGGTAGAACACCCCGGGCCGGAGGAGCGTGCCGGGGGCCGGCGGGAACACGTGAACCGGGATCCCGAGGTCGGGCGCGTCGGCCGCGTCGGCACCCCCGTAGGCGTGGATCTGCCAGCAGGCGGCCCGCAGCGCGGCGTGGTTGGCACCGGCCCACGGCAGCCGCCGGCCGATCACCGGATCCCGGCGCCCGACCGGCGCACCGATTTCGAGGGGATAGTGGATGCGGATCTGGGAGACGTACTGGAACAGCCGGGACCCGCCGGGGGTGCGCGGCAGCAGACGGACCGCGACCGGGGCGACCAGCGGCACCAGGATCCGCCGCAGCAGGCGGATCGGCGGGCGGGCCGAGGTCACCAGATTGAAGATCCGGTCGGTGGTGGCGACGAGTCGGCGGGCGACCGGGCGGCGTTCCGCCTCGTACCGGTCCAGCCACCGGTCCTTGCGGGTGCCGTGGAGGACGTCGGCGAGTTTGAAGGCGAGATTGTGCGCGTCCTGCAGCCCGGTGTTCATGCCCTGGCCGCCGACCGGTGAATGCACGTGGGCGGCGTCCCCGGCCAGGAGGAACGGCCCGTCCCGGAAGGCCGCCGCGACCCGGTGGTGCACCCGGTAGGTGGCGAACCAGCGGGCCCGGTCGTAGGTGACGCCGTAGATGCGGCGCAGCCGGGCACGGGCGTCCTCCTCGTCCAGCCGGCCGTCGCCGTCGCTCTCCCGGACCAGGCCGATCAGGCGCCACAGCCCGCCGCGCATCGGGAAGGCCAGCAGGAAGTCGTCCCGTTCCGGGCGGACGTTCACCGCGTCGGGCACCAGGCCACGGGCGCCGACCGCGTCGAGGACGAAGAACCGGTGCGGGTTGGTGACACCTTCGAAGGCGATCCGGCGGGCCTTGCGGACCACCGAGTTCGCCCCGTCACAGCCGACACAGAACCGGGCCCGGACGGTGTCGTTGGCGACCTTCGCCTCGACACCGTCGTCGGTCTGCACCACGGCGGTCACCGGCGACTCCCAGCGCACCTGACCGCCCAGTTTCTGCAGGTTCTCGTAGAGGATCTCCTCGTTCCGGCTCTGTTCGAGAACCTCGATGAACGGGAACGCCGTCATCCCGTCACCGAGCGCGCCCAGCGGGATCCGGCCGAAGGCCCGCGCACCGAACCCGGGCGCGAGCGCCCCGGCCCGGTGCGCGGCCTCCAGAACCTGGTCGCCGATGCCGAGCTGGTCGTAGATCTCCAGGCTGCGCGCCTGCACGACGAGCGCCCGGGACTCACGTGTCGGGCCGTCCTTGCCGTCGGCGACGATCACCTGCACCCCGAGCCTGGTCAGCCAGTTGGCGAGCATCAGCCCGGTCGGGCCGGCACCCACCACGAGAACCTCACAAGACAGCTCGGCCATCAGCCACCCCGTTTCTATTTCGTCAGAGTCTCCGCAACGTTCTTGAGCAACAGGGCTTCCGCGACGCAGACACGCTCGAACTCACCCAGATGCAGGCTCTCGTCCGGGCCGTGGGCCGCCGAATACGGGTCCTCGACACCGGTCACCAGGATCGCCGCGCCGGGGAACAGGTCCTGGAAGGTGGCGATGAACGGAATCGACCCGCCGACACCCATGTCGACCGGTTCGGTGCCGTCCCATGCCTCACGGAAAGCGGCGCGGGCCGCGTCGTACACCGGGCCGGTCGCGTCGATCACACACGGCAGGCCGTCGCTCTCCAGCGTGACCTCCAGCTGGGCACCCCACGGGACGTGCTTCTCCAGGTGGGTGCGAACCGCCTCGAACGCCGACTTGGGGTCCTCCCCCGGCGCCAGCCGCACACTGATCTTGGCTTTGGCGGTGGGCTGGAGCGCGTTGGCGGCGACGAGTGTGCCGGGCGCGTCGATACCGAGCACCGAAATCGACGGCTTGGTCCAGATCCGGTCGGTGATCGTGCCCTTGCCGATCAGGTCGACACCGTCGAGAACACCGGCCTCGTGCCGGAACCGGTCGGCCGGATAGTCGACGCTCGCACCCTCCCGGCCGACGAGACCGGGCACCGCCACCTCACCGGAGTCGTCGTGCAGGCTGGCGAGCAGCCGGGACAGGGCGATCAGCGCATCCGGCACCGGACCACCGAACATGCCGCTGTGCACGGCACTCTTCAGCACCCGGACCTCGGCGAACAGGTTGACCAGACCGCGCAGTGAGGTGGTCAGCGCGGGCTGCCCGATGTCCCAGTTGCCGGAGTCGGCGATCACGATCACGTCGGAGCGCAGCTCCTCCAGGTGCTCCTGGATGATCGTGTCGAGGGAGTCGGAGCCGTACTCCTCCTCGCCCTCGACGAAGACGACCACGCCGACCGGCAGCTGGTCGCCGAACGCGCGCAGGGCCGCCACGTGGGCCATCACACCCGCCTTGTCATCGGCGGCACCGCGGCCGTAGAGCCGCCCGTCCCGCTCGACCGGCTCGAACGGGTCGCTCGTCCACAACGCCGGGTCACCGGCGGGCTGCACGTCGTGGTGCGCGTAGAGCAGCACGGTCGGGGCTCCGGCCGGGGCCGCCTTGCGCCCGATCAGCGCAGGCTGGCCGCCGTGCCGGACGATCTCGGTGTCGAGCCCGCAACCGCGCAACAGCTCGGCGACCGCCTCCGCGGACCGCTCGACGTGCGAGTGGTCGAAACCTTCGAAGGCGACACCCGGGATCCGCACCAACCGTTCCAGGTCGGCACGGACACCGGGCATCTCGCGCCGGATCGCGGCGCGCAGATCGGAATCACTCAGGCTCATGCCGCCGATCGTAGGCCCGCGCCGGGCCGTCACGCCTCCGGCGTGCCGTCTCCACCGTTGTTCTGCCGACCACGCCGGGCCGCGTCGGTGGCCCAGTTGTAGGCCTTGCCGGCAGCCGATCCGGCCAGGTCAGCGGCACCGCCACCGAGCCGTCGCACGAGACCGACCAGCGGATCCTGCGAATTCGCGAAATCCTCCTGGTACGCCTTGGCAGCCGCTTTCACGTCCTCGGTGACCGAGGCGTCGCCGTCCGAGTCACGACGCGGGTATTCGCCGCCGACGATCCGGGCGTACTCCCCCGAATCGATCCACTTGCGCAGCTCAGCGGCCCGCGCCACCGGCACCGGGTGGCTGCTCCAGGCGGTCAGGCCGATCTTGTGGAGGCTGTCCCGCAGGTCGCCGCCGCTCTCGTACTCCGCGGCCTGCTCCAGGAACGCGGCCGTGTCGATCTGCGACAGATCGCCACCACCCGCCAGTTTCATCAGAAGGCGCAACGAGGCGGCCGGGTCCTGGCCGGCGAGCAGACCGGCCCGGTCTGCGGACAGCTCCGCCTTGCGCCACCACTCGTACATCGCCGCGATGATCGCCCGCAGGGCCATCACACCGACCGGCAACCAGCTGATGGTGGACAGCCAGCCGGTCAGGATCTTCATGATCGTCTTGTAGACGGCGTGGCCGCTGCGCACGTGACCGATCTCGTGGCCCAGCAGCGCCCGCAACTCGTCGTCGTCGAGCTTGTCCACCGCGCCTGTGGTGACCACGATGAACGGCCGCTCCAGACCGATCGCCTGCCCGTTGATCATCGGATCCTGCGTCACGTACAGCTCGGGCAGCTCGGCCACGTCGAGCGCGCTGGCTGCCTCGGTGAAACGCTGGTAGACCCGCGGGTACTGCCGGTGGTCGACCCGGATCGCCCCGGCCAGGAACTGGAGCCGGAAACCGCGCTCGTTCCACATGCCGAAGAACGTCTTCACCACGTCGTCGAACCCGCGCAGCTCACGCAGGGCGGACAGGGCACCCCGGTCGGCGGGGTGCTCCCAAGCCCGCGAGCTGATGCCGGTCAGTGTCACACGACGGCGTGCCGGCCGGTTGTCTTCCTCGGTCGTCATCTGCGCCACCCCGTTCTCAAGCGTTTCCGGGCCCTTTTACCGGCCCAAACCTACGCCGTGCCCGCAAGAAATGAACCCGGAGAAGACCCCTACGGGGCACCCGGGGGCAGGACGGGCATCCCCGCGGGCGGCCCGTCCTCGATCAGCCGCCACAGCGCGGCGGTGTCCAGGTGCTCGGCCACCAGATCCCCCAGCACGTCCAGGGCCCGCTCCCGGATCGTCGCGAACCTGGTGTCCGGGGCGACGGTGAAACCCTGCCGTCCGGCCAGCCGGGCCGCCTCGGTGAGGAACCGGCGGCGGAACCCGTCCGACTCGAACGCACCGTGCCAGTGCGTGCCGAAGACGTTCCCGGCCACCGCCCCCTCCGGTCGTCCGTCGTCGTGACGCAGCAACGGCTCGGGGGTGCCCGCGGAGACGAATCCGTGGTGGATCTCGTAACCGCTCACCGCGGTGCCCAGAGCCGAACCGGACGGCCGGGCCAGGGTCTTGGCGGCGGCGAACGTGATCTCCACCGGCAGGAGACCGAGGCCGGGCACCGTACCCAGGCCGCTCTCGACCTCGTCGTTGATCTTCTCGGCCAGCATCTGGAAACCGCCGCAGACACCCAGCACCGGTTTGCCGGCCGCGGCGTGCGCCCGGATCGCGTCGGCCAGCCCGGTCCGGCGCAGCCAGGCCAGATCGTCCACGGTCGCCTTCGAACCGGGGAGCACCACCAGGTCGGCGTCGGCGATCTCGGCCGGCTCGACGGTCAGGCTGACCCGGACACCCGGCTCGGCGGCCAGCGCCTCGGCGTCGGTGGCGTTCGAGATCCGCGGCATCCGGACCACCGCGACCCGCAGCCAGGCGGTCCCGTGCGGAGGTCCCGGACGACCCAGGATCCGGCCGTACGCCAGGGAGTCCTCGGCATCCAGCCAGACATCCGGGTGGAACGGCAGCACTCCGTGCACCGGCCGCCCGGTCACCGCGGTGATCATGTCCAGACCGGGCCGGAGCAGGCCCGGATCACCCCGGAACTTGTTGATCACAAAGCCGGAGACGAGCGCCTGATCCTCCGGCGACAGCAGGGCCAGCGTGCCGAAGAACGCCGCGAACACACCACCCCGATCGATGTCCCCGACCACTATCGCGGGCAGGCCGAACCGGCGGGCCAGGCCCATGTTGACAAAATCGCCGGCCCGCAGGTTGATCTCGGTGGGGCTGCCGGCACCCTCACAGATCACCGCGTCGTACTCGCCGCGCAGCTCGTCCAGGGCCGCGAAAGCCGTCTCCGCCAGCCGAGGGCGCAACGTCCGGTAATTACCGGCGGTCACCGTGTCGACGGCCTCCCCCAACAGCACCACCTGGCTCGAACGGTCACTGCCCGGCTTCAGCAGCACCGGGTTGAACCGCAGGTCGGGGGCGAGACCACAGGCCGCCGCCTGCATCGCCTGCGCGCGGCCCAGCTCGCCGCCCCGGCCGTCGGCGGTCACCACGACGGCCGAATTGTTCGACATGTTCTGCGCCTTGAACGGTGCCACCCGCACCCCGTTGCGATGCAGCCACCGGCAGATCCCGGCGGTCAGCACACTCTTCCCGGCATCCGACGTGGTCCCGGCGATCAACAACCCGGTCATGGGCTTCCCTCCCGGTGAGCCACTCGGCGGATGCGCGATCCGGTCCTCACCAACACCGATCACACACCACGAGCCGCGGCCGGCCCGCCCCGGCACTCCCGCCCCGAGACCGGCCGACCGCTGGTTCGCCTCGACAGACGAGGAGCAGGGGCCGATTGCGCCGGTACGGGTGAAGCCCCGCCCCCGGTGACCGAAGTCGATCACACAGCTCACCGCCACCGGCCGACGATCGGCGCCCGGCAGGTCAGCCGCTCAGAACCGCCGCCACCTGCCCGCCCTGATCGAACCCGCAGTGATCGAACCCGCAGTGATCGAACCTCGTGCGACCGCCACCGCTGCCGCCAAGGCCACGGCGACCGCTCCGACCGCCCCGGAGACGCGTGCCGCCCGCCGCAGGTGTCTCGCCGACGGCTTCGGCCCGTCGCCGAGGAACGGACGGGTCTCGCTGCGGCCGAAGTAGACGTTGCGGCCGCCCAGCCGAACCCCGAGCGCCCCCGCCATCGCCGACTCGCACTGGCCGGCGTTGGGTGACGGGTGGTCGGCACGATCCCGTCTCCAGACCCGCCACGTCTCCCACGGTGTCCCCCCGGCGATCGGCGACACCACGATCGTGATCAGCCCGGTGAGCCGGGACGGTGCCAGGTTCAGCAGGTCGTCGAGCCGGGCCGACGGGGTGCCGAACCGGGCGTACCGCTCGGACCGGTGCCCGACCATGGCGTCGAGCGTGTTGGCGGCCCGATAGCCGAGCAGCCCGGCCGGTCCGAGGAACGCTCCCCAGAACAGCGGCGCGACGACCGCGTCGGAGGTGTTCTCGGCGACCGATTCGACGGTGGCCCGGGCGAGTTCGGGTTCGTCGAGGGCGGATGGGTCCCGGCCGCACAGGTGGTTGAGCCGTCCACGAGCGGCGGGCAGGTCCCCGGCGCCGAGATGGCGGGCCATCACCCGGGACTCCCGCCGGAGGGTCCGGCCACCGAGCACGGTCCAGGTGGCCGCGGTGGTGACGGCGAACCGGGCCACCGGATGGTCACGGGTGGCCCGGCCGGCGGCGAGCCCGGCGAGTACGGGCACACCGACGGCGACGGCGGTGAAGAGTGCTCCGGCCGAACGGTTCGGCCGGTAGACGCGCCGTTCCAGGGCGGCCGCGGCGGTGCCGAAGCCGGCCACCGGGTGCAGCCGCCGTGGATCGCCGAACACGGCGTCGAGCAGGTATCCGGCGGCGAGGCCGGCAGCGTCCGCGGTCCACCGTGGTTGCACTGTGCGTTCCTAACGTGTGGGTCTCTGCAGCGGTTCCTTCAGCCGGTTCCTCAGCGGCCGAACGGGGTGAGGTCGAAGGCCCAGACGGCGAGCGCCGGTGGTTCCTCCTCCTCCGGATAGGGGACGGGTTCGAGTTCGCCCCAGACGATCGAGCCGGGTGCCCGGTCCTCCAGGAATTCGACCACGATGGCCCGCAGGTCTTCGGTGATCTGGTAACCGTCACTGAACGGTAGGTCGCCGGGTTTTCGGGTGCCGGCCGAACAGCGGAGCTGCCCGGCGACGGCGTCGTGCCAGACGTAGAACGTGGCGGTGCCTTGATGCCCGGCGTCGGCCACGAGGGTCCGCAGTCCGGCGGCCGTCTCCTCGAACGCGGTCACGACCTCGTCCGCGGACAGGCCCATACGCTCGTGGGGCGGCGCGCCGAACCAGTTGGTGTTGGTGTTCTCGGCCGTCGGGTCCTCCGGCGACAGCACCACCGTCTCGGTCACGATGGCGCGGATGTCCTTCAGCAGCACGGGTTCAGTTTGCCGGGTGACGATGCCTTCAGCCCACTCGGGCCGCTCAGACTGGCGGGTGTTTTGCGCGGCACTATCGGCCCATCCCGATAGAAGGAATCAATGGGCGTGAACCGAAACCTTGGTGAATACCCGGGTGTGGCCGGATCGCTTCGTCCTTGCGGCGGTTTCTAGTGGGCCCCGGCGGCCCGGCCTGTCGCCTCTCGCCGGTGAGGCCGGGCCGGGCCGCCGGGGCAGCCGCCGCCACCCGAGGGCTCCTTCAGGGGTCGGAGCCGTGGGTGGTGACGGTCCCGGGAAGGTCTCAGGCGGCGATGGGCTCACCGACGGTCTCGGCGGCTTCATCGACGATCCCGGCGACGACCTCGAGGAACGTCGGCGCGTCCTCGCCGGGCAGGCCGTCACCGAACCGGACCGGGGCCTCGCCGTCGGGCAGGGCCTCGGTCGGTTCGCCGCGGACGACGGTCTCGCTGTCCGCCCCCTCGACGGCGCTCAGCGGCACCGGCTTGTTGCGGAAGAGCCGGGTCCGGCCGCGGGCCAGGTCGTGGCCGACGGCAAGCGCCTCCATCTCGTACGACACGCGGTTCTTGTTGTCGTCGTCGACCCAGTCGCGGGTGAAGATGCGACCGTAGACGACGACCGGGTCGCCGACGCTGATCGAGGAGGCGACCCCCTCGGCGAGGCGGCGCCAGGCGGTGACCCGGATGCGGAGCACGTCACCGTCGATCCAGCGGTTGCTCTCCCGGTCGAAGCGGCGGGCGGTGGAGGCGACCCGGAAGTTGGCGACGAGCTGGTTGTTGCTCGTGGTGCGGCGCCATTCGGGTGCGGTCAGGACGTTGCCGACGATGGCGAGGTTGGTCTCGAACACGGTGTTCTGCTCCCTGTCGAAGGTGGCGTGGTGGTGCGTCCGGGTTCGAGATTGCGTCACCGACGATGATCTTGCGGGCACGGATTGTGGACAGCGGCGAACTGTGGACGACGAGCGGAAGACGATCGGTGATCTGGTATGGCGCACCGGCCCTTACCCGTGGGTAGCCTGATGGCGTGGAGACCGACGTCCTCGGACCGCCGTACGAACGGCACACCATCGAGCTGGGCAGTGACGACGAAGGCCCGGTCGTGGCGACCCTGGTCCGGCGCCGGGCACAGACCCCGTCCCGGCGGGCCGTACTGCACGTGCACGGGTTCGTGGACTACTTCTTCCAGACCCACATGGCCGACTTCTTCGTCGAGCGGGGCTGGGACTTCTACGCCCTGGACCTGCGGAAGTACGGCCGCAGCCTGCTCCCGCACCAGACACCCAACTTCGCCCGCGACATGGCCGACTACTTCCCGGAGCTGGACGAGGCGGCCCGGTTCATCCGCGAACAGGACGGCCACGATCAGCTACTGGTCACCGGCCACTCCACGGGCGGCCTGATCACCTCGCTGTGGGCACACAGCAGACGCAACCGGGACCTGGTCGACGGACTGTTCCTGAACAGCCCGTTCTTCGACTTCAACCTGCCCTGGGTGGTGCGCCGCCCACTGCTGGCGATGGTGCTGGCGGTCACCGGCCGTACCCCGTACCGGAAATTGCCGGTCTCGAGCCTCGGTCTTTACGGTCGAAGCCTGCACAGCGGTCACGACGGTGAGTGGGATTACGACCTGGACTGGAAGCCGATCAGCGGCTTTCCGGTCCGGATGGGCTGGCTGGAGGCGATCCGGCGGGGGCAGATCAAACTGCGGTCCGGCCTGTCCATCAATGCGCCGGTCCTGGTCGCCTGCTCGACGCGTACGTTCCGGGGGCGGGAGTGGAGCGACGACGTCCGGGTCAGCGACTCGGTACTGGACGTCGATCACATCACCCGATGGGCCCCCGGTCTGGGCCGGCGGGTGACCATCGCCCAGTTCGACGGCGGTATGCACGACCTGACCCTCTCCGGCCCGGAAGTGCGCGCCGAAGTGTTCCGTGAGCTGGGACGATGGGTGGACGCATTCCTGCCGGCGCCGGGCACCACGGAGATGCCGATCCCACCCGCACCGGAGGACCAACCGGGCAAAGCGACCGCTCTGGAGGCGGCCGAGGCGGCGGTCGAGAACCAGACCACCGACGAGGCGGACGACAAGTCCGGCGCGACCGCCTAGTATGTGCTGGCCAGCGCTCGTAGCTCAGCGGATAGAGCAACGGACTTCTAATCCGTCGGTCGCAGGTTCGAATCCTGCCGGGCGCGCTTTTTGATCAGCGGTGTGGTGGCCTCCGAGATTGTTCGGGGGCCACGTCCGGGCGGTCGGGGCCGGGGCAGCGCAAAGGCACGCCGAGGCGGTTCTGCGGTGCATGTCCGTCGATCCGGCCGGGAAAGATCACGAGACTGTCGTACGGCGGTTTCCGGATTGTCATAGAAAGCCCCTGACCTGCGACTTCTTGCGGTTGTGCAATATCGTCTCCGGCATGTTCGTCTTTGGTGTTCTTCTTCTCGGTGTGGCGGTTCTCGGCCTGCTCACCGCGGTCATGACCAAGGTTCCCTCGGTACGGCGTAACGCCTGGCTGACCTTCGGTGGCGGGTTGGTGCTGGGGCTGGCGGTGATCCTCACGTCCAGCATGACGGTGGTTCCGACCCGCAACGTGGGTATCGTGACGGCCTGGAACAAGCCGACCGGGCGGACGACCGGCGCCGGTCTGCAGTGGACGCTTCCGTGGGAGAGCATCGACGAGTGGGACGCCTCGGGGCAGACCTACTCGCATCTCGGTGACGAGTGTGTCTGGGTGACGATCGCAGCGCAGCGACGGGCCTGTATCCCGGTGCAGATCGAGTGGTCGGCGAAGGCGGAGAAGGCGCCGGAGAACTGGGCGGCCTACCGTGAGGTGGGTGGCAAGTCCCGGTTCGAGGTGTTCATCGAGCGCCGGGTGAATCCGCAGATCAACGGTGCCATGACGTCCATCTTCGCGACGTTCGACCCGCTGGGTGCGGTGGATCCGACCAGTGGGGACGCGCCGGCGCCGGATCTGAACAAGACCTACAAGGACACCCTGATTCAGGCGCTGAACGCGGAGCTGGGTGACGAGATCGTGGTGAAGTCGGTGGCGTTCGAGTCGCCGCAGTACGACGACCCGACCACGCAGGCGATCGCGGCGTACGGCCAGAAGATCCTGGAGGCCCGCAACCTGGAGATCGACAAGGCGAACGCGAAGACCCGGGCGGAGATCACCCGGACCGACGCGAGTGTGGATCAGGTGGCCCGTTGCCTGCAGATCGCGGAGAAGCTGGGCAAGGAGCCGGGGCTGTGCATGGGTGGCTCGGTGTCCTTGACCCGCCCGGTCGAAGCCGGGCAGGCCAAGTAAAGAGAAGCCGGGCAGGCCAAGTAAAGAGAAGTCAGCGCACCCGGACCCGGACCGAGTCGAGGGCGGGCGTCTGGTTGGCGCGCTGCATCATCGGGATGCGGTGCGAGCCGTCGCCCGCCCAGGACGAGCACTGGAAGGTGCCGGACTGAGCGAGCCCGGGCACCTGGATGGTGATGGTGTCGGGGGCGTTGTTGCCGCGGCCGTCCTCGGTGGCGACGAAGAACGCCGGCACCGGCTCCGGCGCGGGCGCCTGGTTCTGGCTGTCCAGGATCCGGCAGGCGGTGTGGAAGTGGCCGCGGGTGATGCCGTTCTTGAGAACGCTGCTCTCCACGTAGTAGCCGCCCTGACCGGCCGCGAGGAACCGGTCCCGGATCAGGTTGCGGGTGCTGACCTTGATCTGGAACGGCTGGTTGCGGTTCACCTGGCTGGGCGCCGAGGTGATCAGCAGGGTGGGGTTCCGGTTGGCGTTGGCGACCTCACCGAACTCGGTGGAGACACACTTGTTGCCCTTCTGGAAGCCGTCGTGCGGCTCCAGGGTGGACGTGTCACAGGTGTCGGTGAGGATGCCCAGGTTGTTGCCGGGTTCGGCGGCCGGCGGCGTGGTGATGACCGGGACCGCGCCGCCCTGCTGGTTGAGCGTGCAGGTCGACAGGCCAGCGGCGTTGAGGTCGGGCCGGGCGGCGTTGCGGGAGATCGCCGTCTCGATCCGGCTGATCGCGGCGAAC
>DATMVU010000764.1:0-21376 GCA_035562875.1 Actinoplanes sp. | reverse complement strand
GAACCTGGCATTTTGTTTGCCGCTGGGAGGGCGACCTGGCGAACGGCACCGGAGAACTGCCGGGGAAAGGCGCGGCCGAGCTGCGGTTCGATCGTCGGCTACCGTCCACGCCTCCGGCGAAGGACGCCGACGAGGGGGAGGACCGATGCACGAGTGTTCCGGCGAACCAGAGGTGCCTGAGCATGCGGTTGTCGTCACCTACGCGCTGTCCGGTGAGCGGTTCGGGACGGACCAGGAGCGGGCGGCGGTCGCGGCTGCCGGGCGGAGGGTCGAGCTGTGATGGCCGGTCACCGGCGGGAAGGGGCCGCCGGTGACCGGGGCGGTTCGGTCAGGTGGTGGGGCGGGGAGCGGCGGCTGTGTGGTCGACCAGGACTCGGGCCAGGACGACGGTGAGCAGGCCGGCGGCTACCACGGTCGACAAGCCGGCGCGGAGGCTGGACTGGTCGGCGACGAAACCGACCAGTGGGGGTGAGATCAGGAAGCCGGCTCGGAGCAGCCAGCTGACCACGGTGAGGCCGGTGCCGGGGGACAGTCCGGGGAGTTCGTCGGCGGTGTGCATGGCGGCGGGGACCAGGGTGGCGACGCCGAGGCCGGCCAGGGCGAACCCGGCCAACGCGGTGCCCACGGTGGGGTAGGCCAAGGCGGCGGCCATGCCCAGGGCGGTGAGGGCGCCTCCGGCGCGGACCACGGCGCGCTGGCCGAAACGGTCGACGGCGCGGTCTCCGGTGAGACGGCCGATGGTCATGGCCACCTGCATGGACACCACTGCCAGGCCGGCGGTGGCGGCGTCGGTGTGCAGTTCGTCGGTGAGGAACAGAGCACCCCAGGAGGCTCCGGCGTCCTCGACCAGGGCTCCGCAGGCGGCCAGTAGGCCCAGGGCCGCCAGTAGACGTACGACAGTTGCGGAAGTTGACTTCGATTTTGACGTCGTGGTGTCCGCGGCGGGAACGGCCGGCTCGTCGGGGCCGGGGAGCAGGAAACGGTAGGCGACCAGGGCCACGGTGCTGAAGATGACCGCGGAGATGGCCAGGTGCAGGCCGAGGGAGAGGTTCAGGCCGGCGGCGGCGGAACCCATCAGGCCGCCGAGGACGGCGCCGATGCTCCAGACACCGTGCAGGGAGTTCACGATGGAGCGGCCGTAGAGGCGTTGGACGCGCAGGCCGTGGCTGTTCTGGGCGACGTCGATGACGGCGTCGACGGCGCCGAAGACGAACATGACGGCGGCGAGGGCGAACCCGTTGGGGGCGAACGGGATGGCCAGGGCGCACAGGGTGGTGAGGGTGACACCGAAGGCGGCCAGGCGGGCCGAGGCGTAGCGGCGGATCAGGGTGGCGGCGAGCAGCCCGGCTATCAGGGCGCCGACCGGCATGGCGGCGATGGCGCTGCCCAGGGCGACGTTGCTGAGGCCGAGGTCTTCGCGGATCTGCGGGTAGCGGGGGACGACGTTGAAGAAGACGGCGCCGTTGGTGAGGAACAGGGCGGCGACTGCGGCGCGGGCGTGCCTGGCCTGCCGGGTGGGGGTGGTCACGGTGCTTTCTCCGTACTAAAGGAGGTATCGCTCGATGGCGTGCCGGAGCTGGGCCGGGGTCATCGGGGCGGTGGAGAGGGCGCTGTGCAGGGTGAGACCCTCGATGAGGGCGTCGACCTCGCGGGCGGTGGTGCTGTCGAAGTGGCGTTCCAGGGCGTCGCGGCTGCGTTGCATCCAGGCCTGGGTGACTGCTCGCAGGACCGGGTTGCGGGCGGCGGCGACGTACAGCTCGACGGTGAGCACCAGGTCGTTGGCGGGGCTGAGCAGGTCGTCGGTGACCAGGTTGACGACGGCTTCGACGGCTTCGGCGCGGGTGCGGGCGGCGCCGAGGCGGGCGTCGAAGATCTCGGCGATGGCGTCGGCGTGCCGGGTGAAGGCTTCGGCGAGGATCTCGTTCAGGTCGGCGAAGTGGTAGGTCATCGAGCCGAGGGGGACGTCTGCCTCGCGGGCGATCTCGCGATGCGTGGTGCCGGCGACACCGTTGCGGGCGATGACGGCGAGGGCTGCGTCGATGAGGCGGTCGCGGCGGTGCGGGTCGTGGCGGCGGGGGCGTCTCATTCTTCGATGCTGCGGATGATGCGGGCCGGGTTGCCGACGGCTACCACGTTCGCGGGCAGGTCCTTGGTGACGACGGAGCCGGCGCCGACGACGGTGTTGTCGCCGATGGTGACACCGGGCAGGACGATGGCGCCGCTGCCGAGCCAGACGTTGTCGCCGATGGTGATCGGTTTCGCGGCCTCCCACTTGTCGCGGCGGGGGCCCGGCTCGACGGGGTGGGTGGGGGTGAGGAGCTGGACGTTGGTGCCGATCTGGCAGTCTTCGCCGATGGTGATGGGGGCGACGTCCAGGGCGATCAGGCCGTAGTTGGCGAAGGTGCGGGCGCCGATGCTGATGTAGCGGCCGTAGTCGACGCGGAACGGCGGCCGGATGTCGACGCCGTCGCCGATGGTGCCGAGGAGTTCTTCGAGGATGCGGCGGCGTTCGGTGGGGTTGCGGGCGCTGGTGGTGTTGTAGGCGTCGGTGAGGTCCTGGGCGTGCAGGAGGGCTTCGGCCAGTTCGGGGTCGTCGGCGATGTAGAGCTCACCGGCGATCATGCGGTCACGCATCGAGGTCATGTGTACGAGCGTACATAACGAGGGGGGTTCAGATGACGGTGCACGAGGGTGAGATCCCGACCGGCGCGGACGTGGTGCGGGAACTGCTGGGGGAGCAGTGCCCGCAGTGGGCCGGGCTGCCGTTGCGGCGGGCCGGGGCGGGCACCGAGAACGTCATGTTCCGGCTCGGTGACGACCTTCTCGTCCGGTTGCCGCGCACCGTGGACCGGGCCGGCGCGCTGCGCAAGGAGGTGCGGTTGCTGCCGCGCCTCGCGGCCGGCCTGACCACGACCATTCCCCGGCCTGTGTACGAGGGGACGCCCTCGGTCTCCTACCCGGCGCAGTGGGCGGTGTTCGACTGGATCGACGGTGCCGAGGCGGGGGCGTCGACCGTCACCGACTGGGCCGGGTTCGGCGCTGATCTGGCCGGGTTCGTGCGGGACCTGCATGCGGTGCCGCTGGACGGGGCGGTCCGGGCGGGGGAGTTGAGCTGGTACCGGGGTGGGGACCTCGCACCGTGCGACGAGTGGATCAGCCGGGCATTCGGTGAGTGCCGTCCACTGATCGGGGACGGGCCGGTGGACGCCCTCGAGGCGATCTGGCGGGCCGGGCTGGTGCTGCCCGCGTCGACGGCCGGGCACGTCTGGCTGCACGGGGATCTCAAGCCGACGAATCTCCTGGTCAGCGGGGGACGGTTGAGTGCGGTGATCGATTTCGGGGCGGTGTCGGTGGGGCTGCCGGATGCCGAGCATGCTGCGGTGTGGGATCTGCCGGGGAGTGCTCGTTCGGCGTACCGGCAATCGCTTGATCTCGACGAGGTGACCTGGAGCCGGGCGCGGGCCTGGGCCACCGCCGTGGCCGTCAGCGGGATCTCCTATTACTGGGAGACGTTTCCGGAGTTCGTGGCCGAGTGCCGTCGGCGAGTGGCTTTCTTACTAGAATCCTAGGATGGTCTAGGCGCAGAGCGCCCCATCACACCAAGAAGGACGGCTTCGCCGACCAGGACAAAAGAAATTCAGTCCTTCGGGCTTTCCAGACCTGGTAGCTGACGGTCACGGACTTGAGATCGCTCTTGGCCGCTTCGTCGTGTCTCTCGTCGTACCGACTTCATTCGAGTGTTCAAGTGGCACTGTGCGAGAACATCGGATCCGTGGAGATCGTGGAACAGTTCGTACTGGGTAAGGAAGTGTGCGAGGACGCGATCGTCGTGACCGCTGAGCACGCGGCGGTTATCGACGGCGCTACGGATGTGAGTGGCCGGCCGGGCCGGTTCAGGTCGGGTGGGGGGTGTCCAGGACGGTGCGGACGTGGTCGAGCAGGGTGGTTTCGGAGAAGGGTTTCTCGACCAGGGTGACGCCGGGGTCGAGGGTGCCTTGGGTGGCCAGGACGGGTTGGGCGTAGCCGGACATGTAGAGCACCCGGGTGGCGGGGTAGCGCTCGCGGATCGTGGTGGCGAGTTCTTTGCCGAGCATCTGCGGCATGATCACGTCGGTGAGCAGCAGGTGGATGGGCCCGGTGGCGTGTTCGGCGGTTTTGAGGGCCTCGGGTCCGCTGGGGGCGGTCAGGACGTGGTAGCCGTTGCGGTCGAGGATGCGGCGGGTGACTTCGCGCAGGGCCTCTTCGTCTTCCACGACCAGGATGGTTTCCCCGCCGTGGCTGCGGGTGGTGACGGGTGCCAGCGGTGCGGCGGCGGCGGGTTGCTGGTCGGTGGCGGGCAGCAGGATGGTGAAGGCGGTGCCGATGCCGGGTGTGGAGGTGATCTCGGCGTGGCCGCCGGCTTGGGTGATGATGCCGTAGACGGTGGCCAGGCCGAGGCCGGAGCCTTCGCCTTTGGGTTTGGTGGTGAAGAAGGGTTCGAAGACGCGTTCGACGATGTGGGCGGGGATTCCGGTGCCGGTGTCGGTCACCCGCAGTTTGACGTGCCGGCCTGCCTGTAGGGCGGGGCCCCGGACGGGGGTCGTGGTGCCGTCGAGGGTGATGTTGGTGGTGTCGATGCTCAGAGTGCCGCCGTCGGGCATCGCGTCGCGGGCGTTGACGGCCAGGTTGACCAGGACCTGTTCGAGTTGGCCGGGGTCGGCCAGCACCCGCCACAGATGCTCGGCGAGGGTGGTGTGGAGCTGGATGTGTTCGCCCAGCGTACGGCGCAGCAGGGCATCGACCTCGCCGACGACGGTGTTGAGGTTGAGCACCTGGGGACGCACGACTTCGCGGCGGCCGAAGGCGAGCAGTTGGTGGGTGAGTTCGGTGGCGCGGTCCCCCGCGCGCTGGACCTGCACGATGTCGTGGCCGACCTGCCGCCAGCGGCCGCCGTCCGGTGCGGTGGCGGCGGCGTTGATCTCCTCGGCGATGAAGGCGGTGTAGTTGAGCATGACGGCGAGCAGGTTGTTGAAGTCGTGGGCGACACCGCCGGCGAGGTGGCCGAGGCTCTCCAGGCGTTGTGACTGATGCAGCTGGCCTTCGAGGCGTTCGCGTTCGGCGGCGTTCTTGAGCCGTTCGCGTTCGGCTTGGGCTTCGATGCGCTCGGAGACGTCGCGGATGGCGGCCGAGACCATCGGGCCGTCCTCGGTGTCCAGCGCGGACAGGCTGATCTCGGCGGGGAACTCGGTGCCGTCCTTACGACGGGCGGCCAGTTGCATGCCCTTGCCCATCGGCCGTGGCTGGGGATGAGCGAAGTAGCCGGTGCGGTGGGCGGGGTGCACGCTGCAGGCACGGTCCGGGACCAGGATCTCGATGGGATGGCCGAGCAGTTCCGTGCGGTGATAGCCGAACAACCGTTCAGCCTGGGCGTTGACCAGGATGATCAGCCCGTCCGGGGCAACCCCGACGATGGCGTCCGGGGCGGCCTCCAGCAGGCCCCGGAACTTCGCCTCGGCACGGGTCCGGTCGCTGACGTCGCGGATCGCTGCCGACACCAGCACCCCGTCCTCGGTGTCGATCGAGGACAGCGAGATCTCGGCCGGAAAATGGCTGCCGTCCTTGCGCAGGCCGGCCAGGGGCATGCCCGCGCCCATCGGCCGTGGCGCCGGATCGCGAAGGTAGCCGTCGCGGTGCGCGGGATGCCGGTCGCGGGCGTAACCAGGGACCAAGATCTCCACCGGCTGGCCCAGCAGTTCGTCGCGGTGGTAGCCGAACAGCCGTTCGGTCTGTGCGTTGACCAGGGCGATGATGCCGTCCGGGGTGACCCCGACGATGGCGTCGGGGGCGGCTTCCAGCAGGCCGCGGAACTTCGCCTCGGCCCGTTGCCGATCGCTGATGTCGCGCGACACCGACGCCACCCCGCTGATCGTGCCGTCGGCGTCGGCTATCGGGGACATGCTCAGCGACACCACGACCGTGCTGCCGTCCTTGCGCAGCCGTTCGGTCTGATACTGCTCGACTCGCTGACCGCGGGCGATCCGGGACAGGATGGCCGCCTCGTCGGAGCGCCGCTCGGCCGGGAACAGCACCTCGGCGTTGCGGCCGACGATCTCCGCCGCGCAGTAGCCGTAGAGCCGTTCCGCGCCCGGGTTCCAGCTGGTGATCACCCCGGTCAGGGTCTTGCCCATGATCGCGTCATGTGACGACTGCACGATCGCGGCCAGCTGGTTCTGCGCCTCCGCCGCCTGCCGGCGTTCGGTGACGTCGCGGATCGCCGCCGACACCAGCACCCCGTCCTCGGTGTGGATCGACGACAGCGAGATCTCGGCCGGGAATTCGGTGCCGTCCTTACGTCGGCCGGCCAGTTCCATCCCGGCCCCCATCGGCCGCGGCTGCGGTTCGGCGAAGTAGCCGGCGCGATGGCCGGGATGCACGCCGCGGGCTCGGTCGGGGACAAGGATCTCGATCGGCTCACCGACCAGCTCGTCGCGGGTGTAACCGAACAGCCGTTCGGTCTGCGCGTTCACGAGATTGATTCGCCCGTCCGGGGTGACGCCCACGATCGCGTCCGGCGCCGCCTCCAGCAAACCCCGGAATTTGGCCTCCGCCTGGACCCGGTCGCTGACATCCCGGACCGCCGCGGCCACCACCCGGCCGTGTTCGGTGTCGATCGGGGACAGCGAGATCTCCGCCGGGAACCGGCTGCCGTCCTTATGCCGGCCCGCCAGCGGCATCCCGGCGCCCATCGGACGCGGATGCGCGTCGTTCTCATACCGCAGCCGATGCCCCGGATGCACGCCGCGGACATCCTCCGGTACCAGCAACTCGATCGGTCGGCCCAGCAACTCGGCACGGCCGTATCCGAACAGCCGCTCCGCCTGCGCGTTCACCAGCACGATCAGTCCGTCCGCGCTCACCCCGATGATCGCGTCCGGCGCCGCCTCCAACAGCCCAGCCGACCCGAACTCGCCCTGCCCCGGCATCGTGACCGCCCGTCTCCCGGTGAGATGGCCCACCGCCCGTCATCATCAGACCTGCGCCGTATCGCGGAGGCGCCCTCCACCGCACCAAATCGGTCTGACACCCCCGCCGTACCTGACCCGCCACACACCCACCGACCGTGGACATCCGCTCGGTCCGCGTTCCTGCATCGCTTGCTCACGGTCGCGCCGGCCGGGGTCACGACCTTGCCGTGGGACCTGTGCCGCCATCGACGCGCCGCGACGCCCACTGGTCTCGGCTGGTCGGCGTTCTGCGCAACCGAGTATCACCGCTCGCCGCGGTGCGGCCCTGCCGAACGGGAAAAGCAGCTGCGGGTGTGAAGGGTTTCGTCCCGGCTCAAATCCTTCAGGACCGAGGCAGGGCCAGGCGACGTCGACGCCGATGCGCTCCAGCCACGCCCGCTTGCCGGTCACCATGTGCGCCAGGCGCAACCCGACCGACAACGCCGACGGCGCATCCAGCGTCACCACCAGGCCGACGATCGCCCGGCTGAGAACGTCGATCGCCACGGTGATGTACGGACGTCCGATCGGCAGCCGATGCCGCTCGTCGACCACGATCACGTCAATCACGGTGTGGTCGATCTGAACCTGTCCCAGCAGCTCACTGACCTGCGGCGGCACCCCACCCGCCGACCGCAGCGGCCGGGCCGCGTCCCCCTTCCCGCGCCAGCGTCGTGGCCACCGGATCGAGCTTCTCCGCCCAGCGCACCCCGCGACGGCGAGGGCAGTCCCCGGCCCCGGCACAGCCGTGTCACCTCCCGGTGCACCGCCGACATGGAGCGCCGCTGCTTGGTCAGGTACCGGGTACGCAGCACCTCTCGGATGACCGCCTCGACCGCCTCGAGAAGATGCTCGCGACCCCGGCCGCTGCTGGACCGGCCGGGGAGCATGTCCGAGACGACCCCCTCGCCCTGCCGCCAACGACGCAGCAGCACGTACACCTGGCGCCGGGACAAGCCGAACTCGGCGGCGGCCTCGTCCGCGCAACGGTGGCCGACCTCGTCCAGCCCGGCGAGACGGCCGATCACCTCAGCGCGGCGAACCGCGAGATCCCACGCCACCGAAGACGCCGTCAACACGCCCCGCTCGGGCACTACGTGCGCCTCGTCCACCGTCGATCCTCCCGTGCCGTGCACAGGAACACGAATCAAGATCGACGTTAGTGCATACGATTCCGATCAGGCCAGAGGTCCGCACCCGGCTGCACCGGCCCAGCAAGGGCGACTCCCGACCGTGCAGTCGACCTCGGAAACCGACCTCGCGATCACCCGTCTCGCAGAACTCTCGCAACTGAACGTTTCTGCGAAGACCCAGGAGCGCCGCACGCCGCTTGGGTTGTTTTCAACTTCATGTTGAAAACAAGTCGTTCAATGAGGCATGCTGTCGGCATGCCCACTGTCTTTACCCAGCTCGATTCCGGTGCGCGACGCGCCGAACGCGCTTACCACGCTCTGACGCATCTCACTGAGCGGCATGCCGGCGATGCCGCGCGTCGAGAGCGGCAGATTCATCCCGACATGCCGGCTCCACATGAGGTGGTTCGGCTCGTGGCGGGGCTGGCCGGCGGTTCCATCAGTCTGGAGGCGGGCGAGCCTGCCATTGACCACGACGACCTCGTCGCTGCCCTGACCCTCGTGCCGGGTATGCGAGCTGACCTTGAGTCGACCGAGCTGCTTCTGCTCACGATCGCCAGGAGGATGGGCATGACGTGGCAGGACATCGCCTTCAGTCTCGGCCTGAACACTGCGCAGGCTGCCCGGCAGCGGTACGAACGCCTGGACGCTCGATCCGAAAGTAGGCCGCCTGCCGACGACTGATCTTCAGCTTCGCAGGGCCCGCCTCTCCATGCCGGACGTAGCGATCGGCGCACCGCCCGCCACGTCCGGCGGGCGGGCGGGCGGCTGACTGTGTCAGCCGCCCGCCCCTGTCCGTCAACACCTTAGGCGAGTTGCCGGGTGGAATCTCCCGGCATGCTCCGGCGCATGACCCGCATCCGCCATCGCAGAAGGGTCGGCACGCCCTGGTCGTCGAAGTCGAGGAAGGCGATAGGGCCAGCCGGTGAGTCGAAGGTCTGACGGTCGCGCGGCGCCAAGGCAATGTCGGGATGCCCGGGCGCGCGGACGAGCAGGCCGCTACCTGAGGTGGCGATTTCTACGGTGAGGGCGTGGGACGCATATCGGCCGGCATGGCGCGACAGGTCTACCGAGGCCGGCTCAGTCACGCCGCTCGGAGTCGGCCCGGGCCCGTCGAGAAGTGCGTTGACGGCATTGATCCCTTGGTCGGAGTTGGTGAGCACGACGACGGCGGTCCCGCTGATCGGGTCGGCGGCGAGGATGCCGGACTGACCGGGATTGGCGCCACCGATCCGGATGCTGGCCTGGGCGGCGTTCACCCAGACCATCCACCCGAGGCCTGCGCCGAGCATGGTCGCTACGCCGCCGGGGGCGGGCGCGCGCAAGGTGCGCATCACCTCGGTACCCAAGGAGTCGAGATGCCACCGCAGGAACCGGCCGAGGTCGGCTGCGGTCGACACCAGGGTGCCGCCGGCCGGGTCGAGACCGCGGGTACACATCGGATTGTCGATGCGGCGCGGCAGCGCTACCAGGGCACCATCGCGCACCGTGTGACCGCGGGCGGTGCCGAGATCGTGCTCGGCGGCCGTGCCGGTCACGAAGTCCGTCTCCGTCAGGCCGGCCTCGTCGAACACCAGCGTGCGCATCGCAGCCCGCCACGGTTGGCCCAGCACCACCTCGGCCAGCCGTCCGGCAAGCACGAAGCCTCCGTTGCAGTAGGAGAACGTCGCTCCTGGTGGGAAGAGTGACCCGGCGCTGCTCACCATCTCGGCGTAACGGGCGACCGCGTCGTCGCTGTCACCGGTGTCCACGAACACGTCACCGGCGTCCAGGCCGGAGGAATGTGACAACAGGTGGCCCACGAGAACCTCTTCCCGGACGCCGGGCAGGAACCGGCCCACCGGGTCGTCGAGGCGAAGTCGCCTCGCTCGCACGCAGCGCATCACCAGGTCGGCGGTGAGCAGCTTGGTGATCGACCCGATGCGGAACCGTGTTGCGCCGGTCACTGGCTCCCGCGAGGCCACATCGGCCACGCCGGCCGTCCCCACCGTCAGTTTTCCGGCGTCAAGGCATGCCACCTGCACCCCGGCGACCGTCGGCAACCCGGCCAGTCGGTCCGCCGTTTCCTGCGCGTCAGCCGCCAACATCTGGATTGGGTTACCTAACGGGTTAGTGGACGGGCTACTTGAAGGGTTAGACATGGGGTTATAGTATGGGGGGCATGGGCAAAGTCAACGTGTATCTCCCAGACGATCTGGAACGAGCCGTCCGAGCAGCCGGCCTGTCGATCTCGGCGGTGTGTCAATCCGCGCTGCAGTCGGCACTGGCCAAACTGGTACAACTGAGCAACACGGGACAGGGGCACTTCACCCCACGCCTCGCCGCCATCATCGACAACCAGCGAACGCTGCGCGCCGGTCAGGGCCGTGACGTCTCCGCCCTCGACCTACTCTGCGGCATCCTTAAAGACGGGGAGAACCTCGGCGCCCGCGCCGTCCAAGCCCTTGGCGTCGACCTTCCGGTCCCCGACCTTCCGCAGAGCCGTGAAGGCACCGGCGCCCTCGCACCCGACGCCCTCGAAGCACTCGCCAACGCATTCAAGATCGCCTTGGACATGCGGCACGACCACGTCGGCACCGAGCACGTGGTGATCGCCATGGCAGCGGAAGCAGCACCAGCGCACGACATTTTCTCCGTGCTGGGCATCACCGATCGACTCCTGCGCCAACAGATCGAACGCATGATCGCCAACCCGTGGACCTACCAGCACGTGAAATCTGAAGTGCAACCCGACGCCTTCGCCCGGCTCGAAGAAGAAGTCCGGCGCCTCGCCGCCGAGATGGGAGAACTACGCCGAAACGGACCCGGACAAGGGCCCGGTCCCAACAATGCTTAATCGGCTCAGTCGCCGCGACAGGCGGGTGGGGTCAGTCCGCCCTGGCCCTGGACGGCAACTTCCGCTACTGACAGAGGGGTGTCCGAAGAGGGCCTTTCGCGCTCGCCACGTCAGGTACGGATGCCGACGCAGCACGACAGGATCGTTGGCAATCATCCATATCCTGTGGTGATGGAGGATCGGAATCCTGCCCGGGTCTTCGGCGAGGTCGCCGGCGACTACGACCGTGTGCGCCCGGCATACCCCGCTGAGTTGTTCGGTGACGTGATGAGGTTCAGCCAACCGGATATCGACGGCCGGCGGGCGCTGGACGTCGGAGCGGGCACCGGCCGGGCCACCGAGCTGTTCGCCCGGGAGGGTCTGCCTGTCGTGGCCCTGGAGCCGGACGATGCCATGGCCGAGGTCCTCGCCCGGCGGGTGGCCCGGTTTCCGGACGTGCAGGTGGTACGCGGTAGCTTTGAGGAGTTCCGCCCCACGCGGCGGTTCGGGCTTCTGTTCAGCGCGGAGGCATGGCACTGGACCGCGCCCGAGACGCGATGGTCACTGGCTGCGGACGCTCTCGCGGACGGCGCGACGCTGGCCCTGTTCTGGAACACCGAGCGGATCACCGCACCCGCCCTGCGTACGAGCATGCTGCAGACTTTCGCCGAGCATGCCCCCACGGTGGTCATCAACGACGAGCCGGTGACCGCCGAACAGGTGTGGCATCGCTGGCCCGGCGACGACCTGTCCGGCGTCTCCGCGTTCGAGAACCTCACCAGCCGCCACTACCAGCGTCGCTGGAACATGCCGAAGGCGGACTACCTAGATCTGGCGCAGACCAGGTCGCAATTTCGGATGCTGCCGCAACCGGTACGCGAGGACCTACTGGCGGCAATGGCGACACTGTTCACCGACGAGGTGCCGCTCACTATCCACACGACGCTACTGCTGGCGCGACGCCGGACGCCTGCTGATCAGTGAGGAACTCAACCGGCACAGCCCGAAACGCTAGAGGAGATCGAACATGATCAAAGCCGAGCTGACGGTCAGCCGGACACGGCGACCGACGCACCCCGAACGTGTCGACGCCTCAAGATCATCCGTAGCGCCAGTTCTCGTTCCGATGTTCCTCGACGGCCGAAGAGGTGGGCGAGCTGCCAGTCGGGTCCGGGGCCGTAGTGGCCGTCGAGGCGTCCGATGATGCGGGTGATGCCGTAGGCGGTCATGGCGAGTGGTGCGGCCAGGAGTGCGGTCCGTGTCATGTGGACGATCCTGGTGGTGTCGTGGTGGGTGGCGCTTCCGGTGGTTCCCCGAGGGCGGTTCCCTGAGGTTTACGGAAAGTCGGTGGCTGGGGTGGCCGGTGGTCGGGGACCATGTCCGGCATGTCGCGTGAGTTGAGTTTCGGTGCCGTCGCTGAGGCGTACGAGCGGTTCCGGCCGGGGTATCCGGTGGAGTTGTTCGACCTGGTCATGGGGTTTGCGGGTGGGCCGGTGCGGTCGGCGTTGGAGATCGGGGCGGGGACGGGTAAGGCGACCCGGTTGTTCGCCGCGCGTGGGGTGGCGGTGACGGCTACCGATCCGGACGCCGGGATGCTGGCCGAGTTGCGGCGGCGGGTGCCGTCGTCGGTGACCGTGGTGCGGGGCGCGTTCGAGGATCTCGTACCGGGGGAGCGGTTCGGGTTGGTGTTCGCGGCGGCGGCGTTGCATTGGACGCGGCCGGAGGGCCGGTGGGAGCGGGTGGCGTCGTGGCTCGAGCCGGGTGGGGTGGTGGCGTCGTTCGGTGGGCCGATGGAGTTGGCTGATCCGGGGCTGGTGGAGGCGGTGCGGGTGGCGCGGGCGCCGTTTCTGGAGCGTGACGATGTGCCGTCGCCGGACGGGACGGGGCCGGCGGAGGTGATGCAGTGGCCGGGGTCGGAGTTGCTGCGGTCGCCGTTGTTCACCGATGTGCGGCAGTGTGTGCTGGAGCGGCGTCTGGTGATGGGCGCGGCGGAGTTCGTGGGGCATCTGTCGACGGTGTCGGCGTATCTGGAGTTGCCGCCGGTGGTGCGGGAGCAGGCGTTGGCCGCGGTGGCGGGGGTGTTGCCGGCGCGGGTGCAGGTGTGCGCGGATCTGTTCGTGCATCTGGCGCGGCGGGTGCCGGGGTCATGGCCGGATCAGGTCGGCGATCTCCTCGGGGAGGCCGGGTGATGTCATGACGTGGCCCATTCCGGGGGGTACCTGAACGTCAACTTCTTCGGCACGATCACCGTCGACATCGAGGCGGACCTGGCCGAGCCTGACGAGCGCGGCCTGCGCCCGCTGCGGGCGTTCGGTTTCGAGTGGCCGTGACGCGGCCGGCAACCGACGCCGGGACGCCATGGCTTTAGGGCCGGTGGTCACGATCATGACGGCTCCTTGACCGGCGTCGTGTCCGAACGGGGCTCTCCGTTGCCCGGGACCGCCGGCGGATTCGTCGCGTCGATCACCAGAAGACAAGCTACGGGACTTCACCATCTCGGCTTCCTCGCCGAGGGAGAGGGCAGGCGCCCGCCGCCACCGAGCGACCTTACCTCAAGGCATCCTGAGCGGGATGCGGTGCTCGGCGTGGACTGGCCCCTGCCGTACATGCGGCGGCAGATCCGTTGATGTCGTCGAATGTTCCTTTGCGACGCGGGCGCCCGAGGTCCACCAGACGCTGCTGGCCGCTGCGGCCGCGCTGGGTACCGTCGGCGCGTCCTCTGCCGATGGCAAGGCGTACCGGATCTACGCCGACCGGCTGACCGCGTCTGCCCCAGGTCCGCTGTATCCAGCGGTTCTTCCGCTGTAATCGATCTCTGCGACGACGTGCTGGGCGAACAGGTGGCCCGGCAGCACAGGACGGAGAGTGGCTGCATCGGGCCGTCACGCCGAGAATTCGCGACAGCCGGTGGCGGTGGGGCCCGGCACTTTCAGGTCGTGATGAAGGTGGGTGGGTCGTGGCGCAGGAAGTCGTGGTGGGAGATGTCCCAGCCGTAGGCGCCGGCCCGGGGGAAGACCAGGATGTCACCGGTGCGCAGGCGGGGGACGTGTTGCCCGCGGGTGAGGACGTCGCGGGGGGTGCACAGTTCCCCGACGGCGTCGACGTCGACGTCACGAACTTCGAGGCGGGGGTACGGGTGGGGCCACTCGTCGACGTCGAGGACCTCGAAGGGGTGGGAGTAGCCCCAGGCTGCGGGTAGCCGGAAGTGGTGGGTGCCGCCGCGCAGCACGGCGAAGGTGCGGCCGTGGGTGGTTTTGAGGTCGAGGACTTCGGCGGCGTACCAGCCGGCGTCGGCGGCCAGCCAGCGGCCGGGTTCCAGGATGAGTTCGATGCCGTCGGGTACCCGCACGGACGCCAGTGGTTTCAGGTCGATGGAGGCGTCGCTGAGGTAGTCGACGCCGAGGCCGCCTCCGGCGTTGACGACCCGTAGCGGGATGCCGTACGCCGCCGCGGTTCTGATCGACCAGTCGAGGGCGTCGGTGAGGAACGTGGCGTGCGCGGCGCCGTCGAGGTTGTTGGAGACGGCGTGCAGGTGGAAGCCGATCACCCGTAGCCCGGCCGGTATGCCGGCGAGGACGGCGGGAAGCTGGGTCTCGTCGATGCCGAACGGGGTGGGTGTGCCGGTCATGGTGTGGCTGCCGGTCAGGGCGGTGCCGGCCCGGTTGATGCGCAGGCAGATGTCGGTGGTGACGCCGAGGGCGGCCAGGCGGCGTAGTTCGTGGGGGCTCTCCACGTTGAGCAGTGCCCCGGCGTGGACGGCGGCGGCGAGTTCGGTGTCGGTCTTGGCGGGGCCGCCGAACACGATGCGGCGGGCGCCGGCGTCGACGGCGAGGGCGAGTTCCCCACCGGAGGCCACTTCGAGTCCGTCGCAGGCGCCGGCGAGGGTGCGTACGACGGTGGGGTGGCCGTTGGCTTTGACCGCGTACAACATCGTGGTCCGGGGTGGGAGTGCGGTGCGCAGCAGGCGGGCGCGGTCGCGCAGGACGGTGGTGTCGTAGAGGTAGGCGGGGGTGTGGCCGACGACCGTGGTGGGGTCAGCCATGGAGGGGGTTCTTCACCGGGATGTGGATGTCGTCGGTGCCGGCGAGGCGCATGCGGACGAGGGCTTTGTGGGGTACTCGGGCGGCGGTGAGCCAGCTGTGGTCGGCGGCGGCGTTGCGGTGGGCGCCGAGGGTGTCGTAGGTGTCGTCGATGACGTGGCGGATGAGGCGCCAGGCGCGGATCTCGTCGAGGTTGTGGGATTCGCCGAGGCGGATGACGAGTTCGCCGAGGTGGGCTTGCAGGGCGGTGTAGCCGAGTTTGGCGCGCAGGGTTTCGGTGTCGGTGGTGCCGATGACGGAGCCGGGCCACAGGTCGATGGTGTGCCCGGCGTCGGTGAGGCGGCCGGGGTGCAGGCGCAGGCCGGCGAAGTCGCGCAGGGCGAGGCGGTGGGGGTGGCCGTTGATGAAGGTGGGGAGGCAGTTCTGCAGGTGGGCTTCGAGGGCGATGCCGTCGGCGAGGAGCCGGAGCAGGGGTGGCAGCAGGAGCCGGGTGTAGTCGGTGAGCCAGTTGTCGGGGGTGAGGCCGGACTGGTCGACGAGGCCGGCGAGGACGGTGCGGCCGGTGGCGGGGTCGGTGGCGGGCAGGGCGCCGCCGGGAATGGCTTCCTCGCCGGGTTGCAGGCGGCCGGTGAGTCCGGTGCGGGTGATGGCGGACAGGTCGCGGCCGGTGCCGGCGGGGACTGCCGCTCCGGCGGTTTCGGCCATGAGCAGGATGCGGTCGTCGCCGATGTCGTCGAGGAGGTGGTGCAGCAGGCGGGAGAGGGCGGGGCCGTTGCGGGTGGAGGCGACGGAGATGCTGCGGCGGGTGGAGGTGACCTGGATGTCGAGGCTGACTTTGAGGTGGGTGCCGCCGGGCAGGAGCAGGGTGCGCAGGGCGGCGGTGGGGACGGCGTCGATGTGGCCGTCGAGTCGTTGCAGGGTGCCGTCGGTGAACAGGTCGGCGTAGCGGTGCAGGACGGTTTCGTACTGCCAGGCGTGCAGGGGCTGGGCGCGGTAGCCGGGTGGTGCGGGGTGCAGGCCGAGGTCGTCGCCGAGGTGGGTGTCGTCGCGGACGGCGACGAACCGGACGGGGGTGTGGCCGGCTTCCAGATCGTGGGCGAGGACGTCGGCGGTGTCCCAGCCGAGGCGGGTGCGGCCGCAGGGGTGCAGGTTGTGCCCGGCGACGGCGAGGCGTTCCAGGTGGACGGCGCGCAGGTCGGGGTCGGTGCCGGGGGCGGGGATCTTCGGGTCGAAGCGGGCGAGGGCGATGGCGAGGTTGACGACGGCGTTGCGGATCTCGGCGGACATGCTGCCGGTGGGGTCGATGCCGGCGAGGAGGTCGACGGGGTCGGCGACGCCGGCGGTGGGGTATTCGACGCGGTGGAAGGCGTGGGTGCGGCCGCCGCTGGTGGCGGGGGTGAGGTCTTCGCGGACGAGGGCGGCGCGCAGGCGGCGGCCGACGGTGTCGGCGGCGGTGGGCAGGTTGCGGGTGAAGGCGTCGACCAGGTGGGGTGCGTGGACGGCGAGGGCGGCTTCGGTGCGGATGGCGGCCGCGGCGAGTCGTCCGGTGGAGACGATGCGGATCATCGGTGGTCCTTCATCGGGTTGTCGAGGGGGGTCCAGATGTCGTGCAGGGGGTTGGCGGCCAGGCGCATGGCGGTGGTGGCTTTGACCGGGAGTGGGCCGGTGAGCAGGGCCTGGGTGTCCGGGGTGCCGTGCAGGGCGTGAGCGACGAGTCCCCACAGGTGGTGGGGGTCGGCGTTGAAGCGGTGATGCAGGGCGGTGATGGTCTGACGGGCGACGGTGGCGAGGGCGGCGGCCGACATCTTGGTGCGCAGTTCGGTGAGATCGTCGGTGGGGAGGTCGCCGTGCAGGCCGGGGTCGTGGCCGAGGCGGCCGGGGTGGACACGGACGCCGCCGAGGTCACGGTAGTAGGTGCGGACCGGGCGGCCGTCGACGACCTGGACGAGGGTGTTCTGGCCGTGGGCTTCCAGGGCGACGCCGCGGGCGAGGATGACGGCGAGGGGCCGGAAGAGGACGTCGGCGAGGCCGGTCATGAATACGTACGGGTCGTGCACGGTGTCGAGCAGGGCGGTGGTGACGCCGAGGGGGATGGCGTCGGCGGGTGGTGCCTGCCGGACGAGGTGGGCGAGGCGGCGGTCGGGGCCGTGGGCGGTGATGGCGGCGCCGGCTTCGGTTTCGGCGAGGATGTCCAGGGGCAGGTCGGCGGTGAGTGCGGTGAGCAGTGCCGACAGGCGGGGGCCGTTGTGGACGGCGGCGGGGGAGACGGTGCGCACGGCGGAGGTCATCTGGATGTCGACGGCGGTTTTGATGTGCGGGCCGCCGTCGAGGGGGGCGACGGTGCGCAGTGACATCAAGGGCCGGACCGGTCCGGTGGGGCCGAGGTCGGTGAGCCACGGGTGTTCGTGGAGCAGGCGTGCGGCCTGCCAGGGGTGGGCGAGCAGGATCGGTGGTGCGGTGCCGAACCATCTGTCGTCGGGTACGGCGAGGCGGCGCAGGTGGATGACGGGGCGGTGTTCGGGGGCGTAGGCCAGGACGTCGGCGACGGTCATGCCGGTGCGGGTGCGGCAGCAGGGGTGCAGGGGGTGTCCGTCGACGAGGGACTGCTCGATGACGCCGGGGCCGGTGCTCGTGCCGGTGGTGGCGGCGGCGCGGGCGAGGGCCAGGTTGGCGACACTGTTGGCGATCTCGGTGGTGAGCCGGTGGCCGGGCCAGAGGCGGGCGGCGAGTTGCGCCGGGTCGGTGAATGCCGTCGCCGGTTCGGTGAAGGGGGTGGCGTCGGCGGTGGGGTAGGTGACGGTGGTGCGGGTGAACCGGACGTGGGTGTCGCCGTTGTGGTGGTGGCGGGTGACGAGCCCGGGTAGGGGTTCGTGTTCGAGGGCGGTGAGCAGCCGGTTGAGGACGGCGGCGCGGGCACCGGGGACGGCGGCGTCGTAGGCGTCGACGAGTGCTGGTCGCAGGGTGGTGAGTTGCTGGCGGGTGCCGTCGACGTCGGCGGTGGGGTGCGGCACGTTCCCATTGTGGTCCGGTGGGTGTGGATGTCGTGGGGGAGAGGTCTGCGGAGTGTGTTTCCCCACGACCACGAATCCGATAAATTCTCGTATTCATCGTGAAGGGGAGCTGGCCGTGGACGTCGACGTCATCGTGGTGGGTGCGGGGCTGGCAGGGCTGGCCGCCACCCGCGAACTCACCGCCGCCGGGAAGAAGGTCGCCCTCGTCGACCAGGAGAACGCCGCGAACCTCGGCGGGCAGGCCTGGTGGTCGTTCGGGGGCCTGTTCTTCGTCGACAGTCCCGAACAGCGCCGGGCCCGGATCCGCGACAGTGCCGACCTGGCGTGGGCCGACTGGCAGGCCAGCGCCGGCTTCGACCGTCTCGACGACCAGGACTCACACGCCGTCCGGTGGGCGCGCGCCTACGTCGAGTTCGCCGCCGGGGAGAAACGGTCCTGGCTGGCGTCGCTGGGGCTGAGCTGGCTGCCGTTCGCCGGCTGGGCCGAACGCGGTGAGCTGAAGGCCGGCGGGCACGGCAACTCGGTGCCGCGATTCCACATCACCTGGGGCACCGGCACCGGTGTGGTCGCCCCGTTCGCCGCCGCCGCGCAGCAGGCCGCCACCACCGGGCACGTCGTGTTCCACCACCGGCACCGGGTCGACGAGATCATCATCGAGGGCGGCACCGCGACGGGCGTACGCGGGAAGACGCTCGCCGAAACCGGCACCGGCCGTGGTGAGCCGTCCAACCGGGACGTCACCGGCGACTTCGAACTACGCGCCCAGGCCGTCATCGTCACCACCGGCGGCATCGGCGCCAACCACGACCTGGTCCGCGAGTTCTGGCCGGACCGGCTCGGCACCCCACCGCGCACCATGGTCACCGGCGTGCCGGCGTACGTGGACGGCCGGATGCTGAAGATCGCCGAGGACGCCGGAGTGCGCCTGGTCAACCGGGACCGGATGTGGCACTACACCGAGGGCGTGCAGAACTGGGACCCGGTGTGGCCCGGCCACGGCATCCGGATCCTGTCCGCGCCGTCACCGATGTGGCTGGACGCCCTCGGCCGCCGCCTGCCGGCACCCTACTTCCCGTCGTACGACACCCTCGGCACCCTGAAGTACCTGCGGACCACCCCGGAACTCGCCGGGCACGACCACTCGTGGTTCCTGCTCACCCAGCGGATCATCGAGAAGGAGTTCGCGCTGTCCGGCAGCGAGCAGAACCCGGACCTGACCGCCGGGGACCGCCGCGGCTTCCTCAAGGAGCGGCTGTTCGGCAAGGGCGCCCCGGCCCCGGTGGAGGCGTTCAAACAGCACGGCGCCGACTTCGTGGTCGCGAACACCCTGGACGAACTCGTCGCCGGGATGAACCGGCTCACCGACAGCCCGCTGCTGGACGTGGCGGCGGTCCGGGCGCAGGTCGAGGCCCGGGACTCGCAGATTGCGAACAACGTCAGCAAGGACGCCCAGATCCAGGGCATCCACAACTCGCGCCGCTACCTCGGCGACCGGATCGGGCGGACCAGCGTCCCGCACCGGCTCCTCGACCCGGCCGCCGGGCCGCTGATCGGGGTGAAACTGCACATCCTCACCCGCAAGACCCTCGGCGGCATCCAGACCGACCTGGACTCCCGGGCCCTGGACGCGACCGGGCAGCCGATCCCCGGCCTGTACGCGGCCGGTGAGGTCGCCGGGTTCGGCGGTGGCGGCGTGCACGGCTACAACGCCCTGGAAGGCACGTTCCTCGGCGGCTGCCTGTTCTCCGGCCGGGCCGCCGGACGGCACGCCGCCGCACACGTGTAATTTCCGGGCGGTGACCCTGCACCGCTGCACCGACATGTCGGGCGCGGACTGGCTGGTCCAGTCCGCGACCGACGGCTCCCGGCTGATCACCATGGGACCGGACGGGTTCGCCGCCTACGCCCGGCTGCGGTACATCCCCGACCCGGCCGACGGCCAGGACGAGAACGACGTCGAAGTGCCCGAGGACCATCCCGACGACCTCACCCAGGCGGTACGGGCGCTGCGGGTGCTCGCCGCGTTCACGTCGACACCCGACGACTGTTTCTTCGCCGTGTGGGACGGCTACGGCGAGGTCGGCGACGGGCCGCTACTGACCGGGCTGGCGTACCGGCATCTCGCCCTGTTCCGCGGACCCTTGCGGGGCGTCACCGAACTGCCGGACACCGCCCCGCCCGCGATGGTCTGGCCGGCCGACCAGAACTGGTTCTTCGCCAGCGACGTCGACCCGACCTGGGCCGGCATCGGCGCCGGGCCGACCGCGATCAGGGCACTACTGGCCACCCCCGGCCTGGACGTCGTGGCCGAGCAGGGCTGACTCGACCTGCGGGTCCAGGCCCAGCACCGGCCGGTCGGCGCGTTGCGGCGGGGAGTCCGGCAGCCACGCCCAGGTATCGCCCGCCAGGCTGCCGCATCCCGGCGGGACACGCCGGGAGTCATCTGCCGTCGGCAGACAGGAACACCTCGATCGCCTCCACCACCAGGGCGTGATCGTCGGCCTGCGGCAACCCGGACACCGTCACCACCCCGACCACACCGGTGCCGGGCAACCGGACCGGGAACGCGCCACCGTGCGCCGCGAACCGGGCCGGATCCACACCCATACCCGCGTCCAAGGTGACACCCTTGGCCTCCAGGCGGCGGCCGACCAGGAACGACGACGCGGCATACCGGTACACCACCCGCACCTTGCGCTCGATCCACGCGTCGTTGTCGGCGGCCGACCCGGCCAGCGCGGCATGGAACAGCTGCTGCTCACCGCGCCGGATGTCGATCGCCACCGGCAGGCCACGCTCGCCGGCCAGGCGCACCAGCAGCGACCCCAGCTCCCACGCGTCGGCCTCACTGAACCGCGGGAACAGCAGCCGCTGCTCCTGCTCCTCGACGGTGGCGATCAACTTCTGCAGGTCTGCGCTCATCGCACGATTATGCGTCCTGCCAGTGCAGATAGCCGAGGCGGGCGATCAGGGCCAGCACCACCACCAGCAGGATGATCCGGACGAACCCGGCACCGCGGCGGAGAGCCATCCGGGCCCCGATCAGAGCACCCACCACGTTGCAGACCGCCATCGCCGCACCCAGCAGCCACGCCACGTGGCCGGTCGCCGCGAACACGATCAGCGCGCCCAGGTTGGTGGCCGTGTTCACGATCTTCGCCATCGCCGAGCCGTGCACGAAGTCCGCACCGATCAGCGTGGTGAACGCCAGCACCAGGAACGTGCCGGTACCCGGTCCGATCAGGCCGTCGTAGGCGGCGATCCCGACACCGGCGACCGCCACCGCCGCCCCGCGCCGCCAGGCGGTCCGTTTCGCGGGTTCCTCGATCAACCCCATCTGCGGCCGTACGGTGACGAAGATCGCGACGAGGATCAGCACCCCGATGATGACCGG
>DATMVU010000763.1:0-2182 GCA_035562875.1 Actinoplanes sp. | reverse complement strand
CGGCTGCGGCGAGTCTGGGGGTGGCGTGGGGTGCCAGGTCGATGGTGCGGTGCCGGCCGGGGGAGCGGGACTCGGGGGACCGGTCGTCAGGGGACTTCTTGTCCCGCGTACCGGAGCCGGGGGCGGAAGAAGTGGGACGGTCCGGTAGCAGGCCGCCGGTGTGGGCCATCGCATCGTTCTTGCCGGAGATGTAGTTGAGGAAGTCCTCGTATTCGAGGACCACCGGATCGGTGGAGGAACCGGAGGAACCGGAGGAACCGGAGGAACCGGACGGCAGGGCTGCCTGTACGGGTTTGCCGGGCAGCGCATGCGTCACCAGCGTCCCGTCGATGACGCCGGGGTCGCGCCGGGCATGCCGGCCGGTGGCCTCCTCCTCGCCGGCGTATTCGGCCAGTCCGGCCTTCTCCTGGAGGCGCCGCAGCGGTGCGGGCGCCCACCAGGCGGCGTCGCCGAGGAGGCGCAGGACGGCGGGGACGAGCAGGACGCGGACGACTGTGGCGTCCAGGACCAACGCGATGATCATGCCGACGCCGATGAAACGCATGGTGGCGACCGAGGACAGCGAGAACGCGCCGGTGACGACGATGAGCAGCAGGGCGGCGGCGCTGATCACCCGGCCGGTGCGGGTGAGGCCGATGGTGATCGCCTCGTCGGTGGTGGCGCCGCGCATCCGGGCTTCGACCATCCGGGACAGCAGGAACACTTCGTAGTCGGTGGAGAGACCGAAGACGACGGCGGCCATCAGGACGACGATTCCGGCTTCGAGCGGGGTCGGGGTGACGCCGAGCAGTGCCGCCCCGTGACCCTCTTGGAAGATCCAGACGAGCGAGCCGAAGGTGGCGGTGAGGCTGAGCGCGCTCATCACCACCGCCTTGACGGGCAGCAGGATCGAGCCGAACGCCAGGAACATCAGGATCAGGGTGGCTCCGGCCAGCAGCAGGATCATCAGCGGGAGTTGCGCGCCGACGGCGTCCAGGCTGTCGATGTTGCGGGCGGTGGGGCCGCCGACCAGGACTTCGGCGCCGGCCGGGGCGGGCAGGGCGCGTAGTGCGGTGACCGCATCGCGGGCCTGGTCGCTGAACACGTCGGTGCCGGTCAGCGTGGCGGTGAAGACGGTGCCGCCGCCGGTGACGCCGGCGATGCCGGGGACGGCGCCCACCTGTTCCAGGAAGCCGGCGGTGTCGACGGACGGCCGGATCACGATCTGCACGCTGTCGGCGCTGAACTGCGGGTAGTCGGCTTTCAGGGTCTCGATCGCGACCCGGGACGGGTCACCGGCGGGCAGCTGGCGTTCGTCGTTCTCGCCGAACCGGGCGCCCAGGATCGGCAACGCCAGGACCAGCAGGGCGATCAGGATCGGGGCGGCCACCGCCACCGGGCGGCGCAGCACCCACGCGGCGAGCCGTTCCCAGCCGGCGTCGCCGGCCGAGAAGGCGGTGAACGGCAGCCGCACCGGGATCTTGTCGACACGTGGCCCGAGGACCGCGAGCAGCGCGGGCAGCAGGGTCAGCGACAGCAGCATGGCGAGGAAGACGGCGGCCAGCCCGCCGTAGGCGAGGGATTTGAGGAAGCCCTGCGGGAACAGCAGCAGACCGGCGAGTGCGGTCATCAGCAGGGTGGCGGAGAAGACGACGGTACGGCCGGCGGTGGCGACTGTCCGTTTGACCGCTTCGGCGGTGTCGTGGACGGCCTGCTCCTCCCGGAACCGGCCGACCATGAACAGCCCGTAGTCGATGGCCATGCCGAGGCCGAGGAGGCTTGCCACGTTGACGGCGAACGAGTTGACCTCGTGGGTGAGCGCGACGGCGTGCAGGAAGCCGAGCGAGCCGAGGACCGCGCAGCCGCCGATCAGCACCGGCAGGGACGCCGCGACGAGCGAGCCGAAGATGACCAGGAGCAGGATCAGCACGATCGGCAGCGAGATCATCTCGGCGGTCGCCAGGTCACTGGTGGAGCGCTCGGTGGACGCGTGCGCGAGCGGGATGCCGCCGGCCAGCTCGACCTTCGCACCGGGGACGGCGAACGAGTCCTCGATCTCGGCGTACGCCGCCATCTTGTCCGCGTCACCTGCGCCGGGCAGGGTGATCACCGCGACGGCGCTGGACCGGTCGGCGGCGGCGTAGGCCGGCTGCTTCCCGTCCCAGTAGGAGGTCACCGCGTCCACCGGCAGCGCCGCGAGCCG
>DATMVU010000762.1:0-8056 GCA_035562875.1 Actinoplanes sp. | reverse complement strand
CGGGCTGCTCGGTGCCGGTGGTGGCGTCGAGCAGCCCGGCGCCCGTGTGGAACGGGTGCGGGACGGGCGTCTGCTCCGGGCGTACCGCCGCAGTCGGCTCTGCCCCCACCGCGAACCCGCCGCCGGCCGCTGCGTCCGAAGCCACCGCTGACCCCTCGGCGGCCGATGCCTCCGAAGCCGTCAGGAGCCCGTCGTCGGCCGGTGCGCCCGAAGGCACCACGAAGCCGCCGCCGACCGAGAAGTAGGTGCGGCGCAGCAGTTCGGTGCCGTCGGCGGTGAATGCGCTGAACAGCATCCCGTTCGGGTGCCCCGGCAGCGTCCGGCGCCGGTGCAGCACCAGGTCGACACCGATCTCCCGGTCGTGCATCAGCCGCAGCCGGCCGTCGGCCCGGATCCGGGCGGCCCGCGCGTCGGCGGTGATCACGTCCACGGTCTCCGGGGTGTCGCCCTCCAGGCCGAGGAGTACCGCTTTGGGGGTCCCGTGACCGTGACCCGTCGCGCCGAGCGAGCCGAACATCTCGGCCCGAACCCGGGTCACCTGATCATTGCCGGACAACAGTGCTGCGAAGAGCCGGGCTGCCCGCATCGGCCCGACGGTGTGCGAGCTGGACGGGCCGATGCCGATCGAGAACAGGTCGAATACTGAGAAGCTCACGATGCACTCCTTTGTGCGCCGGTGGCCGGGGGTGTGGATACCGGCGGTGCTGACTACGTGAGGCGAGGCTCGCACGGTTCACAGCGGTGCCCGGCTTGACCCTATGTAGAGTTCCGATAGAGTGGTTGGATGCGGATCACGGTACCGACCGCGCGGGTCCTCGCCGCGCTCCTCGCCGACCCCGGAGCGGACCGCTACGGTCTCGAGCTCATGCAGTCCACCGGCCTGGCCAGCGGCAGCCTCTACCCGATCCTGCACCGTCTCCAGGGCGCCGGCTGGGTCGAGGCCCACTGGGAGGAGATCGACACCACCGCCGAGGGGCGGCCCGCCCGCCGTTTCTACCGGCTCACCGCCGAGGGCGCCGTCGACGCCCGCCAGGCACTCGCCGAACTGCGCGCCCAGACCGCGATTCCCGGCGTCAAGCCCGCGGTCAACCCCGCGATGTAGGGCCGGGTCGGGTTTACGCCCCGGCCGGCGGTGATCAGGCGGCCCCGCCGGCCGGTACCTGACGTTGACGGATTCCCGCGGTCGAGTCTCCGTTCATGCATGAACCTGACGCGTCAGTAATAAAAAGCCGCACAGGCATCGCTTGGTTCGGGCAGGCAGCCTCTGAACCACCTTCCTCAGAAGGTGCTCGACATCGGATTCTTGCGGGCCGACGCCGCCGGCAGCCCCTGCCGCCGGTGATGGTTCGTGTGCAGCCAGCGCAGCATCGGATACATCACCAGGATCAGCCGGGCCGTCATCCAGGCCCGCGCGTAGGAACCCCGCCGCACCCGGCCGATGTGTTTGGCGTACCCCTGCTCGTTCATCAGCAGGTACTGCCGGAACCCGGCGAAGTCACCCTTGACCCGGCGGGACGACGTGCCGGCCACCAGCCGCCGGGCGTACCGCACGGTGTGCCCGCCGGCCCGCAGGTGCATGCCGAGATCCAGGTCCTCGTGCACACCCTCGTCGGCGCAGAGCCCCGCGGCCACCGCCTCCCAGGCCGTCCGGCGGATCGCCATGTTGGCCCCGAAGATCCAGTCCAGGCGGCCGTTCGGCACCGTCCAGATGCTGCGGACCAGCGCGTCACCCCGGGCCACCATCCGCGGCATCGGCACGTCGTAGTAGTTCACCGGCCCGGTCGCCGCGTCCACCAGCGGATCGCCGAAGACCGCCTCCACCTCGGCCAGGTGCCCGGCGGGTAGCCGGGTGTCCGCATCGATCCGCACGATCACGTCACCGGTGGCCGCGTCCAGACCCCGGTTCCGGGCGTGCTGCACCCCCTGCCGGGGCTCCTGCAGCACCATTACCGTCCCGCGGAATTCATGCAGAATTTCAGCGGTCCGGTCGGTCGAATTGTTGTCGACGACGATGACCTCGTCGGCGGGCCTGGACTGGGTCAGAACGGCCTCCAGGCACGGGCCGATCATTGATTCTTCGTTGTACGCGGGAATGACGACGGAAATGCGCGGCCGGGCCATCGGTCCTCCGGTTGCTCTATTGGCCAGGATGATTCCGTGCAGGTGGTGAAGGGGTAAACCGATGCCGGGCGACGACTGGGTGGCGTTTTGATGAGCGGCCGGGGACCGGTAAGGTCTGTCGATGCGCGGATCATGACGTGCAGTTTAAGACACCCCTAAGTAAAACTTAAAACAATCGAGGAAAAGGACATGCGAGCCCGGAGAACCCTGCTTACGGCTTCCATTGCGGCACTTGCCGCTTTTGTCATGGGAGCGTGCTCACCGGCTGACGAGAAAACCGCAGCTCCAGCTCCTGGCGAACAGGTCGCGGTCGAAGGCTCGCTCCCCGCGACGGGTGCGGCGGCGGCTTCGGCCCCGGCCGGTGCGGCTGCGGCGGCCCCCGCCAATCCGTCGGTGCCCGCTTCGGTGCCGGCGTCCGCTGCTCCCGCGGCGAAAGCGGCAGCCGCCGGAGGCTGCGCCCGGAAGGTCTCCGCCAAACCGGTCACCAAGGTCACCACCGTCAGCCTGCCCGCCAAGGTCACCGGTTACGGCAACGAGGGCGACACCGAGAAGATCCCGATGGCCGTCGCCGCCCGCCCCGACGGCACCTCCTGGCTGTCCTGGCTCGGCACCGACGGCAAGGTCTACCTCGGCAAGCTGGGCTGCGACGACAAACTCGTGGGCAAACCGACCAGCTTCGTCGGCATCGACCTGCAGGACGTGCAGGCCGACGCGACCGGCGGCGTCATCCTGCTCACCCGTAAGGGCAACTGTGGCAGCGGCCCGCTCTGCGGCGGCGAGTCCAGCCCCTGCAACACCATGCACATGATCCGTTTCGACAACAACGGCAAGCAGGTGTGGCAGCGCCAGGTCACCAACCTGACCGCCAGCCGCACGGGGTACTCCGACGGCGCCCGCTTCGTCTGGTGGTACCAGCACCACGGCCGGCTGGCCACCAACGGTTCCGACTGGGCCGCGTACTTCGGTGTCGCGATCACCGTCAAGAACGGCAAATGTGTCGACATCCACCAGGGCGACCGCATCCAGGTCGTCAACAAGAGCGGCAACCTGGTCGCCGGGCACAAGGACGCCGCCGAGGTCGGCTGCAGCCACGCCTGGACGTCCCGGATCGTCTGGGACCCGCGCACCAAACGGTTCGCCGCGGTGTGCGCGACCGACAACGGTTGCCGGATCGCCCAGCCCAACCCGTACCGCACGGTGGCCACCGGAACCTGCGACGGCACCCTGTTCGGCGGCGATCTGGTGCTGGCCAAGGGCAAGGGCTACTGGACCGCGTGGAGCCAGGGCGGCACGATCCGCCTGGAGAAGTTCACCACCGGCAAATCCACCACCACGATCAAGACCGGCATCTCGTCGAAGCACCCGCACCTGGTCTCCTACGGCGCCAACCGGATGCTGCTCTCCTGGCAGTCCGGCGCGTCGATGGCCGCCCAGGTCTACAACGCGACCACCGGCGCGAAGGTCGGCGCCCGCCTGACCCTGGCCGTGAAGGACCACGACTACCAGGCCTTCAAGTCGTACGCCGACGGCAGCGCCGCCTACCCCGCCACCGGCGGCACCACCGGCACCATCAAGATCGCCCGGGTGCTGCCGCAGTCCTGACCGCTACCAGCGTGATCATTATCGGCCGCCCGGCCCTTGTGGTGGGGCGGCCACCCTTCCGCTCCCGGTGGATCCCGGCTCCCCGCAGCACCGGTCGGTAGCCGCCACCCGTCACGAGGTCGTGGTGGTGACCTGTCGCTGTCCGGGGCGGTCGGTCGACCAGGATCGGGCGCGGGCGTGGAGAGCCTGGAGGGTCGCATTCGGCCCGGCGGGCGCGGGTCGGCCCGGGCGGGCCGCCGGCCTTGCGGGGACCGGGCGGGGCGTTCCGGGTTCGGCGGGACGTCCTGGGGCGTACCGGAGCCGGGTGTTGAGGAGGAAAGGCGGCCGGGAGGCGCGGGTCAGGCCGGGATGGGGGTCCACGTCGCGAATTTGGCGGTTCGGTTGTCGCCCGAGGAGCGGCCCCGGAGGCGGCGGTTGATCCACGGGAGGACGTGGCGGCCGTAGTAGCGGGCCTCGGCTGTCAGGCGGAACGGCTGGGGGGTGGACGGGTCCAGGATGTGGGCTGCGGTGTCGTGGCCCAGGCCGGCCAGGACCAGGCTGGCGACGCGGCGGTGGCCGTTGTCGTTCAGGTGGAGGCGGTCGGCGGACCAGTAGTCCCGGCGGCGCAACTCGCTGTCGCGGAAGCAGTCGACGAACGTCACGTGGTCGTAGCGGGGGAGGATCGCCGCGACCGCCTCGGTCAGCTCCTCGCCGCGGCGGCGGAACGTGCTGCCGAACGGGATGTGGTCGGCCGGATCGGCGCCGCTCAGGACCAGTGTGTGCACGCCCGCCTCGGCGGTCCGGCGGAGGGCCTGCTCGGTCAGGTCGACCAGGTGGGCGATGGTGACACCGCGGCGCAGCATGTCGTTGCCGCCGCCGTTGAAGGAGATCAGCGTCGGTTCCGGGTCCAGGGACAGGGCCCTCTCCAGCTGGTCGTTCACGATCGGGGCGAGGAGACGGCCGCGGATGGCGAGGTTCGCGTACTCCACCGTCTCGCCGCTGGTGGCCAGGGAAGCGGCCAGGCCGGCGGCGACCAGGTCGGCCCAGCCGCGTTCGGTGCCGTCCGGCCTGGTGTCGCCGAGACCCTCGGTGAAACTGTCGCCGATCGCGACGTAGCGCGCCATGTCGTCCACTCCCCGCTGGTGATGTAGCCCGAATCTATCCGATCGGTCGGTCGGATTGTTGTGACGCGGGCTACTCACGTATCGCTCGTCAGGACGGCCAGTCGACACTCAGGTACTGGGTCTCCTGGAACTCGCGCAGACCCTCCCGGGCACCCTCCCGGCCCAGGCCGCTCTGCTTGACCCCGCCGAACGGTGCGGACGGGTCGGACACCAGGCCCCGGTTCACGCCGACCATGCCGGCGTCGATCGCCTCGCCGAGACGCAGCGCGCGCAGCAGGTCGCTGGAGAAGACGTACGCGGCCAGCCCGTACTCGCTCGCGTTGACCAGTTCGAGCAGCTCCTCGTCGGTGGACCAGGTGGTGATCGCGGCGACCGGGCCGAAGATCTCCTCGGCCAGGATCGGCGCGTCGGCGGGCACGTCCACCAGCACCGTCGGCGGGTAGAACCAGCCGGGACCGTCCGGAACCGTGGCCCGGTGGCTGATCCGGGCACCGGCGGCGACCGCCTCGTCCACCGACGCGGTCACCCGCTTGAGGGCGGACTCGCTGATCAGCGGGCCGATCGCGGCACCGTCGGCGGCCGGGCCGACGGTCAGCTTCTCGACCTCGGCCCCGAAGCGAGTCACGAAGTCGTCGACGATCGACGCGTGCACGTAGAACCGGTTCGCCGCGGTGCAGGCCTGCCCGCCGTTGCGGAACTTGGCGATCATCGCGCCGGCCACCGCGGCGTCCAGGTCGGCGTCGTCGGCGACCACGAACGGGGCGTTGCCACCGAGCTCCATCGACGAGTTCACCACCCGGTCCGCGGCGTGCCGCAGCAGTACCCGGCCGACCGGGGTGCTGCCGGTGAAGGAGATCTTGCGGACCCGCGGGTCGTCCAGCCAGGCGCCGACGACACCGGCCGAGTCGGTGGTGGGTACCACGGTGACCACGCCGCCGGGCAGACCCGCCTCGAGGAGCAGCTTCTCGATCGCCAGGGCGGTCAGCGGGGTCTCGACGGCCGGCTTGACCACCGCGGTGCAGCCGGCGGCGAGCGCCGGGCCGATCTTGCGAGTGATCATGGCGGCCGGGAAGTTCCACGGCGTGACCAGGGCGGCCACCCCGACCGGGCGGTGCGTGACCAGGGTGCGGGTGCCACCGGCCGGGGACTCGCCGAAGTCGCCGCCCGGGCGGACGGCCTCCTCGGCGAACCAGCGGAAGAACTCGGCGGCGTACGTGACCTCACCGGTCGCGTCGGAGAGGGACTTGCCGTTCTCCCTGGTGATCAGCAGCGCCAGCTCGTCGCGGTCGCGGATCATCAGCTCGTACGCCCGGTGCAGGATCTCCGAGCGGCGCCGGGGCGGGGTCCTCTTCCACGTCGTGAAAGCTGCCGCGGCGGCGTCGACAGCCCGTGTCGCATCCGAGATGTCGTTATTTTTCACGACATCAACGGTCGTCAGTGTCGCCGGGTTCAGCACGGTGATGGTCATCGGATCTCCCCCAGCGCGGTGGTGATCACGTCGAAGGCGTCGTTGAGCAACTCGTCGCTGATCGTGAGCGGGGGCAGGAAGCGCAGCACGTTGCCATAGGTGCCACAGGTCAGCACGACCACGCCCTGCGCGTGCGCGGCCTTGGCGACGTCCTTGGCGAGCTGCGGGTCCGGTTCGTCGGTGCCGGACTTCACCAGCTCGACGGCGAGCATCGCTCCGCGACCACGGACGTCACCGATCCGGTCGTCCTTGATGTCGCTGAGGCGTCCCTTGACCAGCGTCTCGATCTCCCGGGCCCGCTCGACCAGGCCGTCCTCTTCGATCGTTTCGATGGCCGCGAGCGCCGCCGCACACGCGATCGGGTTACCGCCGTAGGTGCCGCCCAGGCCACCCTCGTGCGGCGCCGACATGATCTCGGCCCGCCCGGTGACCGCGGACAGCGGCAGCCCACCGGCGATGCCCTTCGCGGTCACGATCAGGTCCGGGACGACACCCTCCCGGTCGGAGGCGAACAGGTCGCCGGTGCGGGCGAACCCGGTCTGCACCTCGTCGGCCACGAACACCACACCGTTGTCCCGGCACCATGCGGCGAGCGCCGGCAGGAACCCGGGCGCCGGCTCGATGAACCCGCCCTCACCCTGTACCGGCTCGATCACCAGGGCGGCCAGGTTGTCCGCGCCGATCTGTTTCTCGATCTGGTCGAGCGCGCGGGCCGCCGCCACGGCGCCGTCGGTGATGCCGTCGCGGTACGGGTAGGAGCCGCCGACCCGGTACACCTCGGGGGCGAACGGGCCGAACGTGTGCTTGTACGGCTTGTTCTTCGCCGTCATCGCCAGGGTCAGGTTGGTCCGGCCGTGGTAGGCGTGGTCGAACACCGCGACCGCGTCCTTCCCCGTGTACGCCCGAGCGATCTTGACGGCGTTCTCCACGGCTTCGGCGCCCGAGTTGAACAGGGCGGTCCGCTTGTCGTGGTCGCCGGGGGTGAGCCGGTTCAGCGCCTCGGCGACGGCCACGTAACCGTCGTACGGCGTGACCATGAAGCAGGTGTGCGTGAACGCCGCGACCTGCTCGGTCACCGCCGCCACCACGCGCGGGTTGGCCGCACCGACGGTGGTCACGGCGATGCCGGAACCCAGGTCGATGAGCTGGTTGCCGTCGACGTCGACGATGATGCCGCCGTCGGCTGCCGCGGCGAACACCGGCATCGTGGTGCCGACGCCGGGGGCCACCGCTGACACTTTGCGGGCCATCAGTTGCTGGGATCGTGGGCCGGGAAGTTCGGTGACCAGCCGGCGCTGCTGCTCAATGCTCACGCGATCCAGTTTCAGGCCGGTAGGTCATGCCCGTCTATTACCAGCTCGGCAGCTAGGCTATGCCGGGGAGGCATGATGGAGCTACGACATGTCCGTTATTTCGTGGCAACTGCGGAAGCGGGCACGGTCAGTGGGGCGGCCGCCCGGCTCCACCTCACCCAGCCGGGGCTGTCCCGCCAGCTCCGGCAACTCGAGAAGGATCTCGGGGTGCGGCTGTTCGACCGGGCCGGCGGCCGCCTCGACGTGTCGGCCACCGGGCGGGCACTGCTGCCACAAGCCCGGGAGCTGCTGCAACGGGCGGACGCGCTGAAGATCGCTGCGTCGTTCCATGCACAGGGGCGGTTGGAGCGGCTGACCATCGGGGCGCCCACCGTGACACTCACCGATGTGGTGGCGCCGTTCATCGCCACGCTCGCTCCCGATGATCCGACGGTCGATGTGGTGGGGTT
>DATMVU010000761.1:0-7234 GCA_035562875.1 Actinoplanes sp. | reverse complement strand
TCTTCTACACCGACACCGCTGACGCGCCGTGGACGGTGGTGAAGAGCAACGACAAGAAGCGGGCCCGCCTGGCGGCCATGCGGTACGTGTTGAATCGCTTCCCGTACCACGGCAAGGACCCGGAGATCGTCACGCCGCCGGACGCGCAGATCCTCGGGCCGGCCTCCCTGGTGGTGGAGAACACCGAAGAGTCGCCGCTGGTATTCCCGCGCCTGTAGTGATTCAAAATCGTTGGCGCCCCCTCCGGAACGTGGATAACGTGGCCGTACACGTGAAGGGAGGTGGTCCAGAGTTGAGTAGCACTGGGACTCGTGAGGTGGCTGTCCGCTAGCCGCTGTCCTTGACAGCTTGGACTGTTGTCGAGTGGTCTTCTTGACAGCAGTCTCGGGATTTCGATCTTTGGCGAGATCACAACGTCGAGCGAGATCACAACGTCGAGACCGTGTGGCAGCGGCCTGGCGAATGCAAGACAGCCACCCGACCCCTGGGGATCCGGCCTTGTCCGACCGGACCTCGCTGTACGCAGCGAGGAAGTCCCCAGGGGTCGCTTCATATCCGGGGGATGACAGATGCGTGAGTTGGTCGTGCTCGGCACGGCGAGCCAGGTTCCGACGAAGCACCGGAATCACAACGGGTACCTACTGCGCTGGGACGACGAGGTGATCCTCTTCGATCCGGGTGAGGGCACCCAGCGCCAGATGTCGCTGGCCGGCACCCCGGTCACCCCGCTCACCCGGATCTGCATCACCCACTTCCACGGTGATCACAGCCTCGGCCTGCCCGGCATCCTGCAGCGCATCTCGCTGGACCGGGTGCCGCATCCGGTGACGGTCCACTATCCGGCCGGTGGCCAGGAGTTCTTCGACCGGCTGCGGCACGCCACCAGCTACTGGGACAACACCGAGATCGTGCCCGGGCCGGTCAGCGCCGGATTCGCGGTGGAGACGCCGGCCGGGCGCCTCACCGCACTGCCGCTGGTCCACCCCATCGAGACGTACGGGTACCGCCTGGTCGAGCCGGACTCGCGGCGGATGGTCCCGGAGTTGCTGGCGCGGTTCGGCATCCAGGGCCCGGCGGTCGGCGAACTGCACCGGACCGGGCGGCTCGGGGACGTGACGGTCGAGCAGGTCAGCGAGCCCCGCCCGGGGCAGAGTTTCGCGTTCGTGATGGACACCGGCCTGTGTGACAACGTGTTCGAGCTGGCCCGGGGTGTCGACATGCTGGTGATCGAGTCGACGTTCCTGGCCGAGGACGCGGAGTTGGCGGCCCAGGTCGGGCACCTGACGGCGAGTCAGGCGGGGATGGTGGCGCGCGAGTCCGGCGTACAAAAGCTGGTTTTGACGCATTTCTCCCAGCGTTATCCGGATCCGGACCGTTTCCTGGAGGAGGCGGCCAAGGAATTCGACGGCCCGGTGGTGGTCGCCGAGGATCTGATGCGAGTGAAGGTCCCACCACGGAGGTCGCTGTGACAGTTGTGATCCGTCCGGTCGAGGACGCGGACGTGCGTGCGGTGGGTGCGCTTCATCATCGTTCGCGGGCCGACGCCTACGCGCATCTGATTCCGCCGGAGACGTTCGCCGCTCGCGGGCCCGAGGCGATGAGTGCCTGGTGGGAGGAGCGCTGGAAGTGGGAACGCGAGTCGCACCGGATGACCGTCGCCGACGATGACGGCGAGCTGGCCGGGTTCACCTATGTCGGCCCGAGCGAGACGCCGGGGGCGGCCGAGTTGTACGCGATCCACGTCGCCCCGGAACGTGTCGGCACCGGGGTCGGCCGGCAGTTGATGGTGCACGCCCTGACCGATCTGGCCGGTTTCGACGCCGAGCGTGCGGTCCTGTGGGTGCTGGCGGACAACCCGGTGGCGCGCCGCTTCTACGAACGTGGCGGCTGGGTTCCGGACGGGGCGACAAGGACCGCCCCGGTGAACGACCAGGAATTTCTCCAGCTCCGGTATGAGCATGACCTTGAGGTCACGGAACGTCTGCCACGGTGGGGTGCGGCAGACGTTCCGTGACCCTGCTGGTGGGGCGGGAGCACGCGACCGAGTGAATGCGGGGGAACCTGTGATCACGTGCTCCCGCCCACCGCCCCGCCCGAACCGGATGCGCCTGGCCGGAGGCGCTTGATCGACGGAGGCGTGCCGATCTGGGATCCGGTTCCGGAACGGGTCTGGGCGCGGGATACCGGCAACGCTGGCGGGGCGTGCCGATGTCACCGCTGGGCGACGTCGCCAGGGCCGGAGAGCCGTGCTTGCCGGGGGACGGCAAGCGTGCAGGCGACGTCTGGTTCTCAAGCCTGGTACCTCCGAAAATCATCATTGCGGCGGTACGGGCCGGTGGCGTACCGATTCCCGATCTCCTCCACTCCGGACCGTCGTCCGGGAAGTTCCCGCATGCTGTTCAGGTCGTGCCGCATGGTCCACACGTCACGCCAGGGGCGCCGGGACACCGCTTCCGCGCGTTCAGCCAGCTTCCGGGCCGAACACGGCCAGCGCCAGCCGCACCAGTCGCACCTACCGTCCGGGCCGGCCATGTGCCGCCCGAGCATCTGCTGTGCGTCCCGCCACAGCAGACGGTCCACGATGCCGGCGGGTGCCGAACCGTCGACGTCGACCATCCCTACCCCTTAGTCCGCTTCGTCCGGATGGCTGTAGCACCGTCCCGACACATACAACCGTGGCGAACCAGAACCCGGTCGGACTGTCTGTGCGATTGCCGCGACTAACAGTGACCGGGACAGTGTTCGGCCCCGGTTCGCAGGGCGCGAACCGGGGCCGGAAACGAATCGGTCAGCTGAGGTGAGCCAGCAGATCCTGCCTGGTCAGAACGCCTGCGGGCTTGCCGTCGACAAGCACCATGGCGGCGTCGGCCTTCTCCAGGAGACTCACCGCCTCGGCGACCGGCTCACCACCACCGATCATCGGCAGCGGGTCGCCCATGTGCCGTTCGATGGTGTCGTGCAGGTGGGCCTGCCCGGTGAAGAGCGCGTCGAGCAGATCCTTCTCCGCGATCGAGCCGGCCACCTCGCCGGTGACGACCGGGGGCTCGGCCTTGAGGACGGGAAGCTGGCTGACTCCGTATTCCCGCATGTAGTCGATGGCGTCGCGAACCGTCTCGGTCGGGTGCACGTGGATCAGCGGCGGGATCCCCTCGGCCTTGCCGGCCAGGGCGTCGGCGACGGTCGGCGTGCCCTCCTGCGTGCGGAGGAACCCGTACCGCGCCATCCATTTGTCGTTGAAGATCTTCGAGAGGTAGCCACGGCCGCCGTCCGGCAGCAGGACCACGATCACGTCGTCCGGGCCGGCCTTGCGGGCCACCTCCAGCGCGGCCACCACCGCCATCCCGCACGAGCCGCCGACCAGCAGGCCCTCTTCGCGGGCGAGCCGACGGGTCATCTCGAACGAGTCGGAGTCGCTGACCTCGATCACCTCGTCGGTCACACTGCGGTCGTACGCGGTGGGCCAGAAGTCCTCACCGACGCCCTCGACCAGGTAGGGCCGCCCGGTCCCGCCGGAGTAGACCGAGCCCTCCGGGTCGGCGCCGATGACGCGCACGTCACCCTGCTCCTTGAGGTAGCGCCCGACACCGCTGATGGTGCCGCCGGTGCCGACCCCCGCCACGAAGTGAGTGATCTTGCCGGCGGTCTGTTCCCACAGCTCGGGGCCGGTCTCCTCGTAGTGCGAGCGGGGGTTCGCCGGGTTGCTGTACTGGTCCGGCTTCCACGCGCCCGGGATGTCCCGGGTGAGCTTGTCGGAGACGTTGTAGTAGGAACGGGGGTCCTCGGGGGCGACGGCGGTCGGGCAGACGACCACTTCCGCGCCGTACGCCCGGAGCACGTTCTGCTTGTCCTCACTGACCTTGTCAGGGCAGACGAAGACGCACTTGTAGCCACGTTGCTGCGCCACGAGGGCCAGGCCGACACCGGTGTTGCCGCTGGTCGGCTCCACGATCGTGCCGCCGGGTTTGAGCAGGCCGGCAGCCTCGGCGTCCTGCACCATCCGCAGCGCGATCCGGTCCTTGACCGAACCACCGGGGTTCATGTACTCGACCTTGGCCAGCACTGTGGCGCTGATGCCTTCGGTCACGCTGTTGAGTCGGACCAGCGGAGTGTTACCGATGATCTCGACGACGTTGTCGTAAAAGCGCACGACTCACACTACGCCCAGCGTGGGGCGCGTCCTCTCCCACTCCAGGAACCGCTCGGTCTCACTGAGGATCGTGCCGGCCAGCCAGGTGACCGCCACCGCGTCGTCGATCAGGCCGAACACCCAGAGGAACATCTCCGGGACGGCGTCGATCGGAGACACCACGTAGGCAGTGGCGGCCACCATCAGGGCCAGGCGCATGCCGCCGTCGTACTCACCCTTGGCAGTGGCCTTCATCATCCGTGGCAGGGCGCCGAGTCGCTGCCCGAGCGTGGGTCCACCCCGGGTTCCCGAGCTCAGCGCACGGGCCAGCGCACTGAACGCCGCCGCACGTTTCAAAGTCTTGGCCATCAATGTTCCCCTCTCCGCTACTCCAGCATGACGTGGTCACGCCAGAATTGCCTCTCGCGGTCGTGGATACACCTGCACCGGGGTTCGCGGTCGCGCGTTAGCCTCGAAATCCGACAACACCCGCCGATCATGGGCGAGCCGGATGGTTCCCTTCGAGCGACAGCGAGGGAGACTATGAGCACCACTGAAGTGACCAGAGCCCGCAGACTGACCGAAACGGATCTGCAGCGGCTCAGGACAGCCGGCCGGGTGATCGGTGCGGCGGGCGGGGCGGTGGCCGGCATGGCCGCGCTCTCCGCCGGACTGCTGTTGCGACAGGCCGCGGACGCCCGCCGGGTGATCCCGCTGGCCGAGGCCCCGCCGCCCCGTGGAGACGGTGTCTACGGCGCGAAGTTCGGCGGCCGGCCCCTGGTCCTGGTGATCCTGGGTGACTCCAGTGCCGCCGGTTACGGCGTCCACCGTCCCCGTGAGACTCCGGGCGCCCTCTTCGCCACCGGCATCTCCCGCCGGCTGCGCCGCCCGGTCCGGCTGCACCGGCTCGCCGTCGTCGGTTCCGTCTCCGCCGGGCTGCCGTACCAGGTGGACGCCGCCCTGGAGTACGAACCCGACCTCGCCGTCATCCTGATCGGCGGCAACGACGTCACCCACGCCTCGGCCCGGCCGGCCGCCGTCCGCCATCTGGGCGACACGGTGCGACGGCTGCGGGCCACCGGCTGCCGGGTCGTCGTCGGCACCTGCCCGGACCTCGGCGCGATCAAGCCGATCAAGCCGCCGTTGCGCTGGCTGGCCCGGAGCTGGAGTCGTGATCTGGCGGCCGCGCAGACCGTCGCGGTGGTCGAGGCCGGTGGCCGCACGGTGTCCCTCGGTGACCTGCTGGGCCCGATGTTCGAGGCCGATCCGGCACGAATGTACAGCTCCGACCGTTTCCACCCCTCCGCCGAGGGGTACGCCAGAGCGGTGTCGGTCATGATGCCGACGGTGCTGGCGGTGCTCGGCACCGAGGACCGGGCGACAGTCCCGGTGGCCGAGGACGTCCGGGCCCTGGCCGAGGCAGCCGACGAGGCGGTCCGTGCCCCGGGAACCGAGGTGGCCCCGGTCGGGCGCTGGGCCCGGATGCGTAAATACCGCTGGTTCAGCACTCGCACGACGGCCAACGTCGGCAGCGACCCACAGGGCGGGGCCGTAGGGTATACCCCAGAGGATCATCAGGTCGGCTGACGCAGGGAGGCGGGACATGGCTGGACTGCCGGAGAGATTGACTAAGGCTGCGGCCACGAGCCTGCTGGCCGGCGCGGTCGGCGGGACCGCTCTGATCGTCGGCGAGCTGATCGCCGCGCGGGCACGCCGCTACGCCAAACCCACCATGGGTCTGGCGCTGCGTACCTCGATGGGCCCGCAGAACGCGCCGCCGCTGCGGCTGGTGCTGCTCGGCGACTCGGCAGCGGTCGGAGTCGGGGTGGAATGGCTTTCCGACACGGTCGGCGGCCAGCTCGCCCGGCTGCTGGCCGACGGCGGGCCGGACGGCGGCCAGCGGCACGTGCTGCTCTCCAGCGTCGGGGTGGCCGGTTCCCGGTCCAGCGATCTCGCCACCCAGGTCGCGCGGTCGCTGCTCGGCGACCGGCCGGACGTGGCGGTGGTCCTGATCGGGGCCTACGACGCCGCTTCCGGCCGCCGGCCCGAGGACGCCTCCGGTCACCTGGGCCAGGCGGTCCAGCGGCTGCGCTCGGCCGGCGTCCAGGTGGTCGTCGGCACCTGCCCCGACCTCGGCGCCTCCCGGTCGATGGCACCGCCGCTACGGCAGATCGCCGGGCTGATGGGCCGGCGGATGGCGCGGGCGCAGGCCCGGGCGGTCGAGGAGGCCGGTGGCGTGGTCGTCGATCTGGCCGCGGAGACCGGTGCGGTCTTCCGGGCCGACGCGGGGACCCTCTGCTACGACGGCTTCCATCCGTCGGCTGACGGTTATCGGGTGTGGGCGCACGCGCTGTACCCGGCGGTGGCGAAGGCTGCGTCCTTCCGCTCGGCCTGACACATCCGGCGCAGTTACATGCACTGTGTGTGAGAAATTCAGCCTTCCATAGAAGTTACCGGCGAGTAAACTGGGCGCATGCCGGAAGCTGTCATCGTCGCCACTGCCCGCTCCCCCATCGGCCGCGCCCACAAGGGTTCCCTGAAGGATCTGCGCCCCGACGATCTCGCCACCAGGATCGTCGACGCCGCACTGTCCAAGGTGCCGCAGCTCGACCGCACCCTCATCGAGGATCTCTATCTCGGCTGCGGCCTGCCCGGCGGCGAGCAGGGCTTCAACATGGCCCGGGTGGTCGCCACCCAGCTCGGCCTGGACGGCCTGCCCGGCGCCACCGTCACCCGCTACTGCTCGTCCTCACTGCAGACCACCCGGATGGCCTTCCACGCCATCAAAGCCGGCGAGGGTGACATCTTCGTCTCCGCCGGAGTGGAGACCGTGTCCCGGTTCGCCCGCGGCAGCTCCGACGGGCTGCCCTCGGCCGCTCAGGACCTCGTCGGCGGGCCGTGGACCAACCCGGCCTTCGCCGACGCCCAGACCCGCACGGTGAACTCGGCGAAGACCGGCACCACCTGGCACGACCCGCGCGCTGACGGTCTGGCCCCCGACATCTACATCGGGATGGGCTACACCGCCGAGAACCTCGCGCAGATCAAGAACGTGTCCCGCGAGGAGATGGACGAGTTCGGCGTCCGCAGCCAGAACCTCGCCGAGAA
>DATMVU010000760.1:0-23746 GCA_035562875.1 Actinoplanes sp. | reverse complement strand
CCCCCTCCGCGGACGCTCCGGCGGCGGCCTCCGGCCGGCGCCCCCGCCAGACCCGATGCCAGCCTCGCGGACGAACGACCCCGCTCCGCGGACGCTCAGGCGCCGACGTAGGCCTTCAGGTGGCGGGCCGTCAGGGTGTCGGCGGACCCGACCAGGTCGGCCGGTGTGCCCTCGAACACGATCGTGCCGCCGTCGTGGCCCGCACCGGGTCCGATGTCGATGATCCAGTCGGCGTGCGCCATCACCGCCAGGTGGTGCTCGATCACGATCACCGTGTTGCCGGTGTCGACGAGCCGGTCCAGCAGGGCCAGCAGCTGGTCCACGTCGGCCAGGTGCAGGCCGCTGGTGGGTTCGTCGAGCAGGTAGGTGGCGGTGCCGGACCCCATGTGGACGGCGAGTTTGAGCCGCTGCCGCTCGCCACCGGACAGGGTGTTCAGCGGCTGCCCGAGGGTGATGTAGCCGAGCCCGACGGCGGCGAGCCGCTCCAGGATCACCCGGGCGGCCTTCTCGGTGAAGAACTCCACCGCCTCGCTGACCGGCATGGCCAGGACCTCACTGATGTCCCGGCCGCGCAGCTTGTACTCCAGGACCTGTGCGGTGAACCGGCGGCCCTCGCACTCCTCGCAGACACTCGCCACCCCGGCCATCATCGCCAGGTCCACGTAGACCAGGCCGATGCCCTTGCAGTTCGGGCAGGCGCCCTCGGAGTTGGCGCTGAACAGAGCCGGTTTGACCTTGTTCGTCTTGGCGAAGGCGGCACGGACGGCGTCGAGCAGGCCGGTGTAGGTGGCCGGGTTGCTGCGCCGGGAGCCGCGGATCGCCGACTGGTCGACGACGATCACACCGTCCCGTCGTGGCAGGGCACCGTAGATCAGCGAACTCTTCCCCGATCCGGCGACTCCGGTGACGACGGTGAGCACACCGGTGGGGATGTCGACGTCCACGTCCCGCAGGTTGTGCTTCTTGGCAGCACGAATGGAGATGTGCCCGGTCGGCTCACGCGACGACTTCTTGAGTCCGACCCGGTGCCCCAGATAGCGGCCGGTCAGCGAACTCGACTCCCGCAGCGCGGAGACGGTGCCCTCGAACTGGACCTGTCCCCCCGCCGGACCAGCCCCGGGCCCGATGTCCACCACATGATCAGCGATCGCGATCGTCTCCGGCTTGTGCTCGACGACGAGGACCGTGTTCCCCTTGTCCCGCAGCCGCAGCAGCAGGCCGTTCATCCGCTGGATGTCGTGCGGATGCAGCCCCACCGTCGGCTCGTCGAACACGTAGGTGATGTCGGTCAGGCTTGAACCCAGGTGCCGCACCATCTTGACCCGCTGGGCCTCCCCACCGGACAGCGTCCCCGACTCCCGGTCCAGCGACAGATAGCCCAGACCGATCTCGGTCAGCGACTCCAGGGTCTGGCGAAGGGTCGCCACCACCGGGCCGACAGCCGGCGCGCTGATCCCGGACAGGACCGACAGCAGATCGCTGACCTGCATGGCCGAACACTCGGCGATGTTCCGGCCGTCGATCCGGGACTCCAGGACCGCCGGTTTCAGCCGGGTGCCGGCACAGTCCGGGCACACGGCGAAGGTCGCGGCCCGGTCGATGAACGCCCGGATGTGCGGCTGCACCGACTCACGGTCCTTCGACAGGTACATCCGCTGCACCTTGACCACGAGTCCCTCGTACGTCGTGTTGATGCCGTTGACCTTGATCTTGGTCCCGGACTTGTGCAGGAAGTCGTGCAACTCCTGTTCGGTGAAGTCGCGCACCGGCTTGTCCGGGTCGAACAGCCCGGCCTCGGCGTAGGCGCGCACATACCAGCCGTCGACGCTGAAGTTCGGGACCGTGATCGCCCCCTCGTTGATCGACTTCGACCTGTCGACGAGCTGATCGAGATCCAGCGTGGACACCTTGCCGAGCCCCTCGCAGCCCGGGCACATGCCCTCGGCGTTGAACGAGTAGGCGAGCGCACTGCCCGCACCCGGCACCCCGAGACGACTGAAGATGATCCGGAGCAGCGTGTACGCGTCGGTAGCGGTCCCGAGAGTGGAACGGGCGTTCGCGCCCATCCGTTCCTGATCGACCACGATCGCAGCGCTCAGATTGTGCAGCGCGTCCACATCCGGCCGGGCCGGGCTGCCCATGAACGACTGCAGGAACGCCGAATACGTCTCATTGATCATCCGCTGCGATTCGGCCGCGATGGTGCCGAAGACCAGAGACGACTTACCGGAACCGGAGACACCGGTGAAAACCGTCAGGCGCCGCTTCGGAATGTCGAGCGAAACGTCACGGAGATTGTTCTCCCGCGCCCCGCGAACCTGAATGACATCGTGGCTGTCTGCGATGTGGGTCACTCAGCGACAGTAACGACGATTGCGGTCCGATTCTGTCCCGTCAGCCCGCGCGGCGCCGGGCCCGGCGGGCCGCCAGCTCGTCGCCCTCGGACGGCGCCTGCGGAATGCCGACACCGACCGGCTGCGCCGACGTCGCCGGCTCGGACGGCAGATGCGACAGGGAACCCTGGATCTCCTTGAACGCCCCGCCGATCGCGATCCCGAACACGCCCTGACCACCCTGCAGAAGGTCGACCACCTCTTCCGGGGAACGGCACTCGTACACCGTCGTCCCGTCCGATATCAGGGTGATCTCAGCCAGATCGTCCACCCCGCGTGACCGCAGCGTGTCGATCGCCCGGCGGATGTTCTGCAACGACACCCCGGCGTCCAGCAGACGCTTCACGACCTTCAGCACGACCAGGTCACGGAACGAGTAGAGGCGCTGCGTCCCGGAACCCGACGCGTCCCGGACACTCGGCACCACAAGTGTGGTCCGGGCCCAGTAATCGAGCTGACGATAGCTGATCCCGACCGCCTGACAGGCGGTCACTCCCCGATATCCGACTTCCCCGTCCTCGCCGACGAGTGGGCCTTCAAGAGGTTGCTCGTGCACGCGACTACCTCCCCGCGCCCATGATCAAGATCTAGGCGGTGTGCCGGTTCACCTGGACTTCACGAGCGTATATCTCAATCCCGGCCGAAACATGGAGGTAACCGCTCGACACGCCGCTTACGGGCTAAGCGCCCGGCATCGATGTCCGGTCGCGTAGCCCGTGACCGCCGATCAGCCCGCGAAATCCTCCGGCCGGACCTGGTCGAGGAACTCGCGGAACTTCTCCACCTCGTCCTCCTGCTCGTCCGGGATCACGATACCGGCCTCGGTGAGCACCTGGTCAGCACAACGGATCGGCGCGCCAACCCGCAGCGCCAGGGCGATCGAGTCACTCGGCCGCGCCGACACCCGCAGATCGTCACCGATCAGCAGATCCGCGTAGAAGACGTTGTCCTTCAGCTCGGTGATCTCCACCGCTTTCAACGGCGCCTTCAGCGCCGCCAGGATGTCCCGCAACAGATCGTGGGTCAGCGGCCGGGCCGGCTTGACCCCCTGCTGCTCATAAGCGATGGCGGTCGCCTCGACCGCCCCGATCCAGATAGGCAGGTAGCGGTCTCCGTCGACCTCCCGCAGCAACACGATCGGCTGGTTGCTGGGCAGCTCCACTCGGACCCCGACCACGCTCAGCTCGCGCACCGCCCGCCTCCGTGTCGTCAGTTTCGTTAGGTACGACCGTTTTGACAAAGCCGCCCGTACCTGCACGGTACACGCACACCCCAGGTGTCCGATCCGTGCGGCGACGGGTTCAGCGACCCAGCTCACCCCGGAGACCGGAACGCACCAGCGCCGCGTGCAACCGCTGCGAAAGGGCCTGCAGCTCACGTGCGGTATCGGCGGCCCGAGCCCGGGCCGCCGGGTCGTGCTGCCGCGCAAGCGGCGCCAGCAGCTGTGTGAACAGGCCCACCTCGCGGTCCGCCGCGTTCCGGAAGGACCGCAGATGCCGGACCTCCAGACCGAACCGGGTGAGACCGACAACGGCCTCCACGATGATCACCTGATCGGCGTCGTACCACCCCGGAGGGCGCGCGACCACCAGGCCGGTCTGCTCCAGCTCGGCCAGCACCGCCTCGCTGACCCCGGTCCGCTCCAGCAGATCCGCTTTCGGGATCCGGGTCTCCGCCGGATCCCTGGCCTGCTGCGTGCCGACCGCGACGAGAGTGGGCCGCTGCGGAGCCGGCGGCTCCTTCTCCATCCGGTCCAACTGCTCCCGGATCACCCGAAGGGGGAGGTACTGGTCGCGCTGCGCGGTCAGCACGAAGCGCAACCGGGCCACGTCGTTCCACGAGTACTTCCGGTACCCGGAGGCGGTACGTTGCGGGTCGACCAGACCCTCCGCCTCCAGGAACCGCAACTTCGAGATCGTGGTGTCGGGGAACTCGGTGCGCAGATGGGCCAGCACCTCCCCGATGCTCATCAGCGCACCCTCACGCCCGTCCTGAGGACGCGAAGTCCCCGGGTCACGCGCTGCCGCCCCCGACGCCGTCACGCCCGGCCCTCGCCCTCCGGACGCGGACCGGCGATGAACACCAGGCGGAACTTGCCGACCTGGACCTCGTCGCCATTGCTGAGGGTCGCGGCTTCAACCCTTTCGCGGTTCACGTACGTACCGTTGAGCGAACCGACGTCGCGGACGGTGAAGAAGCCGTTGTCCCGGTGGAACTCGGCGTGGCGGCGGGACACTGTCACATCGTCGAGGAAGATGTCACTGTCCGGGTGCCGGCCACTGGTCGTCACGTCATGATCGAGGAGGAACCGGGCACCCGCGTTGGGGCCGCGGCGCACCACCAGGAGAGCCATCCCCGGGGGGAGCGAACCGGCCATCCGGCTCGGAACCACGTCCGTCTCCGGTCCCTCGAGCACCTCGTCAAGGGCGCCGAGGTTCAGCGTGGACGTGACGTCGAGCGGGGGAAACTCGTCGTCTGGGCGCGTCATGGACCACCTCACGGATCAGTTGGTCGTCGCCTCCCGGCGTGGGCGGCTACGGTGCAGCCCCGCCGAGGCCAAATCGGCCCGACGGACGACTATCGGTTTCAAAGGAATAACAGTTCTTCGTGTGCCCCGCGAGCCTAGTCAGCGCCAATATCGCTGAGCAACCGGACACACGGAGAAACGAATGGACGGGCATGAAACCCGCAGACGATCAGCTTTCGGTCAGAGCACGGTAAGCCGCGGCGTCAAGCAGAGCCGCCACCGAACCCGGATCCTCGGGCGCGATCTCGACCAGCCAACCGGCCGCGTACGGCTCGCCGTTGATGATCTCCGGCTCGTCCGTGAGGGTGGCGTTCTTCGCCACCACCGTGCCGGCGATCGGTGCGTAGATCTCCGAGACGCTCTTGGTCGACTCGATCTCACCGAGCGAGTCACCCGCCTGCACCACCGTGCCCTCGTCGGGCAACTGCACGTAGACGATGTCACCCAGAGCGTCCTGCGCGAAATGGGTGATGCCCACCCGCACGGGCCCACTGCCGTCACCGGCGACCCACTCGTGCTCCGCGGTGTACCGCAGATCCTCAGGAATCAACGCTCTTCCTCCGTTAATCACGAAACCGGACGCGCGTATCGCAAGGCCGCTGCCTTGCGAACCACCGTCACCTCGACCGTGGAACGCGAGTCCATGGTCACGCTACCGCCGTCGTTCTTCGCCGACGCCACCACCCCGCCCGGGATCTGCAGCGCCGTACTCATCGTTCCGGCCGGCCCGATCACCATCAGGTGGAAGGGTCCGGTCAGATGTTCACCGTCGGCGATGATGCCACCTCCGGAAGCATCCACGAAGAAACTCGACGCGACCACTCGCACCGCCGCCCCGTTCTCTCCGGCCAACTGCATCACCTCACCGCCGGCGCCGCGCAGCTCCTGCACCGCGTTCAGCACGTCCGAAGCCCGGACGTCCCGCAACGTGATGTCCAGCCCGGGACCCCGCCCCGGAACCGTACCCGCCAGCAGGCCCAGCTCCTGACTGCGCTTCTCGGCCTCGGCCCGCGCCGCCTCCCGGCCCGCCACACCCGACGTGAGCTGCTGTTTGCTCTGCTCCAGAGCCTGGATCTCGGCCAGCAGCCGGCTGTCCTGCGCCTCCAGATCACTCAGGATCCGGACCAGGTCCTCCTGCCGGGCCGCGGACAGCCCGTCGTCGGCGTCGTTGCTGCGCAACTGCACCACCAGGGTGAACCCGAGCAGCGCCAGCAGCACCCAGATCAGAGTGCCCGCCGGAGCCGGTCGCCGCCGCACCGGGCGATCAAGATCACCTTCGCCGGGGGTGACGGAAATCGACGGATCGGGTGACGTGCTGTTCGTCTCGTCCGCCTCCGGCGACCCCTCCGGCCCACTCCCCGGACCGGCCTGCGGACCATCAAGATCAACATCACCGACTGCCGGTACGCCGGTCGAAGCGCCAGTCATCGGCACGGTCGGCTCATCGCCGTCCGCCACGATCCGGTGCTCGCCGGTACCACTCGTCACGGCAGCGATCCGATGCTCACCGGTGCCCCCGGTCAACGGGGTGATCCGGTGCTCACCCGTATGCCCGGTCAACGGGGTCACCCGATGCTCACCGGTGCCGCCGTGCAGTGCAGCCGTCGGCTCCTCGTCCTCGGAGCGCCGGCCGGTGTCGTCAGTCATCGGTTACCTACGCCCTGAACAGGTGACGTCGAATGGCCGCGACATTACCGAAGATCCGGACCCCGAGCACCACCACGACACCCGTGGACAGCTGACCGCCCACCCCGAGCTGGTCCCCCACGTACACGATCAGAGCCGACACCAGCACGTTCGAGATGAACGACACCACGAACTGCTTGTCGTCGAAGATCCCGTCCAGCTTGGCCCGAACGCCGCCGAACACCGCGTCCAGCGCCGCCACCACCGCGATCGGCAGGTACGGCACCAGCTCCGGCGGCACTGCCGGTTCGAACACGATGCCCAGCAGGACACCGGCGAGCAGGGCGAGTACGGCGATCATCGGCCGCCTTCCGTCACAGAGGGATCAGGCCCCGGCCCACCCGAGCCGGCGACGGTGGGCGCCACACTCGGCTCGGCGGACCGCAGTTTGAGGTCGGTCGCCGCCTCCAGGGTCAGGTCCTTGGCCTTCGCCGCCTCGAACGAGATCCCGAACCGGGACGACAGCAGATCGAAGAACTGTCCCGCATAACCCTCACGGAAATCCTCGGCCAGGTCACCGGGCCCGATCGCGTCGATCTGGTACGGCGACGCCACCGGCCGGATGTCCACCAGGATCGCCTCCCCGGCCTGCCGGATCCGCGAGGTGGCCGTCAGCCGCTGACCGTTGATCGTGACCGCCTCGGCCCCCGCCTGCCACAGCGCGTTCGCCGCCAGCTGCAGATCGGTGTCCTTGACCTGCGCCTCGGTCCGCCGTTCCCCGGTCACCGCGTTCACCGACGCCGGCCCGTCCACCAGCGTGACCCGGGCACCGGAGCCGCGCACCCGGGCCACCCCGGTGATCGCCTCCAGGTCCCGCAGCTGGGCCACCGCGGCACCACCGAGCTCGCTCTCCCGCAACGCCGCGACCTCGCCGGACAGGCCGTCGGCCCGGGCCTGCAGGCGCTCGGTCTCGGCCCGCCGGTTCTGGATCTGGGTGATCAGGGTGTCCCGGGCCCGGGTCCGGGCCGGTTCCTCGGCCACCGTCTTCTGGTAGGCCACCACCAGCAGGAACCCGATCACCAGCAGGGTCACCGCGGTCGAGGCACTGGCGATCTGCCGGCCGGGCCCGGTGCGCGGGCCCTCGGCCGCCCGCCGGGCCGCCGCGTCGGCGTAGCCCGGGTCGAGCGGGTTCTGGAAGAGTGCGGTCAGGAAGTCCGGCCCGTACGTCCGTTTACCGCTGGTCTTGCCGTCCGGGTCCGGCGGCCCCTCGGGGGCCATCCCGACCGCGGCGAGCCCGTCGACGACGGGCCGCACCGGGTCGGTCACGACGGGTCCCCGCGGTCGGCCCGGATCACCCGGTGCGCCTGGACGATGTAGAGGAAGCAGGCGCACCAGTACAGCCCGAGCGCCCACCAGGCCAGCCCCCAGCCGACCGGCACCGCCCACCACTGGACCGCCGGCACCGCGTGCGACAGCAGGATGATCGGGAATGCGGCGAGCAGCAGGAACGTGCCGGTCTTGCCGACGTAGTGCACCGGCGGCGGGCCGTAACCACGGCGGCGCAGCACCAGCAGCACCACACCGAGCACCGCCTCCCGGGCCAGCAGTGCCCCGGTGAGCCAGAGCGGCACCACCTCACGCACCGTGAACCCGATCAGGGTGGCGACGATGTAGAGCCGGTCCGCGAACGGGTCCAGCAGCTCACCGAGGCGGCTCACCGAGTTCATCCGGCGGGCGATGTAACCGTCCACCCAGTCGGTCGAGCCACCGATCGCGAGGACGACCACCGCTGCCACGTCCTGCTCGACACCGAGCAGCAGCCAGAGGAAGAGCGGGACGCCGAGCAGACGGACGAAGCTGATCGCGTTGGGCAGCGTCCAGATCCGGTTGGAGGATTCGATGGACGGCGCAGGTTGCTGCGACATCGCGACTTCCTCTCCCCCTCGGCCGAGGGCCCCCGCCCGGCTCATGCACGAGCCGGGGGTGACACTTCGGCTGCGCATTGACGATCCCGGAGCATGAGCGGCCCCGGACGCTCGCCGAGCAACTATAACCAGCCGCGTCCTCTCACCCGACGCGCAGTCACACCGGCCACACTCCCTAGTTCATCCTAGGAGGCTAGCCTCCATGGTCGAGCCGGTCAGCGTCGGCCCCGTCTGGCCCGCACGTAGTCGTCGATCACGTAGCGGCCCAGCTCGTCGGCGCCCGGGCTGAACACCCGCCCGCCGTTGCGTTTCGCCACCCCGCCGACGAACCGTTGCAGCCCCGGATCCTCGCCCAGCATGAACACGTTGAGCGTGGCGCCGTACCGGGTCAGCAGGTCGACCTCGTGCACGGTGGCGGCGACCGTCTCGGGCAGCGGCGGCCACCAGAACACCGCCTCGCCACCGTCCTCCAGATGGGCTGTCGGTTCGCCGTCGGTGACCACCAGGATCACGGGTTCGGCACCCGGATGCCGGCGCAGGTGCCGGGCCGCGAGTTTCAGGGCGTGCTGCAGGTTGGTGCCCTTCTCCATGGTCGGCTCGATCGCGGCCAGCTCACCCTGACTGAGGTTCTGGGCGTGCCGGCCGAACCCGATGATCTGCAGCGCGTCCTGCGGATACTTGGTGGCGACCAGATGCGACAGGGCCAGGGCGGTCTGCTTCATCGGGCCCCAGCGGCCGTCGGCGTACATCGAATAGGACAGGTCCACACACAGCGCCACCGCCGCCGACGACCGCCGCTCCGTCTCGGCGATCTCGAAATCCTCCGGAGCCAGCCGTACGGGTGACACCACGGTCCGGCCCGCGGCACTGCGGCGCACCGCGTTCCCGATCGTGCGCACCACGTCGAGCGGCTGATCGTCACCGAACTCCCAGCGCCGGGACGAGCCGATCAGATCACCGGCGGCTCCCGCGTCCCGCGTGTCGTGCTCGCCGCGCCGGCCGGCGACCTCGGAGAAGATCGCCGACAGGGCACTCTGCCCGAGCCGCCGCAGCGCCTTCGGGGACAGCGTCAGACCGTCGGCGTCGCGCTGCACCCAGCCCTGCCGGCGCAGTTCCCGCTCCAGTTCCCGCAGCCGGCGCAGGTCGTCGGCGGCACCCCGGCCGAGCTGCCGTTCCACCGCCTCCACGTCGACGTCGTCGAGGGTGGCGCCCGGATGTTCCTGGCCCAGCTGGTCGATCAGTTCGTCCAGGTCGGCGATCTCGCCGAGGGCCGAGGCCGCGTCGCCGTACCCCAGGTCGGCGGGCCCGCGCATCCGCTCGCCGCGACCCCAGTTCAGGTTCGGGCGCAGCGACCGCAGGTTGTCGGTCAGCTCGGCGAGTTGCCCGCGCAGCGGCCCGTCACCGAGCGCCTGGTCCATCAGTCCCTGCAGCTCCTCGCGCTGCTGCGGGCTCAGCGACCGCATCAGCCGTTCCGCGGCGGCGGCCTGCCGGGCCAGCGAGTCGATCAGCTCGTCCACGTTCCGTGGCTGGTCCGGGAAGAACCGGCCGTGCTTGTCCATGAAGTCCCGGAACACGTCGCCGGTGTCCTCACCCCGGGCATGCCTGCCGAGCAGTTCGTTGAGGTCGGTGAGCATCGCCGACACGTCGGTCGTGTCACCCTGCTGCAGCGCCTGCTTCATGCCGGCGAACCGCTGCTCCACCACCTCCTGCCGCAGCCCGTCGAGGATCCGCTGATAGATCTGCCGGGCCTCGTCCGAGGCCCACTGGTAGCCGGACAGCTCGGCGACCGCCTGGGACACCGACCGGGGCAGGCTGTCCAGCACCGTCTCGCTGAACCGGGCGCCGTCGTCGTCACGGGCCGCGAGGGTGTCGCGTTCGGTGGCGAGGGCCTGGTCCAGCATCTGCCGGGCCCTGGTGACCGCCCCGTCCAGGTTGCCCCGGCGCAGCGCCTCCCGCCGCAGCCGGCGGGCCCGGTCCCGCAGAGCGTCGAGCCCGCGCCCGTCCCGGGGGCCCCGCCGGATCAGGTCGCGGAGCGCGTCCCGCAGGCTGTCGCCGCGGAGCACCCGCTCCCCCATGTCGTCGACGGCGGCCCGCACGTCGTAGGGCGGCGCGAGCGGGTCGGGCCCGTCCCGCCAGGCGCCGTATCGAAAGACGTTCCCGCTCACGATGCGTTCCGGGGAAGGCTCATCACTCAGCTCCCGTAGACGGTGCGGCCGTCGTCGGTCAGTTCCTTGGCCAGGCGACGGGTCAGGTGCAGGCCCTCCAGGGTGAACTCGATGCCGGCCGCGGCCTGCCCGGGACTCGGGGCGTCACCGAGGCCGAGGCGGTCGAGGACCTTGGCGAGGCCGGGGACGGTACCGATCTGGGTGAGCAACTCCTCGGCGCTGACCAGGTCACCGGTCTCGATCAGGGTGCCCTCGGCGACCAGGTCGGTGAAGCCGGACAGGTCGAGACCGGACAGCCGGGCCCGGAACGTCTCGGCGGTGGCGACCCGCAGCAGGTGGCCGAGGATCTCGGTCTCCCGGCCCTCCTCGCCGCTCTCGAACTCGACCTTGCCGCGCAGGGTGGACGTGACCGACACGGTGTCGCAGATCCGGGCGACGGCCTCGGTCTCGCCGCGCAGCCCGAACCGGCGCAGGGCCGACGCGGCGACGGTCTCGGCGGCGGCGATCGCGAACCGGGCGGACACCCCGGAGCGGGCGTCCACCGACGGCGATTCGCGGACACCGCGGGTGTACCGCGCCAGTACCTCGATCAGGTGCTCCGGCAGCGACGCGACGAGGGCCGCCTCCTGCCGGATCAGGGCGGTCTCCAGCTCCAGGTCGACCGGGTAGTGGGTGCGGATCTCGGCACCGAACCGGTCCTTGAGCGGGGTGATGATCCGGCCGCGGTTGGTGTAGTCCTCCGGGTTGGCCGACGCGACGAGCAGCACGTCGAGCGGCAGCCGGAGCTGGTAGCCGCGGACCTGGATGTCACGTTCCTCGAGGACGTTGAGCAGCGACACCTGGATGCGCTCGGCCAGGTCGGGCAGTTCGTTGACCGCGAAGATGCCCCGGTTGGTGCGGGGCACCAGCCCGAAGTGGATGGTCTCCGGGTCGCCCAGGGCCCGGCCCTCGGCCACCTTGATCGGGTCGACGTCGCCGATCAGGTCACCGACGCTGGTGTCCGGGGTGGCGAGTTTCTCCCCGTACCGCTCGGAGCGGTGCAGCCACGCGACCGGCAGGGCGTCGCCGTGCTCGGCGGCCAGCCGTCGGGCGGCGGGGGTGAGCGGATGGTACGGATGCTCGTGCAGTTCGGATCCGGCGATGTACGGCGTCCACTCGTCGAGCAGGCCCACCAGGGCCCGGATCAGCCGGGTCTTGCCCTGGCCGCGCTCGCCGAGCAGGACCATGTCGTGCCCGGCCAGCAGGGCCCGTTCGACCTCGGGCAGGACGGTGTCGTCGTAGCCGACGATGCCGGGGAATCGGGGCTCGCCGGACCGCATCCGGGCGAGCAGGTTGACCCGCAGTTCTTCCTTGACGGTGCGGAACTCGTGGCCGCTGGCTCGCAGTTCGCCCACGGTGCGGGGCAGGTCGATCGCGTTCGGCGCCTCTGTCACCGCAGGAACGCTACTCCGCGTCTGTGACATCGCCGAGTCCTCACGCCCGGAAGTCCAAGCCCGCCGGATTGGCTCTGGCCGCGGCGGGCGGGGCGGGGCACGCTCGTCGGCATGACGGAGATCTCGCGGTACGCGGCGTTCACGCTCGACCCGGCCGGTGGCAACCCGGCGGGTGTCGTCCTGGACGCGGCCGGCCTGGACGACGCGGCGATGCAGGCGATCGCCGCAGAGGTGGGCTATTCGGAGACCGCGTTCGTGACGTCGCGGGCCGGTGCCCGGTTCCGGGTGCGGTATTTCAGCCCGCAGGTGGAGATCCCGTTCTGCGGGCACGCGACGGTGGCGACGGCGGTGGCGCTGGGGCCGGGTGAGCACCTGTTCGAGACCAACGCCGGGGACGTGCCGGTGCTGGTGGACGAGTCCGGGACGGCGACCCTGACCAGTGTGGACCCGCACGTGGTGGCGTTGCCCGAGGAGGGCTTGTCGGCCCTGCTGGCGGCCCTGCGCTGGGCTGCCACCGATCTGGATCCGGAGCTGCCGCCACGGGTGGCGTTCGGTGGGGCGTACCACCCGATCATCGCCGTGCGCAGCCGGGAGCGCCTCGCGGACCTGGACTACGACGTGCCCGCCCTGCGGGCCCTGATGACCGAGCGGGGCTGGACCACTGTGCAGCTGGTGTTCCGGGCCGGGCCGGACACGTTCGACGTGCGTGACCCGTTCCCGATCGGCGGGGTCTACGAGGACCCGGCGACCGGTGCCGCGGCGGCGGCCTTCGGCGGCTACCTGCGGGAGCTGGAGCTGGTGCCCGAACAGGTCACGCTGACGCTGCGGCAGGGTGACGACATGGGCCGGCCGAGCCGCATCACCGTCCGCCTGGACCCTGCGGTCTCCGGCGTGCGGGTCAGCGGCCCGGCCGTCCCGATCACCCTCACCTGAGGCGGGCCGCCGGTGATCTCACTTGAGGCGCACCTCCAGCGCTGACCCGGGCCGGACGTCGACGACGGTGCCGGCCGGGTAGCGCAGGGTGTGGTCGCGGTCGGTGGAGATCAGCACCACGCCGATCCGGTGACCGGCCGGGAACACGTGGTCGGTGCTCTGCAGGTCCCAGCGGAAGGTGTAGGTCCTCCCGGGCTGGACCGGTGTGGTGACCGCCGGCGAGAACCGGTTGCGGACGTCGATCCAGCCGCGGGTGACGATCTCGTAGTCCGAGGTCGCCGTCACGTACTCCCGCCTGGCGAAACATCCGGGGTCGCCGTCGATCCCGGGTCCGATGCAGTCCTGGTCGGTGCGGGTCCGGGTGCGCACGAACCGGTCGGCGGCGCCGTAGTCGACGAGCAGCGCCGTCAGGTACGGCGAGTCCCCGGTCAGCGCGGCCCGGACGGTGACCTGCGGGGTGCCGGAGAGCCGGGTGTCGCGGGTCAGCGGGGCGCCGAGCTGGACGAGCCGGTTCGGGTCGGGTGTGTCCGGGGAGGCGGCCAGGTCTTCAGCGGTCCGGGCGGTGGCGTCGGTGAACGTACCGCCGCCGAGTTTGATCGTGCTCTTGCGGGAACCGGGAAGCGGCCAGTTCGCCGAGGTCACCCACTGGCCGGGGGCCACCTCCACGTCGGCGATCGGCTCCCGGGTGACACCGGTGTCGATCCGGTGGAGCCACTTGTCGAACCAGCGGTGCAGCGTCGACAGCCACTCGGCGCGGCGGATGTTGAACGGGTCGGTGTGTGCGGCCTGGTGCAGCCAGATCTTGCGGGGCACGCCGTTGCGGGCCAGGGCGTCCCACCACTGCCCGGCCTGCCCGGTGCGCACGTTGAAGTCGTGCAGCCCGTGCACCAGCAGCACACTGGCCCGCACCTTGCCGGCGTTCCGGAGATAGTCACGCTCCGCCCAGTACCGGCTGTAGTCACCGGTCTCCCGGTCCTGCGCCTGTTCCAGATGTGCCGTGACGTCGGCGCACACTTCCGGGTTCGACCTGGTCAGGACGGCTTTCGCCAAGATGTCGGTGTCCTCGCCCTGGTAGCCGCCGGGCGCGACCACACCCCCGTTGGCGCGGTAGTAGTCGTACCAGGAGCTGATCGCCGCGATCGGCACGATCGTCTCCAGGCCGCGCACCCCGGTGGCGGCGACCGCGTTCGGGAGGGTGCCGTTGTACGACACCCCGATCATCCCGGTCCGGCCGGTGGACCAGTCCGCCCGTGCCGGCAGGCCCTCGGCGGTGAAACCGGGCGCGCGGCCGTTCAGCCAGTCGATCACGGCCTTCATCCCGAGGGTCTCGTTGTGGCCGCCCGAGGTGGGGCAGCCGTCCGAGCCGCCGGAACCGGGACTGTCGGCGAAGACCACCGCATAACCGCGGGGTACGAAGTAGTTGTCCAGGTATCCCGAGAAGGTGATGTCCGCCGACTTCCGGACCGCCGAGCCGGTCAGCGACCGGGTCCCGTCCCGGTCCACGTCGTCGTGGTTGGCGACGTCGTTGAGCCCGGCGTAGTAGGGGCTGGCCTGGAAGATCACCGGCACTCTGGTGGCGGTGTCCGGGCGGATGATCCGGACCGCGACCCGGTCCGGTCTCCCGTCGGCGTCGCTGTCGGCGGTGGACTGCACCCAGACCTGTTCGCGGATCGCGGCGGCATAGTCGTGGACCGGCTGGGTTCCGGTCGCTGCGGCAGCCGGGTCCGCGGTGATCACCACGGACCCGGCGAGGAGCATCAGAACGGTCAGCAATCTGATCGGCACACGTCGATATTAGGGGTCTTCTAGGATCAGAGGCGATGAGCGCCACACTGATCGCCCGGGAACTAGCGGCCGGACACGGGGACCGCAACCTCTTCACCGGACTGGACCTGGTCGTCGCGCCGGGTGACGTGATCGGCCTGGTCGGGGTGAACGGCGCGGGCAAGACCACGCTGCTGCGCACCCTCGCCGGGCTGATCCCCACCGAGTCCGGCAGCGTCTCGCTGAGCCCGCCCACCGCCAACGTCGGCTACCTGCCCCAGGAGCGGGAACGCCGCGCGGACGAGACGGTGCGGGGCTTCCTGGGCCGCCGCACCGGGGTCACCGCCGCACAGGAGGCGATGGACCAGGCGGCCGTCGCACTGGCCGAGGAGAGACCCGGAGCCGACGACGAGTACGCCGCCGCCCTGGACCGCTGGCTCGACCTGGGCGGTGCCGACCTGGACGAGCGGATCGCCGAGATCGACCTCGGGTTCGGCCTCGACCTGCCGATGACCGCGCTCTCCGGCGGTCAGGCGGCCCGGGCCGGGATGGCGTCGCTGCTGCTCAGCCGGTACGACGTCTTCCTGCTCGACGAGCCGACGAACGACCTGGACCTGGACGGCCTGGCCCGCCTGGAGGCGTTCGTGGCCGGGCTGCGCTCGGGAGCCGTGGTGGTCAGCCACGATCGTGAGTTCCTCACCCGTACCGTCACCAAGGTCCTGGAACTGGATCTGGCCCAGAACCAGGTGAACCTGTTCGGCGGCGGCTACGAGTCCTACCTGCAGGAACGGGACCGGTCCCGCAGGCACGCGCGGGAACAGTTCGAGGAGTACTCCGACAAGAAGGAGGACCTGCTCGAACGGGCCCGCATGCAGCGCGGGTGGATGGACAAGGGGGTCCGCAACGCCCGCCGCAAGGCCCCGGACAACGACAAGATCGCCAAGTCGATGCGGGGCGAGAGCAGCGAGAAGCAGGCCGCCAAGGCCCGGCAGACCGAGCGGATGATCGAGCGCCTGGAGGTGGTCGAGGAACCGCGCAAGGAGTGGGAACTGAAGATGGAGATCGCCGTCGCGCCCCGGGCCGGCGCGGTGGTGGCGACCCTGCGGGACGCGGTGGTCCGGCGCGGCGGGTTCACCCTCGGCCCGGTGACGCTGCAGATCGACTGGGCGGACCGGGTGGCGATCACCGGGGTCAACGGCTCCGGCAAGTCCACCCTGCTCGCGGCGCTGCTCGGGCGGCTCCCCGTCGACGAGGGCACCCAGCACCTCGGTCCCGGCGTGGTGGTCGGCGAGGTCGACCAGGCGCGCGGGCTGTTCCTCGGCGACGAGCCGCTGTCCCGGGCGTTCGGGGCGGCGGTACCCGACTGGAACGACGCCGATGTGCGAACCCTGCTGGCGAAGTTCGGCCTGAAGTCCGGCCACGTGATCCGACCGGCCGCGACGCTCTCCCCCGGTGAGCGGACCCGCGCCGCCCTGGCCCTGCTGCAGGCGCGCGGGGTGAACCTGCTGGTCCTGGACGAGCCGACGAACCACCTGGACCTGCCGGCGATCGAGCAGCTGGAGTCCGCCCTGTCGTCCTACCCGGGCACGCTGCTGCTCGTCACGCACGACCGGCGGATGCTGGACGCGGTGACGGTGAACCGCCGGCTGGAGGTGGCCGGCGGCCGGGTCACCGGCTGACGGCGACGGCCTTGGTGACCGCGGACCGGGCGGCGGCCGTCAGATCGGCGGACTTCGGCTTCTTCTCGGTCATCAGCAGCAGACTGACCAGCTTGCCGCCGGACGCGACCGACAGCAGCCGGCCGTTCACGGTCAGCTTCATGCTGGGCACCGTCATCACGAAGACCACCACCGTGGCGGCGTCACCGATCTTGACGGACGCGGACCGGGACACGGCGAACTTCAGCTCCATCGGGAGTTCGCCGGCCGGCCGGGTGAAGGCGGCACACTTCGGCAGCGTCGCCCGCAGCGCCGCGACCGCCGCCCGCGCGTTCTGCTTGCCCGGTGCGGACAGGATCTCGACGAGCAGTTCGTCGTCGGCGGCGCCGCGGACGAACTCGCGGTACACGGTTGCGGACGGCAGCCCGGCACCGGTGCCGCAGGCGGCGATCTCGGCCGGGATCCGGGCGAACAGGTCGTCGATCGCGTCCGTCTGCGGTGTGAACCCGGCGGGCAGTTCGGGGCCGGTGAGCAGGGCCGCGGTCAGCTTGTCATCCGGTTCGGGGGCGGCACTCACCGGGAGAGCCGGGAGTGCCAGGACGGCCAGCAGCGTCAACGAAGCCAGTTTTCTGATCACGGCTCACGCTAACGCCGCAAACAGCACTCTTCCGGCGAAACCGGCGTTTGTTACCCGGCGCTGGTGAACGGGCTGCTCAACGGACCTTCGTTCCCGGACCGGTCCAGACCACTCAGGCAGTACGTCGCCGGACCCGCCGGGGCCTTCGGGTCCACCACCGGACTACCCGCCCGGCCGGTCGCCACCAGAGCCGCCGCGCCGTCACCCGTACGGTAGAGGGCCCAGGAGGCACCACCACCGGGAGCCGCCGTGGTCAGGGTGACCGACCCGGACGTCGCGCGATCCGCACCGGTGATCTGCGGTGCCGCCGGCGGAGTCGCCGGCAGGCGCGCCATCCGGGGCAGCAGAGCCGGCCCGGCGTAGTGCTTCGCCACGTACCGGGTCACCGCACCGAGCCGGTTCTGCCGCAACTGCTTGGCACTGAAGTGGACCTGCCCCTGCACCCCGAACTTGTCGTTCAGGGCCATCTGCCGGTCGAGTTGCCCCGGATCGCTCCAGTCGCCCTTCTCCCCGACCCGGTAGTCGGCCATCCCGATCCAGAGCTGCACCCCGGTGCCCTTGACCGTCTCGGTCCACCAGGGCAGCGTCTTGGCGTAGTCGGCCTTGCCGAACCCGATCGTCCAGTACAACTGCGGGACGATGTAGTCGAGCCAGCCCTCCCGCACCCACTTGCGGGTGTCGGCGTAGATGGCGCTGTAACTCTCCAGGCCCGCGGTGTCCGAGCCTTCGCCGCCGTTGCGCCAGATGCCGAACGGGCTGATCCCGAACTTCACCCACGGCTTCAGCTCAGCGATCCGCTGCTGCATCTCGCGGACCAGGGTGTTCACGTTCTCCCGGCGCCAGTCGGCCTTCGACTTGCCCTTGCCGTACTTCTGGAACGACGCGTCGTCCGGGAAGTCCTGATCCTTCTCCGGGTACGGGTAGAAGAAGTCGTCGAAGTGCACCCCGTCGACGTCGTACTTCTCCACCGCCTCCAGCATCGCGTCCTCGACGAACTTGCGGGCCTCCGGCACCCCCGGGTCGAAGTAGAGCCGGCCGGTCCTGCCGGTCGGGTAGGCGATCCGCCAGTCCGGGTGCTGCAGCAGCGGATGATCCTTGACCAGCTTGCTGAGGTCGGTCCCGGTCCCGGACGGTGCCGGCTGGGTACCCCGGTACGGGTTGAACCAGGCGTGGAACTCCAGGTTCCGGGCGTGCGCCTCGTCGACCATGAACTGCATCGGATCCCAGCCCGGATCCGTGTCGTCGAACTTCCCGGTCAGCCAGTTCGACCAGGGCGCGTAGTCGGATTTCCAGAACGCGTCCCCGCTGGGCCGGACATGCACGAAGATGGCGTTGTGCCGTTGGGCGACCGCCAGGTCCAGCCACTTCAGGTACTCCGACTTGACCGTCGCCTCGGGCAGCCCCGGCCTGCTCGGCCAGTCGATGTTGTAAACCGTGGTCAGCCACATCCCGCGCAGCTCGCGGGCCGCCTTCACCGGGACGGTCCCGCACATCCCGGCCTGGACCGGGGCGGGCGTCCCGGCCACCACGAGCCGGTCGTCGGCAGCGGTCTCCTCCGGCGGGTCGTAGAACGCGGCCCGGGCCAGGCCCAGACCGACGGCCGCCGCCGTGAACAGCACTGCCGACAACAGGAGCGCCACCCACACCGGCGGCTTGCGCAGCAAGGTCACAGAACCGTCCGGTAGATCTCGAGAGTGTCCTCGGCGATCCGCGACCAGCTGAACTTCTCCACCGCGCGGCGCCGGCCGGCCTTACCCATCCGCTCGGCCAGCTGCGGGTCGTTCAGCACGCGGGTGAGGGCGGCGGCCAGGTCGGCGACGAACCGCTCCGGGTCCACCGGGGTGCCGGTGCCGTCCTCCACCTGGACGATCGGGACCAGCACGCCGGTCTCGCCGTCCGCCACCACCTCGGGGATGCCGCCGGTCGCGGTGGCGACCACCGCGGTCTCGCAGGCCATCGCCTCCAGGTTGACGATGCCCATCGGCTCGTAGATCGACGGGCAGACGAAGACGGTGGCGTGCGTGAGGACCTGGATGACCTCCTGCTTCGGCAGCATCTCCTGCACCCAGATCACGCCGTCCCGGGTTTTCTGCAGCTCGGCGACCAGCCCCGCCACCTCGGCGGCGATCTCCGGGGTGTCGGGAGCGCCGGCCAGCAGGATCACCTGGGCGTCGGACGGCAGGTCGGCACAGGCCCGCACCAGGTAGGGCAGACCCTTCTGCCGGGTGATCCGGCCGACGAACACGACACTCGGCCGATCCCGGTCGATACCGAGCCGGTCGACCACGTCCGTGTTCCGGTCGGGCTGATAGAGCTGGGTGTCGATGCCGTTGTAGACCACGTGCACCCGGTCCGGGTCCACCGACGGGTACGCCTTGAGCACGTCCCGCCGCATCCCGCCGGAGACCGCGATGATCGCGTCAGCCGCCTCGATCGCCGTCTTCTCACAGAACGACGAGAGCGCGTAACCACCGCCGAGCTGCTCGGCCTTCCACGGCCGCAGCGGCTCCAGGCTGTGCGTGGTGAGCACGTGCGGGATGCCGTGCAGCAGTTTCGCGGTGTGACCGGCGAAATTCGCATACCAGGTGTGACTGTGCACCACGTCGGCTCCGGCGCAGCCCTGGGCGATCGCCAGGTTCACCCCCATGGTGCGCAGCGCCGCGTTGGCCCCGGCCAGCTCGGCGGGCTCCGGGTACGCCGTCACACCCGCCTCGTCGCGGGGCGCGCCGAAGCAGTGCACCCGCACGTCGGCCAGCGCCCGCAGGTCGCGGGCCAGGTATTCCAGATGGACCCCGGCGCCGCCGTAGACCTCGGGCGGGTACTCACGAGAGATGAGATCGGCACGCAACACGAGGGAAGCTTAGCCGCCGGAATCCGCGGGCGGTCGGCGGCGGTGTTCCCCACACTCCCGGACGGGACCTCGTCCGCAACCGGTCCGCACCCGGTGGACGGTGTCATGGCGGACGTGCAGATCCCCCGCATCCCGGCCTGGCAGTACACCCTCGCGGGTGGCACGGCGGCCGTCCTCGCCGCCCATGCGCTGGGCAGCACCGCCGTGTGGCTGCTGCTCCAGACGGCCGGGGTGCTGATCGTCTGGCGGGCTGCCGTACGACATCGGTGCAGCTGGTGGCTGCTGGCCGCGGCGGTCACCGCCGGGCTGGCGGCGACCACCGGATGGGCGCTGTACGACGGCACGCCCGCCAACACCCCGATGGGGCTCTCGCTCTCCGTCCCGTACACACTGCTCGCCGCCGGGGCGCTGCAGTTCGGCCGGCTCCGGCGCCCGGGATCGGCGGCCGAGGCCGGCGCGGTGGTGCTCGGGCTGGCGATGCTGGCCTGGTCGTTCATCGTCCTGCCGTACCTCGGCGACCCCGGCTACCAGCAGGTCGACCACGCGCTGGCCTCGCTCTACGCGGTGATCGACCTGGCCCTGCTGGGTGGCGCGCTGCGTAACCTGGCCGACCCGCGGCGGGGCCCGGCCCGGCTACTGGCGGCCGCCGCGCTGCTGCTGCTCGCCCCGCACATGGTCTACGCGGCGACCGGCTCGGTGGGCACCGGCCCGTTCCAGCCCGGCGGGATCTGCTTCCTGCTGGTCCAGCTGGCCTGGGTGGCGGCTGCCGCGGCGGCGCTGCACCCGGACGCCGGGCGGGCCCGGCCCGGTACGGCCGGGCACGGCCGGGGCGCGCTGATCGCGATGTACACCGCAGCTGTCGCCGCCCCGGTGCTGCCCGCGCTCGCCGACCCGCGGGTCGTGGTGGTGGTACCGGCCCTGCTGACCTCCGGGCTGAGCGGGCTGTTGCTGCTGCGGATCGTCGGGCTGTACCGGCTCGCCGGCAGCCGGGCCAAGCAGGCCAGCACGGCCCTGCGCGAGCAGCGGGTGCTCCAGGAGGAGCTGTCCTACCGGGCCGAGCACGACGCGCTGACCGGGCTGGCCAACCGGGACCTGCTCACCGAGCAACTGGACCGGGCGGTCGCCGGGGACCGGCCGTACGCGCTGATCCTCTGCGCCCTGGACGGGTTCAAGGAGGTGAACGACACCTACGGCCACTCGGTCGGTGACGCGGTGCTGCGCCAGGTCGCCGGGCGGCTGCTGCTGTTCGCGCCGCAGGTGGACATGGTGGCCCGGATCGGCGGCGACGAGTTCGGTTTCCTGCTCGGCCCGGAGATCGACCCCGCCGATCTGGCCGGCCGGGTGGTCGAAGCCGTCGGGTCGGCGCCGTTCCTGGTCGACGACCGGCGCATCCCGCTGACCGCGCGGGCCGGGATCGCCGGTGGGGTGGCCGGCAACACCGCCGTGCTCAGCGACGCCGACCTGGCCCTGCGGGCCGCCAAGCAGTCCGGCGGCGGGATCGCCCGGTTCGACGAGTCGCTGCGGGCCGAGCAGTCCGACCGGGCCCGGATCGCGGCCGGGCTGCGCCAGGCGATCACCGACGGCAGCCTGTTCATGCACTACCAGCCGGTGGTGGACAGCGACAGCGGGCGGATCACCGGGGTGGAGGCACTGATGCGCTGGCGCCAGGACGGCGAACTGATCCCGCCGGGCGTCTTCATCCCGGTGGCTGAGCAGACCGGCCTGATCGGGACGGTCGGCGCCCGGGCCCTGCGGCTGGCCTGCGCCCAGGCCGCCGTCTGGCACCGCGAGCACGGGCTCTACCTGACCGTCAACGTCTCCACCCACCAGTTGCGCGACCCCGGATTCGCCGACTCGGTACTGCGGATCCTGGCGGACACCGGGCTGCCCGCCGCCGCTCTGGTGCTGGAGATCACCGAATCGGTGCTCATCGACGCCTCCGACACCAATGTGCTGGGGATCCTGCGCGCGTACGGCATCCGGATCGCCATCGACGACTTCGGCACCGGGTACTCGTCACTGGCCTACCTGCACACCCTGCCGGTCGACATCCTCAAGATCGATCAGTCCTTCATCCGCCGGCACCAGGACCCGCCGCGCCCCCAGGACGTGAGCCTGACCAGGGCGATCCTGGAGCTGGCCCGGAGTCAGGACCTGCTCGCGGTGGCCGAGGGCGTGGAGACCGCGGCCCAGGCGGACCTGCTGCGCGAGCTGCACTGCCCGCTCGTGCAGGGTTACCACTTCGGCCGCCCGTCGGCGCCGGAGGTGATCGACGTACTCTTGCGGGAGGCCGCGGTACGGGCGGCGGCCTGATCCATCAGAAGTTTGCGGTCTCTTTGGGTGGCGCGGAAGCGGCCGGAATATTAGCGTCCTCCCCATGGCTGTCAAGGTGCTTGCGATCGTTCTGGCTGGTGGGGAAGGCAAGCGCCTGATGCCGCTGACGGCTGACCGGGCCAAACCCGGTGTGCCATTCGGCGGTATCTATCGCATGATCGATTTTGTGCTGTCGAACCTGGCGAACGCGGGCTACCTCAAGATCGTCGTTCTGACGCAGTACAAATCGCACTCTCTCGACCGGCACATCTCCAAGACGTGGCGGATGTCGACACTGCTCGGCAACTACGTCACCCCGGTCCCGGCACAGCAGCGGCTCGGCCCGCGCTGGTTCGCCGGTTCCGCCGACGCGATCTACCAGAGTCTCAACCTGATCAACGACGAGTCGCCCGACTACGTCATCGTCTTCGGCGCCGACCACATCTACCGCATGGACCCGAAACAGATGGTCCAGGACCACATCGCCTCCGGGGCCGCGGTCACCGTCGCCGGCATCCGCCAGCCGCTGTCACTCGCCGACCAGTTCGGGGTGATCGACGTCGGGCCCGACGGCAAGAGGATCAAGGCGTTCCGGGAGAAGCCGAAGGACGCGGTGGGCCTGCCCGACTCCCCCGACGAGGTCTACGCGTCGATGGGCAACTACGTCTTCACCACCCGGGCGCTGCGCGAGGCGGTCACCGCCGACGCGCAGAACCCGGACAGCAAGCACGACATGGGCGGCAACATCATCCCGATGCTGGTGGAGAAGGGCGAGGCCAACGTCTACGACTTCCGCGACAACGACGTCCCCGGCTCCACCGACCGGGACCGCGGCTACTGGCGCGACGTGGGCACCCTGGACTCGTTCTACGAGGCGCACACCGACCTGATCGCCACCCTGCCGATCTTCAACCTGTACAACCACGACTGGCCGATCTTCACCAACTACGGCTCGTGGCCGCCGGCGAAGTTCGTGCACGGCTACGACGACCGGCAGGGCCGCGCCATCGACTCGATGATCTCCCCCGGCGTGGTCGTCTCCGGCGCCCTCGTCGAACGCTCGGTGATCTCCCCCAACGTCCGCGTCAACTCGTGGGCGCACGTCGACGGCGCGGTCATCATGGAGGGCGTCTCGGTCGGCCGCCGAGCGGTGATCAGAAACGCCATCATCGACAAGAACGTGACCATCCCGGAAGGCGCCCAGATCGGTGTGGACCTCGACCGGGACCGCAAGCTCTACACCGTCAGCGACAACGGCATCGTGGTAATCGGCAAGGGCCAGAAGATCGAACCCTGACCCCCTCTCCGGTACGCCTACACCTCGACAACCGCACTCCCCCGCCCCGCCTCGACAACGCGAGGCGGGGCGCCCCTCCAGGCCGCCCCGCGACCGCCGGGCCGAATGCGACCCTCACCGCCTCCCACTCCCGCCCCCACACCCCCTGCACCCCTTACACCGTGCACCGCACCCCTCGCACCGCCGTTGCACACCGGGCCCCCGCACGCCGCGCCCCGCGCCCG
>DATMVU010000759.1:0-1758 GCA_035562875.1 Actinoplanes sp. | reverse complement strand
GCCAGGGCAAGACCGTGCAGATCCTGGACGTGACGAACAAGTCGGCGATCAAACTGCTGTCCAGCGGCACCCACCCCGGCGCCAGCTTCGTCCACCAGGGCTTCGCCAGCAGCGACTACAAGTACATGATCGTCAACGACGAGACGATCAGTACCGCGTCCGGCAGCCCCGACTTCGTCTACGACATCCAGAAACTGGACGCCATCAAGTACGTCGGCCGGGACAACGGCACCCGCGGCACCTTCGTCAACCACAACGGCTACACCGTCGGCAACCGCCACTTCCAGGCGTCCTACCGCGGTGGCCTGAGAATCCTCGACACCACGAACGTCGCCACGGCCAGCCTGCCCGAGGTCGGCTACTTCGACGTGGACCCGTCCTCGAACGCCAGCGGCTACAGCGGGAGCTGGATGGCGCTGCCCTACCTGAAGAACGGCGTGGTGGCCGTACAGAGCATCGGTGTGGGCCTCTTCCTGGTGAAGCCCACCGGCACGGCGGCAGTCAACTGACCGCCCACCCAACCGGCACGGAACGTCACCGCCGCCTGACCGCGGCGGTGACGCTGGCCGGCTTCATCGGGGCCGCCTACCTGTTCTTCGACAGTCAGGCCCCGGCCGCCGCGCCACCGGCACCGGCCCCCTCCGCGGTCGCCTACAACAGCGACGGCCTCTCCGACGTCTACGACGGCTTCCAGGTGGAGGCCAGGTCCCTGCCGACCGGGCGCGGGCCGGCCACGATCGCGCTGAAAGTGAACGGCCCGACCAGCGACTTCCAGATCGTGCACACCAAACCCATGCACATGTACGTCCTCCGTGACGACCTGTCCGGCTATCAACATCTGCACCCGTCCCTGGCCGACGGTGTGTGGACCGCCCCGGTGACGATCACCGACGGCGGGGCGTACCGGGTCTACATCGAGTTCACCCCGGCCGGCCGCCCGTCCACCGCCGACCCGACGGTCCTCGGTGTCCCGTTCGTGATCGAGGGCGACACCAGCATGATCCCGGTGCCCGCCCCGTCCGCCGAGGCGAGATCCGGCGAGTACACGGTCCGGCGTCTCGACGGCACCGCCGACCTGACCTCCGGCACCCAGACGGCCCTGCAGTTCCAGGTATTGCACGACGGCCGCCCGGCAACCCTGGAGCCGTACCTGGGGGCGTTCGCGCACCTGTCCAACTTCGAGGTCCGCACCCAGGCCCTGATGCACCTGCACCCGCTCCCGTCGGCGTCGACCGGGCTGCTGGCGTTCCACGCCGCGTTCGCCGAACGGGGCGACAAGCGGATGTTCCTGCAGTTCCGGGCGGGCGGCGAACTGCACGAGGTCGCCTTCACCGTGTTCAGTACCTGACTCCCCCGCGCGTGCCGGCATCTGGATCAGGGCGCCCCCTGCTGCGTCCACTGCTCGCTGGGATGACCCTTGCGGCACCGCAACCGTTCACCCTTCTTGAAGTAGATGGGTGACGCTCCACAGGCCGGGCGCCAGTAGCCGGGCGCGGTGGCGATTCCCCGGGGGCTGCTCATCCCGGCGCCCTCGTTGTCCGCCTCATCGACGTCGTGTCCGGCACTTTCGACATCCATTACCGATCTCCATTGGAAAGCCGGTCGCCGAGTCGCCCTCTGCGAGCGTGAACACCTATTCCCACCACCGGGCGAACGGCGAACCCCCGGCATTGACAGTCGGCGTTTTGATGGACCGAAGATCACGGCGACGGGGGCGGGGATGACGGAGAAGAACGCGATCACGACCGCCGTCGAGGA
>DATMVU010000758.1:0-5564 GCA_035562875.1 Actinoplanes sp. | reverse complement strand
CAGATCGCCGACCTTGGCCGCCACCCGGCAAGCCGGATGCGCCTTGACCCGATCCGACGGCTCGTAGTCGACAGCCGACAGCCGGCCCACCCGGATCTCCGGAGACTTGACGCCCAGACGCTCGATCAGGTCGTCCACCTGCTCGTTGGTCTGCGCGACGATCATCATCGGATCGCCGGTCGCGGCCAGCTCGCCGGCCGCACGCACCACGAGCGTCGACTTCCCGGCGCCGGGTGGGGAGTCGACCACCACCCCACGATGCTCACCGCTGGTGAGATCGCCGAGCACTGCGGCGATGACTGTCGCGGCCTCCTCGGCCGGGCTGACGAGCGCGTCGTTACTCATTCCGGCACGGTAGCGCCCGCCCCTGACAGAACCGCCGTGACCACACAGTACCGAGTTATCCACAGGCCGTCCGCGGAGATTCGCCGACCTCGCTACCGTCGGTCGCGAAGTCATCACGGTGGATGGAGAGGGTTCCATGTTCGATGCGCGTGGCCTCGGAGAGGCCGAGAGACTGATCGACGAGTGGCGGGGCACGATCGAGGAGCGGTCCCGGCGGGCCCTCGAGCTGTCGTCCCGCCTGGCACGGCTCACCGAGACCGTGCGAAGTCCCGACGGCCTGGTCACCGTCACGGTCGGGGCCGGCGGTGACCTGACCGGGCTCGACCTGTGCGAGGGCATCCAGCGACGGCCTGCGGCCACCACCGCGCGGGAGATCCTGTCCACCTTGCGGGCCGCCCAGACCGCGATGGTCGCCGCCGTCACGGCCACTACCAGCGAGACAGTGGGCGCCGACTCGGCAACCGGGCGGGCGATCATCGAGACCTTCGCCGCCCGGTTCCGGCCGGAGGACTGCTGCCGTGACTGAGCAGCTCCAGGTGCACCCGCCCGAGCTGGCGACACATGCGGGCACCGTCCGGGCCATCGCCGGTGAGGTCGCGGGCGCGGGTGCGGCGGGCCGGGCGGTCCGTGCCGGGCCGGAGTCCTACGGCCGGTTGTGCTCGATGTTCCCGGCCGCCCTCGGCGCCCTGCAGGACGTGGTGATCTCGGCGATCGACGCGGCTGCGGACACCCTGCACACGGGTGGTGCCGGGCTGAGCAGCGGAGCCGACGGATACCGGGCCGCCGATCAGCGCCGGGCCGACGCCTTCCGGGGCATCCGGGGCGAGCGATGACGGCACCCGGCAACCCCCTGGTCACCGTTCCCACCAGGACCGAGCCGGATCGCTGGGCCGGCGTCACCCTCGTCGAGGACGTGCAGGCGATCGACGCGGCGGTGCGCAGCGGCAACTGGGTCGACAGCGCCCTCGCCGGGACCGGCGGCGCGCTCGACGGCCTGGCCGTGGTCGCGGACCCGCTCGGCAACCTCACCCAGTTCGGGACGGCGTGGCTGATCGAGCAGGTCAAGCCGCTCGCCGAGACACTCGACTGGCTGGCCGGGGACGTCGCGGCGATCTCGGCCCACGCCCAGACCTGGGCCAACGTGGCCGGGGCGCTGACCGGTGAGGCGGACGCTCTGGCCCGGGCGGCCCGGTCGGAGATCGCCGGGTGGGACGGTGCGGCCGCCGAGGCGTACCGGACATGGGCCGGTCGCCGGGAGTCGGAGCTGCGGGCTCTCGGCAGCACCGCCGAAACCGTGTCCGCGATGGCCGAGGGCGCCGGGGGTCTGGTCGGTGCGGTCCGGCTGATGATCCGGGATGCGATCGCCGCGGTGGTGGCCCGGCTGGTGGTGTACGCGGTGGAGCTGGCCGCCACCCGCGGGGCCGCGTTGCCGCTGGTGGTGGGGCAGGTGACGGCGGTGTGCGCGGCCTGGGCAGCCAAGATCGGCCGCTGGCTGAAAGGGCTGATCACCAGTCTGCGCAATCTGATCTCGCAGAGTGACCGGATCCAGAAGCTGATCCGTGCACTCGGCGACTCAGCCGGGGCCGCGCGCGGCGGCGGTCCCGGCGGTTCTGCAGGCACCTCTGCAGGCTCTTCTCCAGGAACTTCCCCTGGTGCTTCTCCTGGCGCTTCGCCGGGCGGAGCTGACACGGTTCCGGGTGGCGCGGGGCGGGACGGAGCGGAGTCCGCGGGTCGCACTGATGCCGGGACGGAGCGGGTGGCGTTGGGTGGCGGGTTCCGGTCCGGGGTGGATGATCCCGAGGGACTGTTCGCCGGAAAGGAACGGGACATCGCCGACCTGCTCGCGGGGGAGGGGAAGATGGTTCATCCCCGCCGTCGGGTGGATGACGTGACCGGGTTGACCAACCCGGACGCGATGGTGCGTACCGGGCCGGATGATCCTGGGGTGGTCACCGAGTTCAAGACCCCGGAGAGCGCCTCCAGCTCCAGCCTGCGGTCGAACATCCTGGCCGCCGGCAAACAGCTCGGCCAGTACGGCGGCGGTGAAGTGGTGATCGACGGGCGGGCGGCCGGAGTGACCGAGGAGGTGGCCCGGCGCGGCTGGGCACGTGCCGCGGGCCAGGCGGCGGCTCACGGATCGGCTCTGCCGGATCGGGCCCGGGTGATCCTGGCCGATGGAACAATGCTCGAGTTGCCCTGAGGATGGTGCCGGTGTCCACCCAAGAGCACTTCTACTTCCAGTCCCGGCTCGGCCCACCGGAGTTCGCCGCTGAGATCGCCCCCACGGTCGGTATGACGGTGATCCGGGGGAACGACGGTGAGACCTACCTGAGCCGGCCCCTCCCGAACGGCGGCCGAATCGGTGGGGAGTTGCATGTCAACGACCTTCTCGACGACGACGAGCCGTCCTTCCTCGAGGTCTTCCCACTGGTCCTCGATCTGGGGATCACCGTGCCCGGACGGGGACGGCAACTGGCCGAGGCGCGCGCGCTCTTCACCGAGCTGGCTGCGGTCTCGCCGGTTGCGGTCGCGTTGGTACGGGGCTACGACTTCCTGGTCGGCGTGGCGGGCCACTCCACCGGTCTGCTCTGGTTTCCGGAGGGCGTCACCCCATACGCCGAGGACCGCGAGACATGGCTCCCGTTTCAGCCACCCCCACCAGGCGCTTCCGGACACTGATCCACCGCCGTCGTCAACCTGCGGATCGACAGCACCGGTCCGATCTGGGCCACCGTCGTCGCGCCGGTCTTTCTGCGTCGCGCCGGTCTTTCTGCGTCGGGCTGGCCCTGCGCGTCGGGCCGGTCCTTCTGTGTGGTGCCGGATCTTCTGCGAGGTGCTGGAACCTGCAGGTCGTGCCGGAGCCTCAGCGTGGGGCCGGAAACCTCGGCGGCAGCCGGGCGATCCCGGGGGCTGACTGAAACGGCTTGCAGTCCGGTGCTGGCCTCGATCAGCGCGGTTGCGGTGGTGACGCGGGACAGCAGTGGGAACCGCGAGGCGTCAGAGACATCAGAGACGTCAGGGGCCAGGAGGCCGGTTGGCTTGTGGGAAAGCTTCTGGGGAGTGGCGGATTCGGGCGACTGAGCAGCTGAATGAGAGGGCTGGGTGGTTGGTGTGTGGGGATATGACCGGACGCTGTGTTACTTCTGTTCGGGGCCGGCGGCTAATTGACGGCTCGTCAAAATGGTGTTTCTGGTGAGCGGGTGGAATCGGTGTTTGAGAGTGTTGGTGACCGCCGGGAATCTACCGCTCAGTAGGTTTGAATGGCAATGAAGGTGCGGAGTTGAGTTGATTGCCACGAAGGGGGTAAAAGGGGCGTCCGGAAATGATCAGTAGTCGCGTGGTGCTCACGGCGACTGTCGGACCGCGGACATGGTTGCCCCGAGCTGAGGATCTTGTGGGTTGTTCCGTAGAGAGTGGACGGTGCTGTGACCAGCGTCGGCGGGAGAGCGCTTGCCCGGATGTGCCAACGTTGCTCGGCCGATGATCGACAGGTGTGCGTGAGTGAACTGACGGGAATCCGACAGTGGAGCGCTGTCCCTTCGGGGTCGGCGACTCGACTGGGGCCTGAGGGTTCGGGGCGGCGTGAAAACGGACGCGCGTACTGCAATTGATTTCACCGTCGGTGCGGTCGGCCGGGTGGTGTGATCGGTGATCATCTTTGGGGGTCGAGCTGCAGGTCGCGCGGTATTTGATCACGTTGTGTGAAAGGTTGTTTGCCTTGGTGTCACCGCATGGAAATAACTCTCGGGTTGAATAGTGGGTGCTGGTGAATGGCGAAACATCGGTGCAAGTTGCGCGTGAGCACAGCTGCGCAACTTGCATGTTTTGCGATCTGTCGGCCCGATGCTCCAGTGTTGTGGCTAGGTATTGATCGACGTGCTCGATTTCATTCATGCTTGTATTTGTGATCTCGCTCCAACCTCTTCCAGTCGATCATTGGAAGTGCAACTCTTCTAGCCAGCAGTGACGTCGGCATCACGGACGGTGGTGGTGAGGAATGCGTCCAGACGTTCTCGTCGGTCCGAGTGAGTGGCTGATCGAGCAGTTCGGTGACAAGATCGCCGACGAATTGTGGACTCGGGTGCCGGAGGCGCTGAGTACGGCGATCGACCGCGAGGTCCACGCTCATCCGGCCATGACCCAGTCCACCGAACGTGTGCTGGCGAACCCGCGGTGGGGGTTGCCGTACGAGGAACTCGTTCTCTTCCTGGGTGCCCTGCCCGGTGCTGAGATCATCAGCGTGCCGCGGTCGGTCTACCAGTTGGTCCTGATCAACGGGCATGTGATCGTGCCGTGGTGTTACGGGCAGTCCGCCCGGGTCTCCATGCGCGAGGCCGAGGTGGGGCGCTCCTTCGGCCGGCTGGCCCGGGAGTTGCTGCGCCGGTTCGGCCCGCCGTGGCGCCGGTCCCCGGTGGAGACTCCGCTTCCGCTGGACTCGGTCGACGAACGCGAGGTCGCGAAGATCTGCGGTGCCATCGCCCGGATCGACCCGACCCCCGAGGTGGTCATCGCCGGTTTTGCGGGTGCCCCCAACCTGGGTCTGCTCCGTGCTTGCCTGGGCGAGATCAAGTCCACCGACAACGGCATGCTGAGCTGGAGTCACCTCGACGACCTACCCCTGCCGCCGCCGGTGATCCCCCGCCCACGCCGCATGCAGTTCCCCTGACCGGGAGTTGGACGGCTTCCCTGGCCGGGAGTTGGACGGCTTCCCTGGCCGGGAGCTGGGCAGTTCCCTTGACCGGGAGTTGGACGGCTTCCCTGGCCGGGAGTTGGACGGCTTCCCTGGCCGGGAGCTGGGCGGCTTCCCTGGCCGGGAGCTGGACGGCATCCCTGACCGGGATCCGGGCAGTTCCCCTGGCCGGGAGCTGGGCGACCGAGCACCTTTCGGCTGTGGGCCAGCCGTGACCTTGGTCGATCAGGAACCGCAAATTGGCCGCTGATCGTGGTGGGCGAAGTTCTGTCAGACGGTTGACCGCAACTTCTGAGAGCTTGGTCGATCGGCTGCCGGAAGCGGTGGCCGGCCGAGGCGTGAGTCCTCGCCCGGGGTGACCTCCGACATGGGCCAGACTTTGATCGACCGTGTGCTCTCGGCGGTGTCCTCGGCCCGGCCGGCACCCGCGGTCCACCGACCGTGACGCCGCATCTGTGCTTCGGTCTTACCGAGGCCGGGAGGTGTGGTCGGGCTGGGTGGAGCGGCTGGCATGGGGTGCCGTGCGGGT
>DATMVU010000757.1:0-14521 GCA_035562875.1 Actinoplanes sp. | reverse complement strand
CGTCCCCGGGATCGAGGACACCGACCAGGAGCCGGATCCGGCCACGTCGTCCCCGGCCCCGTCGGTCGCACCCTCACTGACCGCCCCGTCCGCCAGCCCCAGCGCAGCCGCCACGCCGTAAGCCGTCAGCTGTCAGCCCCTGCGCGGTCGCGATCTCGGGATCGCCGCGGGCGGCTGACAGGACGGGCAGCGGTAGAGGTTCCGGCCGGCCATCGCGCCGATCGTGATCGGTGTGCCACAGATCAGGCAGGGCTGGCCGGGACGGCGGTAGACGTACACCTCGCCGCCGTGCCGGTCGACCCGCGGCGCCCGCCGCATCGCCTCCGGCGTGTGCTCGGAGTGCACGGTGTCGATCCGGCCGCGGAGCACCCCCTCCTTCATCAGGGCCCGCAGGTCGTCCCAGATCGCCGTCCAGCGGGCCGGGTCGATCGCGGTGCCCGGCGTCTCCGGGGCCAGACCGGCCCGGAAGAGCACCTCGTTGGCGTAGATCAGGCCGCATCCGGCGACCACCGACTGGTCCAGGAGCAGGGCGAAGAGCGGTTTGGTGCTGGACCTGACCCGGGCGTACGCGAATGCCGGATCAGCGTCGTCGCGCAGCGGGTCGGCACCGAGCCGGGCCCGGAGCAGATCCGTGGCGGCCGGGTCGAGCACCTCACACGCGGTCGGCCCCCGCAGCTCCAGCCAGTGATCGTTTCCGGTCAGAACCAGGCGCAGCTGGCCCACCGGTCCGGGCGCCGGCAGCACACCGTCGGCGAACTTGCCGTACAGCCCGAGATGGACGTGCAGGGTCCGGTCGCCCTCGTAGTGATGCAGCAGATGTTTCCCGAACGCCTCGGTGTCGCGCAGCACGCGCCCGTCGATCGACGCGGCCCCTGACGCGAACCGGCCCTGCGGGCTGGCGGCTCGCACCGGCTGCCCGGCGAAGAGCTCACGATGGCGGGCGGCAAGGCGATGAATGGTATGTCCCTCCGGCACGGGACCAAAGGTAGCCGGGCATTATGCCGTGAGCTGATTCGCCCTTCAGGCGAATCACTGGGATCCCGCCACCCTCTGCGGGAAAGTGGGTGCCATGAGCATTGAGACGACTATGCGTGGTGGCGGTGCATCCTTCGACGACCAGGTGTTCGAAAGACTGCTCCGCGAACGGATCATCTTCCTCGGCAGTGAGGTCAACGACGAGGTGACCAACCGCATCTGTGCGCAGATGCTCCTGCTCGCCTCCGAGGACTCCGAGCGCGACATCGCGCTCTACATCAACTCGCCCGGCGGTTCGATCAGCGCGGGCATGGCCGTCTACGACACGATGCAGTACATCAAGAACGACGTCGCCACCATCGCGATGGGCATGGCCGCCTCGATGGGGCAGTTCCTGCTCTGCGCCGGCACCCCCGGCAAGCGTTACGCGCTGCCGCACGCCCGGGTGATGATGCACCAGCTCTCCGGCGGCATCGGCGGCACCGCGGCCGACATCGCCATCCAGGCCGAGAGCATGCTGCACATCAAGCAGGTGATGAACGAGCGGATCGCCTTCCACTCCGGCCACACCCCGGAGGAGATCGAGCGCGACTCCGACCGGGACCGCTGGTTCACCGCGATCCAGGCCAAGGAGTACGGGCTGGTCGACCACGTGATCAGCAAGGCCGCCGACGTGCACAACGCATCCCCGCTCGTCTGATCCCACGGGGTCGGTTTCGGGGGCTGCGGTGGCCGCCCCCGAAACCATGCGACCTCGGGTGGCTTTCCTCCTGCGGGTGGTGCGGTGTCTTTTGTGGGCGGGCCGGGTAAGGAGACACGTCACACCCGTCTAGGAGGTACTGACGTGAGGATCCCTACCTTCCCTCGCCAGTCCACGGCTGAGGAAGCGGACACCGAGCGCACGCCGGTGGTCCCTCGCCGGGATGACAGCGCATCCACCACCGCCACTCTCCCGCCGGTCAAGCCGGCCACCACGCCGGTCCGGCCGGTCGTCACCGAGGCCGAGCGGGCCCGGACCGTCTCGGAGCCGGTCACCGTTCCGGCCCGGCCGGTCGCCGGTCCCAAGGCGCGGGTCAGTTTCGCCGCCACGCTCGGGCTGATCCTCGCGGTCGCCGGCGCGCTGCTGGTCCTTTCCGGGCCACTGCTGGGGTACGGCGTCGGCGTGGCCGGCGTGGCCCTGGTCCTGTCCCTCGCGGGCCTGTTCGGCACTCGCAAGCGGCACGTCGCCGGCAAGAGCAGCGCGCTGATCGGTGTGCTGCTGTCGATCGCCGCCCTGGTCATCGGCGTGCTGGCGCTGGCCGGCCAGCTCTGGTGGCTGGGCACCGACGTGCAGACGGTGCCGGAGTTCCGGACGTGGCTTGACACACAGTTTGCGACCCGCTTCTGACGGGTATCAGACATAACAGCGGAACCGGGACACACTACTGATGTCCCGCCCCGCAGCCTCTCCGGCGATTCGCTGGACTCGCCGAGGCCCCGGCATGGGTGGTGGTTCACCGCCCCGCCGGGGCCTTTGCAATGAATCGCCGCGGCCGGTGGTGATCACGCAACGATCGACCGGTAGACGCATGGTTGATCCAGGGCCTCGGCAGCCCCCTGCCGCCTACCGTTTCTGTTCATGAGCATTCCGCGCCGCTACCTCATGTGCCGGCCCACCCACTTCGCCGTCACGTACCGGATCAATCCGTGGATGGACCCGACGGCGCCGTACGACAACGCCCTCGCCGTCAGCCAGTGGGAGAACCTGCGCGAGACCTTCCTCCGGCTCGGCCACACCGTCGACCTGATCGAACCGCTGCCCGGGCTGCCCGACATGGTCTTCGCCGCCAACGGTGGCACCGTCGTCGACGGCCGGGTGCTGGGCGTGCAGTTCCGGGACGCCGAGCGGGCCGACGAGGCCCCGGCGTACGCCGGCTGGTTCCGGGAGCACGGGTTCGAGGTGCGCGAGCCCAAGCACACCAACGAGGGCGAGGGAGACATCCTGCTCGCCGGGGACGTGCTGCTCGCCGGTACCGGGTTCCGGACCGCGCACGCGTCACACGCCGAGACCCAGGAGTTCCTGGAGCGGCCGGTGATCACCGTGCAGTTGGTCGATCCGGCCTACTACCACCTCGACACCGCGCTCTGCGTGCTGGACGAGCGGAACATCGCGTACCTGCCGGAGGCCTTCTCCCCGGGTTCGCAGGCCGTGCTGCGGCAACTCTTCCCGGACGCGATCATCGCGACCCCGGAGGACGCGGCGGTACTGGGCCTCAACGCGGTGAGTGACGGCACCACAGTGGTGCTGCCGTCGCAGGCCGTCCGGCTGGCCGCCGACCTGCGGGCGGCCGGCTACCAGACCATCGGGGTCGACCTCTCCGAGCTGCGCAAAGCCGGTGGCGGTCCCAAGTGCTGCACGCTGGAGGTTCGCTCGTGACGACAGTCGAGTTCCGTACCGTCGAGGCCCTCGCCGACGCCGAGCGGTGGACCGCCCACAACTATCACCCGCTGCCGGTCGTGGTGGCCGAGGCCGAAGGCGCCTGGGTGACCGACGTCGACGGGCGCCACTACCTGGACTTCCTGGCCGGCTACTCGGCGCTCAACTTCGGTCACCGGCACCCCGGACTCATCGCTGCCGCCCACGCCCAGCTCGACAAGGTCACCCTGACCAGCCGGGCCTTCGTGCACGACCGGTTCGCCGAGTTCTGCGGCGGACTGGCGAAGCTGTGCGGCAAGGACCTGGTGCTGCCGATGAACACCGGCGCCGAGGCCGTCGAGACCGCGATCAAGGTGGCCCGCAAGTGGGGCTACAAGGTCAAAGGTGTTCCGGACGGGCAGGCCGAGATCATCGTGGCCGCTGACAACTTCCACGGACGTACCACCACGATCGTCAGTTTCTCCACCGACCCGGACGCGCGCGCCGACTTCGGGCCGTACACCCCCGGTTTTGTGGTGGTGCCCTACGGCGACCTGGACGCGGTACGCGACGCGATCACACCGAACACGGTCGCCGTGCTGATGGAGCCGATCCAGGGCGAAGCCGGGGTGCTGGTGCCGCCGGCCGGGTTCTTCGCCGGGCTGCGTGACCTGTGCACCGGCAACGACGTACTGCTGATCGCCGACGAGATCCAGTCGGGGCTGGGACGTACCGGGAAGACCTTCGCCATCGAGCACGAAGGTGTGGTCCCGGACATGTACGTGCTCGGCAAGGCGCTGGGCGGCGGGATCGTGCCGGTCTCCGCCGTCGCCGCCGACCGGGCCGTGCTGGGCGTGCTCAAACCCGGCGAACACGGCTCCACCTTCGGCGGCAACCCGCTGGCCTGCGCGGTCGGCGCCGAGGTGGTCACGCTGCTGGCCGGCGGGGAGTTCCAGGAACGGTCCGAGCGGCTCGGAGCCCGGCTGCACTCCGGGCTGGCGGAGCTGATCGGGCAGGGTGTGCTGGCGGTCCGCGGGCGCGGGCTCTGGGCCGGCGTCGACATCGACCCGGCGCTGATGACCGGCCGGCAGGCGTGCGAGCGCCTGACCGAACGGGGTGTGCTGGCCAAGGACACTCACGGCTCGACCATCCGGCTGGCGCCACCGCTGGTGGTCACCGAGGACGAGATCGACCAGGCGCTCGCGCACCTGGCCGACGTGGTGAAGAACTAGCGCTACCGGCCGACCGGCCGGAAGGCCATCGTCGGGGCCTCGCCCATGACGGACTCGGGCTGCACCATACCGCCGCTGGACCAGAGCCGGGAACGGCCCACCAGCACGCTGTGGTACAGCTCGACGATGTCGTCGATGTTCACCGTGCGGCTCTCGTCCCGGCGCAGGGTGATCCGCACGTCGTCGTCCATCGAACCGTTCGGCCGGACGCCGGAACCGTTCATGCTGATGTCGGTGACGACGACCTCGCCGTTGCGCAGGGAGAGCTGCACGTGCCCGCGGCTGATCCACTTGCGTGCGTCGTCGGTGAGCCACTGGCCCAGCATGACGCCGCCGCTGCCCTCCGGAGCCCGGCCGATCACCACAGCCCGGTCCTCGGAGACCACGAACCGCTGCCGGATGACCCCGTCGACGCGGACCGAGAAGACCTCGGTCGCCGGGCGGGGCCCGATGTCCCGGAGCCGGTCACCGTGCCGGGGACAGCTGGGCACCCCGGAGCGCAGTGTGGGCGGCGGCTGCGAGACCGGGCTGGTGTAGGTGCGCATGTCAGCGAACGGGCTGTCCGCGTCGCCGCCGTCGCCGTAGGAGTTGCAGCTCATCGACGGGCAGCGCCACACCCGGGCGAGCAGCCGGTCACCGAGTGGGGAGCGTGGCACCGGGGGTGTCACCTCGCCCCGGCCGACCCGGGCCACCAGTGCCGGGCCACCCTGGCTGGAGACCAGTGCGAGCAGCCGGCCCGGCTCGGTCACCCACGGGCGGTGGCCGCGGAAGCGGTCCTCCCGGTCTCGGGTGAGCACCGGGAGACCGAGCATCTCGGCCACCTCCAGCGGCCGGTCCTCGACCGACGGGACGACCTCGACCTTGCCGTCGTCGGCCCAGCGGCGCACCACCATGCGCTCGTTGGAGGTCAGATCGGTGTCCGAGAGCAGCTCCCGGGGCACCACTGCGTAAACCGGGACGTTCTCCTCGGACATGTAGCGCCCGAGCGCGTCGACCAGGAGCCCGAGCCGCACCAGGCTGGCCGGGCGGCCCCCGTCCAGATCGGCATAACGCACGACCTCGGACAGATCGACCACGGCCCGGGCGAGTGCCGGGTCGGTGGTGAGCCGGGTCTCGATGGCGTCGAGGACCTTGCTGACCTCGAATCTCACGAGTCCTCCCCCTGTTCGTACACGTGCTGGCCTTCCGACCATCATGCCCCGCCCATGATCAATTTCGAAACCGGGGCTGACCGGTGTCCGTTTGCTGACACGGCCGATCGGGCAAACGGGGCGGATAGACGAGCATCTTCTGGAAGGACGATCATGCGGGCACCTGTACTGGCTGTAGTCGCCGCCGTCGCACTGGCGGGCTGCAGTAACCCGGGCGAGACGGCGACGACGCCGGCCGCCACCGCCTCCGCGCCCGCGACCGCCGCGCCATCGGCGTCCTCGGTGGCCGACCCCTCGGCCACCACGGCTCTCGCCCAGGCCACCGCGGCCCTCGGCACCACCAGCTTCCGCACCACGGTGACCGCCGGCACCGGCTTCAAGCTGGTCGCGGCGATCGACGCACCGAACAGCAAGGGCAACGCGGAACTGACCGCCACCGGCACCAACACCGAACTCACCGTCAAGTCGGTGCTCCTGAGCCAGGACCTCTACGCGCAGATCCCCGGCGTGACCAAGGAGAACACCTGGACCCACCTGGACATCGCCCGGCTCCCCGAGGGTGCGAACGTGGGCCTGCGCCCCGGGCAGATCGACCCGGTGAACACCGCGAACCTGCTCGGCTCCACCACCGACGTGCGCTCCACCGGTTCCCGGGAGTACGCCGGCACGCTGGACCTCACCAAGGCAGCCGGGGTCGCCGGGATCGACAAGGTGACGATCGACGGGTACGGCGCGGACGCGCAGCACGTGCCGTTCACCGCCGGGCTCGACGAGCAGGGCCGGCTCTCCGTGCTGACCATCCAGCTCCCCGCTGTCCAGGGTCAGCAGACCGCACCGATCGAGGCGCTCTACACCGGTTACGGCGAGCCGGTGACCGTCGAACAGCCGCCGGCCGCACAGATCATCGAGGCTCCGGCGGACGTCTATCAGGCGCTCGGCGGGTCCTGAACCCGGGGCGTCCACAGCGGACGTGAGGCCGGCCGGTTCTCGTCGATCCAGGCGTCGATCCGGGCCCACCAGTCGTAGAGCCAGTCGATCCGTTCCTGCTCACCGGCCGGCACCTCCTCCGGAGGCACACTCCAGAAGCGCATCACCAGCTTCTTGTCCATCGGCAGCTCACGCCAGACGTCGCCGACGGTGAGCATCCGGTCCAGCCCGGTGTGCGCCACGAAGATCACCCCGGCGTCCGGGGCGGCGTCGATCGCGGCCAGCATCCCGCCCGGTTTCGGCGGCAGCAGGTTGCGCATCCGCTCCGCCCGGCCGGCCATGTCGTGCAGGCCCCGGGACCGGAGCCGGGCGATGGCGTTGACCTTGCGGCGCGGTGTGAAGTTGCCACCCTCCGGGAAGATCACGAAGGCGTCGTTCTCGTCCAGGCCGGTGGCCAGCTCGCCGATCTGCTCCTCGAGTGTCGCGGTCCGGGTCCGGCCCGGCGAGATGAACCGGTTGGGCAGGCGGTTGAGCAGCACATCCACCGCCGGATCCCACTGCAGCGCCGCTTTCAGCACGATCCGCGGCTCCCGGTCGAACCAGTTGACCAGCCCGTGGATCAGCGTGAACGAGTCACCAGGCCCGGCATGCCGGCTGACCACGATCTCCGGGCGGCCCGGCTGGGCGGTGTCCGGGTCGGTGCCGACCACCTCGATCTCCAGGTGCAGCGACCACTTCGCGAGCCAGAACAGGATCCGCAGGAAGAAGCCGGTCAGCACGTAGTGCGCCCGCTGGAACCAGGGCGAGCGGATCCGCCACCCGAACCCGGACGCCACCCACAGCGCAGCCAGCGACACCAGGGCGACCGCGTCCCACACCAGATAGGCGATCAGCAGGAACACCAGCCGGGGCACCCGCAGCCGGCCGGGCACCAGCGGCGAGACCGCGAGCCCCAACAGCAGCCAGAGCGGCAGGGTGGTCAGCAGCGACACGGCCAGGAAGATCACCGTGGGGGCGAGGACCAGGCGCCGCACCCAGACCGGTGGAAGTCCCATCACTCCCCCGGCAACGGATGCACGTTCGCGGTCAGGTAACGCCGGGAGGCGGTGTAGGCGCGGCTGATCCGGCGCCCGACCGCTGCCATGTCCCGATAGGCCCACGGCGAGTCGGTCTCGCCCTCGCCGCCACCACTGGGCAGCACGTGCACCCGCACGTCGCCGGGCAGGGACGCCATCTCCCGCGCGAACCGGTGCCGACGGGCGATCTCGAACGCCACCTGCGCCACCTCCCACGGCCGTTTCGGCACGGCGAGCTGCCGCTCCACCCGGCCGACCTGCAACACGAAGATCAGTTTCGCCCCGAGCCGGACCGCCTCACCGATCGGGATGGAGTTCACGATGCCACCGTCCACATAGTGCTCGCCACCGATCTCCATCGGCGGCAGCAACCCGGGCACCGCCGACGACGCCAGCACCGCCTCGACCAGCGGGCCGCTGTCGAACCAGTGCTCGGCCGCCCGCTCGATGCTCGCCGCGCAGCAGTGGAACGGCACTTTCAGATCGGCGAAGGTGACCGACTCGCCCAGCTCGGACTCCAGCAGCCGGCGCAGCGGGCGCGGCGAGTGCAGGTGGGTGCGGGCCGCGAACCGGCGCATCTGCCTGCCGATCGAATCTCCGTAGACCGCCGCCGCCTCCGGTGACGTCCAGAGCCGGACCAGCCGCTCGGTGACCCCCTCGGACGGATCGGAGGCGACCAGGGCACCGTTCACCGCACCGATCGAGGTGCCGACCACGTGGTCCGGCCGGAACCCGGCCCGGAACAGGGCCCGCAGCATCCCCACCTCGACGGCGCCGAGGACACCCCCACCACCGAGCACGAACGCCACCGGACCGTCGATCATCCGACCATCCTCCCACTGGAACGCCCACCCTTGCCTTGACGCCGGTGTCAGGGCCTACCGTCGTGTCCATGCTGATCGGAGAGCTGGCCGAGCGGGCCGGCACCAGCCCTCGCACGCTGCGCTACTACGAGGAGCACGGACTGATCCGCCCACGCCGGGACGCCAACGGCTACCGGCAGTACGACGACGGCGAGTTACGCGTGGTGCACGAGATCCGCACCCTGCTCGCCGACGGCTTCGGTGTCGACGACATCAAGCCGTTCGTGGCGTGCCTGCGGGCCGGCAACAGCTCCGGGCACGTCTGCCCCGACTCGGCCGACATGCTCCGCCGCCGGCTCGCCGAGGTGGACGGGTTCATCGACCAGCTCACCGCGGTCCGGGAACGGCTGCGGACCCAGTTACAGGAGATCAAGTGCCAGATGACGCACTGATCGGCGCCAGGCCCGAGCCGGCACTGCGACAGGCGATGATCAACACCATTTCGCCGTACGTGAACTCATAGCCCCGCACCGCCCCGGGCTCCGCTAGTCGAGTTCCGGCATCGCCACCGGCTGTGGGCGGGGGTGGCAGCTGCCGCACTGCACCGCGTCCTCCACCACCAGCGCCTCGGCCCGATCCCGTTCCTGGGATCGGGTGACCTCCAGCAGGTACGGGCCGAACCGCGCGTGTTCGGCACACACCCCCCGGCCGCAGAACCGGCAGATCGCACGCGCGCCCTCGGCGCAGAACCAGCAGAACATGGGCGGCCACTCCTCATTTCCCGGCCGCCCCGTCTCAGGTACCGGACGGCTCCTCGGATGCGGGTGCGGGTGTCGTCGGCGAGACCGACGGCTCGGGTTGGGCTGACGTGGTCGACGGCTCGGGTGCGGGCGTGGTGGTCGAGGCCGACGGCTTGGGACTGCTGGGCCGGGTGCCGGTCGGCCGGGTCGTCGGCACGGTGGTGGTCGGCCGGGTCGTCGCCGGGCGGGTCGTCGTGGTGGTGGGATCGTCCTCGGGGGTGTCCACCTCCTCGTCACCGGTACTGGAAACGCTAGCCGACGGGGACGTCTCCGGAGTGGACGAGATGCTCGGTGCGACGGGCGCCTCCGACTCCTCGATCGGGTCCTCACTCGGCCCGGTCTCGGTCGGCTTCTTCACCTCGACACCGTCACCGCAGTTCAGGGCCTGGTCACTGGCGGGGGTGCCGGTTCCGGCGACGGTCACCGTGCCGGTCGAGACGGTCACTCCGGACGCGTCCACCGAGTACCACGCCCGGCCGTCGCTCGCCACGTCACCCTCGGTGCGCAGCACCGTCAGGTCGAGCGCCTGAAACGCCCCGCTCGTGCTGTTCGTGTCGGCGAGCAGCCGCCCGCCCGCCAGTTTCAGCCGGCCGGACGGGACCGACTGTCGTCCGTCCGTGACGCCGACCTCGTCGACCTCGACCGAGGAGTCACCGCACAGCACCACTGCGGCACCGCCTGGGAAGGTCAGCAGGGCCCCACCACCGGCTGGCACGTCGACCCGGGAGCCGGCCGCCAGGTAGCGCCGGTCGCCGGGGGCCAGCGACGAGGACTGCCGCTCGGCGAACGCGGTCGCGGCACCCCGCTGCACACTGAGCAGCACCCGTTCGGCGGGCATCTCCGCCCAGGCCGGGCCCGCTGTCACGTTCACCAGCAGACTGCCGACCGCGAACACCAGCATGAGACTGGTGAAGCCCCACATCCGGCGTTCGAAGTGGTGGTCCACGTCGTACTGCTCGTCGGCGTCCGGTGGGCCGGGTGGTGCCGCCAGCGGCGGGTGCGCGGAACCGGGCCGGGCCACCGCCGGGGTGCTCGGGCGCAGCACCGGCATCGGGACGCCGGGTCCGTACGTGCCGATCAGCGGGGGCAGGTCGGAGGCGTTCGGGATGACCCACAGCCGTACCGGCGTCCGGGCCTGCGCCACCATGCCGGGACTGCCGTCACCGACCGGGCCGACCAGGGTGCCGCGGCGCAGTTCGACACCGTCCGGCATGGCGATCACGCCGGATTCGACGACCACCGCGTGGGTGGGGCCGGGCAGGATCACCGGGGCGCCGGGGTCCAGGTCGACCGGGTGAGCGGCGGCGATCAGGGCCAGCCGCTGGTCCTCCTCCAGCGCGGCGAGCGCCGGGGTGTCGGCGAAGAGCGCTTCGGCCTCGGCCCGTTCCTGCGGCGGCGGGCCGGGCATCGGCCCGACCACTGTGGCGACGGTGGAGGCCGGGATGGAGAGCAGGGTGACCGACGCGGTGTGCCAGTCCAGCTGGACGCTGCGACCGGTCAGTGCGGTGGCCAGGCCGACCACACCGCCGGGGCCGGCGTGGTGCCGGATGGTGCCGCCCGGGTCACCGGGACGGCGGCCGTGCATGGCTCCGTCGATCACCACGTGGACGGCGCCCTGGGTGTCCCCGGCGCTCGCGATCTGCCGGCCGTTGGGCGGGCGGTTCCAGCGGGCCCGGGCGGCGAGCGCGTTCAGCGACGGCTCGGGCAGGCCGCCCAGTTCGGAGGCGCGCAGGGCGGCCACCCGGCGGGGCATGTCGGCTTCCCGGTCCCGTTCGGCGGCCTGCTGGCGCCACCGGCGGAAGGTCCGGGCCAGCCGGCCGAGGAGGAAGTAGAGCGGCGGGGCGATCACCCCGAGGACGATCACCACCAGCAGGAGGCGGGAGACCAGGCCCTCGTACCAGAGCCCGATGACCAGGCCGTGGATCCGGTCGGTCCACAGCCGGTAGCCGAGACCTGCCGCACCGACCAGCCAGAGCAGCGCCAGCACCCCGTAGAGGGCGACCAGGCGGCCCTCCCGGTCCAGCGAGCGCCAGCGCGGGCTGCGACGGCGCAGTCGCCCGCCCAGCCAGGAGAGGCCGCGGGCCCGGACGTCCGGGATCTCCAGCCAGTCCATCAGCAGGTATTTGCCGTCCATCGGCAGCAGCGGGCTGAGGTTGAAGAAGGTGTGCAGGTAGAAGAGGAAGGCCAGTTTGAAGGTGACAGCGGCGATCGACGGGACGGCGAACCCGGCGACCTGCAGCAGTCCGGCCAGGCCCAGTGCGGTGGCCGGGCCGGCCGCGGTAACCGCCAGCCGCGCGCGGCGGCCGGCCATCCACACGTCACTGGTGTCGACGAAGACCGACGGCAGACCGAAGTAGAGCATCAGCCCGGCGGCCGGCACCTCCCGGCCGACCCGTTTCGCGGCGAGCGCGTGACCGAACTCGTGGATCGCCAGGACCACCATGTTCAGGCCGACCAGGACGACCGCCCCAAGCAGGTACGAATCCCCGAGCAGGAACAGCGACCGGCTGCCGCGCTGCCAGTCGAGCGCGAAGAGCAGCACCCCGGCGACCGCGAGCAGCGCGCCGAGCCAGACCACGGCCCGGGTGAAGAGGAACCGGCCGACCGTCCGGTACAGCGTGCTGACCAGACCGTCGACCGGGACGGAGAGGACCACCCGGCCGCGGGCGGCGGCGGCCAGCGAGTCGCCCATCCGGCGGGACAGCGGATCCTGGTTCATCTCCCGCAGCGGGCGGAAGGCGTCCATCGGGAGTTCTTCGAGCATCCGGTTGGCGGCCAGGTCGGCGACCACCCGGCGGACCTGGTCCGGGGCGAGCCGGCCGGCGATCCGGGCGAACTCGGCGACCAGCCGGGCGACGGTGCTGTCCCCGTCCATCATCAGCGCGAGCTGGTACTCCTCCGGGGTGAGCCGGAGGTAGGAGGAACGGCCGCCGTCCTCGGGCGAGCGCAGCATCACGTAACGGCCACCACGGACCGCGGTGCGGTGCCGGACCTCGATGCCGGGACGCAGCACCGGGCGGGCACTGCCCGGGTCGAGCCGGTCGGCGACGGTGTGCCACAAGCCGGTGTCGGCTGGTCCTGACGGCACCCCCGGAGCCCGTCCGGCCAGGGCTTCCCAGACGTTGGTCCGGGTTTCGACGTACGTCAACTGAGGGGGCCTTTCACTCCGCCGTAGCGAGGACCACGTGTCCGCACCGGCGGACGAGGGCTGCGCCAGTGGCGAAACGCAGATTAGGCGCTCCCCTGTGCAAACGCGAGTCCCCGGCGGCGAAAGCGCACCCTTGGCCGGGAAGGTCCAGAATTACGGCATACGCAGCATTACGGCGGGTGACGCACCCACCCCCGGGTCGCGTCACCCGCCGTAGCGGGAAGGCTTACTTCGCTTCCAGCAGCGAGACCGTCACCGTCTTCTTCTCCCCGTTGCGGGTGAAGGTCAGGGTCATCTGCTGGCCGACGGTGCCCGCCTGGACCGCGGCGACCAGGTCGTCGGAGTCGTCGATGGCCTTGCCGTCGACCTCGGTGACCACGTCGCCCTGCTGCAGCTCGGCCTTGGCCGCCGCACTGTCCGCGGTCACGCTGCTGATCAGGGCCCCGCCGTTCTCCGCGTTGGCGACACTCACGCCGAGGGCCGGGTGGCTGACCTTCTCACCCTTCATCAGGGCGTTCGCGACCTCGGCGGCCTTGTTGCTCGGGATGGCGAAACCGAGACCGATGTTGCCGGTGCTCGAGCCGGACGTGGCGATCGCCGAGTTGATGCCGACCACCTCGCCGTTGGTGTTGACCAGGGCACCGCCGGAGTTGCCCGGGTTGATCGGGGCGTCGGTCTGGAGCAGGCCGGTCATCGTGGTGCTCGACGACTGCTGCTGCTGTTGCTGCTGGCCGCCGCCGAACGGGCTCTGCTGCTGCTCCTGCTCCTGCTCGCCGCTGGACTGGATGGTCCGGTCCTTGGCACTGATGATGCCGGCGGTCACCGAGCCCTCCAGCCCGAGCGGGCTGCCCAGGGCGAGAACCGTGTCGCCGACCTGGATCTGCGAGCTGTCGGCGAACTTCGCGGCCTTCAGGTCGGAGACACCGGTCGCCTTGATCACGGCGAGGTCGGTGCGCGGGTCGGTGCCGACGATGGTGGCGGTGGTCTTGGTGCCGTCCGCGAAGATGACCGTCACGCTGTCACCCTGCGCGGTGGAGACCACGTGGTTGTTGGTCACGATGTAGCCGTCGGCGGAGAGCACCACGCCGGAGCCCTCGCCCGAGCCGGTGGTGATCGACACGACGGTGTCCTGCACGGCGGCGGCGATCTGGGCCAGCGACGAGCGATCCACCACACGGGTGACCGAGGTGTTGCCGGTCTGCACGCCGGGGGTCGAGCCGTCCGATCCGATGGCCAATGCGGTGACGGCACCGACCCCGCCGGAGAGCAGCGCGATCAGCACGGCCGCCGCGCCGGTCAGGAGGATCTTGCGGCCACGACCGGGCGGGCGCTGGTCGCCGGCCGGAACCGGGCTCCAAGGCGGCAGGGTGCCGTCGCCACCACCGGCGGAGGACTGGTTGGCGGCATGCCAGGCGTGGTACGCCGACTGGTGCTGCTGGTTGGGGTCGTAACCGGTGGGTGCGTAGCCCTGGGGTGCTTGGTACGCATAGTGCGGCTGCCCGAACGGGCTGGCGGCGGGCTGCGCGGTGACCGGCAGGGCGGAGACCGGCTGACCACTGTAGGCCGCGCCGGAGACCGGCTGACCACTGTGGGACGAGCCGGAGACCGGCTGGGCGGACACCGGCTGACCGGAGAGAGACGGGCCGGAGACCGGCTGCCCGATCAGCGGCTGGGTCGGGACCGGCTGGTCGGTGGACTGCTGTGGCTGCTGCCAGGGTGAGGGCTGCGCCCAGGAGGCCGGCTGTGGCGGCTGCGGCGCCGGGGGTGCCGCGGACTGGGGAGAAGCGGACTGCGGGGCAACCGTCGGCTGCGCAAGCGTCGGCTGCTCAGACTCCACCCGCGCCGCGCTGCTGGTGTCAGCGGCGGCGTCCGCGGGCCGCGGGTTGGTCTCGTTCTCGTTCATACGGCTAACTCTGCCCCGTCCAACTCGTGCCGAACTGTGTTACCCCTGGACGTTTTCTGTGAAGCTTTTATCCGGATTTATGGTCGGCAAAGTAACGCGGAACGTGGCTCC
>DATMVU010000756.1:0-3028 GCA_035562875.1 Actinoplanes sp. | reverse complement strand
ACGGAATTTGTGCTGAGCACTGCGGCGATTGACCCAGGACGGTAGTTCGCCCTGGTGTTCGTGATGCGGGGCCGGCTCGATCACGTCGCTCCGGCTGCTGACCACCCGCAGGGTCACCACGAGGCCCTGGACGAGGCGGTCGGCCCGCAGATCCCGGTACCGCACCTCGGCCAGCACCTGGGTGCCGTCCGCTTGGGGCAGGGCGCAGTACACCTTGCCGTCGCCCTCGGCACGCAGCGCCAGTCGTACCGCAATCTGGTCGTCGGGGTGGATCAGCTCGTCGAAGGTGGTGAGCGGGGACGACTCGCTCAGGCCGGTGAGACGCCGCAGTCCGGGGCTGGCGTAGCGGATCCGGTGGTCGGAGTCGACCACCGCCATGATCTCGGCGGTGTTGCCGGTGACGGCCCGCAGGTAGAGGTCGCTGTCCCGGCGGCCGACCGCCTCGACCAGGGTGATCCGGTCCAGGGCCAGCGCGGTCTCCCCGGCCAGTACTTCGAGCGCGTCCCGCCCGGCGACGAGGGCCTCCCGGCGGGCGGTGACGATCAGGGCGCCGCCGCTGGGCCGGGCCACCGCCAGCGGCTCCAGCCGGAGCGGGCAGATCAGGGTGCGCTCGTCGGGTCCGGCGGTGTCGGCCCACCAGCTCCGGGTACCGGCTCCGGGAAGAGAGGGAGGATCGGGGGTCGGCGGCAGGCCTTCGCGGGTGAGGGCGGCATCGTCGGTGGCGAGCACGACCCGGCTGATCGCGCCGGTCGGCAGCAGGTGGGCGACAGCGGCCCGGACGGCGGTTTCGACGGCGGGCGGGTCGGCGGCCGCGACGAGGGCGGTGTTGGCCGAGCGCAGCGCCCGTTCCCGGGCCAGGGCCTGGCTGTGCTGCTGGACCGCGTCGGCGAGCCGGGTGATGGTGAGCATCAGAGTGACAGCGCCGGTGACGGCGATCACCACCCCGTTGTGGACCGTCCCGGAGAGCGCCTCGATCACCAGCACCAGCGGCGGGGTGGCGGCGGAGAGCGCGAGCAGGGTGGTGTCACGGAACCGCCACGGGGAGAGCCGGACCGGGCGCGGTTCGGTGAGCCGGGCCATCGACGGGTGCAGCGCGGACGCCCCCCACGTGAGGTAGAGCAGCGCGAACGCCAGTTCGGTGGCCGGATGCTCCCCGGAGAGCGGGAAGAGGATGTCCCCGGCGAGCATCGACACTCCGCCGGTGACCAGCAGGATCGCCGCGATGTTGCGCCGGTCGGCGGTGAGCAGGCGGACGGCCACCACGATCAGCAGCAGGTCGCCGATCACGTCGGCAGGGGAGACGGTCCGGAACCGGCTCGCCGCACTGATCACGAACACCCAGACGACGAGCAGCGTGGAGCAGGCGAAAGCGACCAGGTCGATCAGGCGGGTCCGGTCGACGAGCAGGGAGCCACCCCTGGTGAACTGCAGCAGGCTCCACGCGACCAGGGCGAACATCGCCAGGTAGGCGGTGTCGGCCAGGACGGTGAGGTGATCGAACTCGTACAGCACGTCGCCGCAGGCCAGAGCAGCCAGGGAGCCGGCCAGCAGCAGCCACGGGGCACGACGGGCCGGTCGGTGGCGGTGCACACCGAAAAGGATGGCTCCGACGCTTCCCGCCCCCAGCAGGGCCCACCCCATCGCCGTCAGCACGACCTACTTAGTACCAGGAGGGTTGCGGACTGTCCATGTCGATGTATACAGAGCGCAACCTGGGGGTGAGCAACGTGGACATATCAGTGGAACACCTCGGCGACGACCTGTGCCTGGTCGGCCGGGCTTCCGTCGGTGACCGGCAGCCACTTGCCTTCCGGGGCCTGCCACTCGCGATCACCGAAACGTACCCGTTCGAGGCCGGACGCGGAAGCGTGCGAGACCAGCCAGTGCGCGAAACGCCAGCCGGTGTCCGGGCTGGTCACCGCGACGGTCAGCCCGGCGGTCTCGGCGCTGTGGGCCTGGCCGCCGAGTTTCTTGCCCCAGTCGAGCTGGAGACTGCTCAGCAGGGCGGTGGCCGCCTCCGCACCGCGGACCGCCGGGTTCTCCGGCACGGTGCACTCGACGGCGCCGGTGGCCCGGCCGGTCAGGGCGGCGGCCAGCACCCGGGACTCGTCGGCCCACTTCTCGTAGGCATTCGGGTACGCCGACCGCTGCACCTCCTGTGCCGCGTCGGTGACCCGCATCTCCTCCCAGCCCTCGACCTTCCTCAGGGCCGAGTAGAACCTCCCGGCTGAATACCTCGGGTCCTTGATCTGCTCGACGGTGCCCCAGCCCTGGCTGGGCCGCTGCTGGAAGAGGCCGACCGAGTCGCGGTCGCCGTCGTCCAGGTTCTCCAGCTTGGACTCCTGGAAGGCGGTGGCCAGCGCGACCACGATCGCCTGCTCGGGCAGGTTGCGCCGGACCCCGACCGCGGCGATGGTCGCGGCGTTGGCCATCTGCGCGGTGTCCAACGTCACCGTGCCGTCAGCGACGACGGTGCACTCGGGGACCAGCCGGGACAGTTTGATGTTGTCGGCCAGGTTGTCGATCACCACCACGACACCCGTCACGGCTGCCACGGAGAACAGGGCGAGCACACCGGCGATGGTCCGTTTGCGCATGCCCACCTCCCCTTCTCACCTCGGCGGACGCCAAGCCTAGACAACGATCGCTCACCGTCCGGCGTGACTGCGCCCACCGAACCGAGTCGAGATGATCATCATGCCTGAAGATCATCGAACCCAGCCCGGGTCACGCTTCGCCCGGCTCGCGGCGACACCCTCCCGGCCTTCGGCGGACTTGAAATGCCCTGCCGAACGGTTCGCGAGATCCACCAGGTCGACCCGGATCGATTCATCGGGCGTACGGCGGAGAAGTTGTTTGGTCCCGGCCAGCGCGAGTGGGCCGCCGCGCAGGAGCGACGCGCAGTAGCCGGCCACCGCGGCGTCCAGCCCGTCCTCCTCGACGGCGGCCGTGACCAGGCCGATCTCGGCGGCCCGGGCCCCGTCGAAGACGTCACCGGTGAGGAACAGCTCGGCCGCCGCCCGCGGTG
>DATMVU010000755.1:0-18761 GCA_035562875.1 Actinoplanes sp. | reverse complement strand
GCGGGCAGCTTCACCTCGGTGCCCTCGCCACCGCTCGCCGGAGCGGCGGACTGCGGCGCCGGGGCCTCCTCTTCGACCGGCTTCTCCGTCGACGGCTCGACCGGGGCGGCGGGTTCCGGCTCGGCCTCGGCCTCCTGAGCGGGCGCGGGCTCGGCGGCCGGGGCCTCCTCGCCGTCGCCGGCGATGACGGCCAGCTCGCTGCCGACCTCCGCCGTCTCGTCCTCACCGACGACGATCTTCGACAGGATGCCCGCGGCAGGCGACGGGATCTCGGTGTCGACCTTGTCGGTGGAGACCTCGAGCAGCGGCTCGTCCGCCTCGACGCGCTCGCCCTCCTGCTTGAGCCAGCGGGTGACGGTGCCCTCGGTGACGCTCTCACCCAGCCGCGGCATGGTTACCGATGTCGGCATGTTCTCCCAAACTCCTTAACGTCAGAACGCGATCGAAATCAGCTGTGCGCGTGCAGCGGTTTGCCCGCGAGCGCGAGGAAAGCCTCGCCCAGCGCCTCGTTCTGCGTCGGGTGGGCGTGTACGAGCTGGGCGACCTCCTCGGGGAAGGCCTCCCAGTTGGTGATCAGCTGGGCTTCGCCGACGAGTTCGCCGACCCGGGCGCCGACCATGTGGACGCCGACGACCGGCCCGTCCTCGACCCGCACCAGCTTGATGAAGCCGGCGGTCTTGAGGATCTGGCTCTTGCCGTTGCCACCCAGGTTGTAGTTGTACGTCGAGACCTTGTCGGCCCCGTACTTCTCCTTGGCCTTGGCCTCGGTGATGCCGACCGACGCGACCTCGGGGTCGGAGTAGGTGACCCGCGGGATGCCCGCCTCGTCGATGACCGCCGGGTTCTTGCCGGCGATCTCCTCGGCGACGAAGATGCCCTGCTGGAAGCCGCGGTGCGCGAGCTGCAGGCCGGGCACGATGTCGCCGACGGCGTAGATGTTGCCGACGCCGGTGTGCAGGCGCTCGTTGACGATCACGAAGCCCCGGTCGAGGGTGATGCCCTGCTCCTCGAAGCCCAGGTTCGCGGTGGTCGGGCCACGGCCGACAGCGACCAGGAGGACCTCGGCCTCCAGGGTCTCGCCGCCCTGGATGGTCACCTTGACGCCGTTCTCGGTCGTCTCGACCTTCTCGAACGGCTTGCCGACCTTGAAGTTGATCTTCCGCTTGCGGAAGGCGCGCTCGACCTGCTTCGAGATCTCCTCGTCCTCCGCCGCGACCAGGCGGGGCAGGGCCTCGATGATCGTCACGTCGGCGCCGAACGACTTCCACACGCTGGCGAACTCGACGCCGATCACGCCGCCGCCCAGCACGATCGCCGACTGCGGCACCCGGTCCAGCTTCAGGGCGTGCTCACTGGTCAGCACCCGCGTGCCGTCGACCTCCAGGCCGGGCAGCGAACGGGAGTAGGAACCGGTGCCGAGGATGATGTTGCGCCCGGTGTAGCGCTTGCCGTCGACCTCGACGGTGTCCGTGCTGACGAGCTTGCCCGCGCCCTGGACGATGGTGATGTTCTTGTTGTGGCCGAGGAGGCCGGTCAGGCCCTTGAAGAGGCGCCCGACGACACCGTCCTTGTAGGCGTTCACGCCGGCCATGTCGATCCCGACCAGGTCGGCCTTGACACCGAACTGCTCGCTCTCGCGCGTCTGGTCCGCGATCTCCGCCGCGTGCAGCAGCGCCTTCGTCGGAATACAGCCGCGGTGCAGGCAGGTGCCGCCGAGTTCGGCCTTGTCGATCAGCGCCACCTTGAGATCGAACTGGGCGGCACGCAGAGCGGCCGCATAGCCGCCACTACCTGCGCCGAGAATGACGATGTCGAAGGTTCCGCCGTTGGGCTGGCTCACGTTGACTCCAGTGGTCGCATCGTCTCCGGTGTGGGTCACACAATGGAAACGGTCACAGTCCCGTCGTTGACATCTTGTCACTTCGAGACCCGGTCAATGCAGCCAGGTGCCCCACGACACGTCGGTCCGACGTACCCTTGCGGGACCGGACGTGAGGAGGAGCGGTGGCTTGGTTTCGGCGGCGGCCCCGGACCGGTGGGCCCGGCGGTAAGCAGGTCAACCAGGCCGATCTTGAGCATCTTACGCAATTCTTCCGGTCCCGCCGGGGAGTCGAGGCGTTCATCGAGCCACAGACGACGGTGACCGAGACCACCCTGTTGCTTGTGGCACACGACGGTGAATGGACCCGTCGCCGGATCGGATCGCCCGACGTCGCGTGGAAGTTCGCGCACCAGCTCAGCATGCCCACCTACGACATCAAGCTGCTCGGATACCCGCAGCGGATGCGGGACTACAACGAGCGGCAGAAGCGCCGCCCGGCCTGAGACCGGGCAGCGCCCCGTCGATCACGCCAGGTCGTCGATCACCTGGAGCAGGGTGCGGACCGGGACACCGGTGCCGCCCTTCGTCCAGTAACCGGTCGCCTCACCGGTGTGGTAAGCCGGGCCCGCGATGTCGATGTGCGCCCACTCGACGCCCTCGGTCACGAACTCCCGCAGGAACACACCGCCCTGCAGCATGTGCCCGGCCCGGTCCAGGTTGGCGTTGGTCTGGCAGATGTCGGCGATGTCCGACTCCATGCCCTTGCGCACGTCGTCCGGCAGCGGCATCCGCCAGGCCGGCTCGCCGACCGCGGTGCCGGCCTTCTCCACCAGCGCGGTCGCCTCGTCCGAACCCATCAGGCCGGCGATCCGCTTGCCCAGCGAGATCACCTGCCCCCCGGTCAGCGTGGACGTCTCGAACAGGTAGTCGGTGCCGTCCGCGCAGGCCCGCGCGATCGCGTCACCGAGCACCATCCGGCCCTCGGCGTCGGTGTTGAACACCTCGACCCGCTTGCCGTCGAACATGGTGATCACGTCGCCCGGCCGGTACGCCGACCCGGATGGCATGTTCTCCGCGATCGCCAGGTAGCCGGAGACCGCAACACCCGGCTTCAGCGCCGCGATCGCCAGCATGGCCGCCGCCACCGACGCAGCCCCGGCCATGTCGGACTTCATCTCCCACATGCCCGCGGCCGGCTTGATGCTCACACCACCGGTGTCGAAGGTGATGCCCTTGCCGACCAGTGCCACCCGCTTCGGGTTCGCCACACCGGCCGGCGTGTAGGTCAGCTTGACCAGGCGGGGCGGAGCGTCGGAACCCTGGCCGACCGCCACGATGCCGCCGTACCCACCGGCCTTGAGCTGCTCGAAGTCGAGCACCTCGACCTCCAGGCCGGCCTCGGTCGCGGCCGTCGCCACCTGGTCGGCGAGGTCCGCCGGGCGCAGCGAGTTCGGCGGGGTGTTCACCCAGTCCCGGCTCTTGCGGACCGCGCCCGCCACGACGGCGGCCCGGTCCAGTTCGGCCCGCGCCGTCTCGTCGGCGGCGTCCGGCACGTGCAGCCGCAGCTCGGCGACCGGCTCCCGGCGGCCCTTCTGCGGCTTCGTCTTGTATCCGGCGAACCGGTAGCCGCCGAGCAGGGCACCCTCCAGGGTGGCCCGCAGCACCGGCCCGGCACCCGCGTCGTCCGGCACCGGCAGCGCCAGCACCACGGTGGAGCTGCCGGCCAGCGCCCGGACCGCGGCACCGGCACCCCGGCGCAGCGTCTCCAGTTCGGGGGCCGCCCCCGTCGGTTCGGTGCCGAGACCCACTGCCACCAGCAGCGGCGCGGAGATCGTGCCGAGGGTGGCCAGCTTGGTCACCTCACCGGCGGCCCCGGTCGCGCCGAGCAGGGCCAGCGTCGCGGTCAGCTTGCCGTCGAAGGCCGCGGCGATACTCTCGGCGCCGGCGGCCGGCAGCAGGGTGCCGTCCTCGTCGGGCTGGCTGTGCAAGCCGATGACGATGGCATCGACCGCGGATTCGGCCGGGTCGGTGTCGACCAGGCTGAGGGTGGGCTGGGTCACTCGGACTCTCCGGGACGTCGGGGCCGCGAAAACGCCTGTGGGCGCATCCGGCGGCTGTGGGAAGCACGTTTGTCTCCGCGACTCTAAACCCGCCCAAGGTCACCGGTAAGTTGAGTCTCATGTCTGCCGAGCTTCTCCAGTCCCCCCTGCACGATCGTCACGTCGCCCTCGGCGCCAAGTTCGCCTCCTTCGGAGGCTGGGACATGCCGCTGGAGTACGCCGGTGGGGGAGTCCTGAAGGAACACGCCGCGGTCCGCGAGTCGGCCGGTGTGTTCGACGTGTCGCACCTCGGCAAGGCCCGGGTCCGGGGCGCCGGGGCGGCCGCCTTCGTGAACTCCTGCCTCACCAACGACCTGGGCCGTATCGAGCCCGGCAAGGCGCAGTACACGCTCTGCTGCGACGAGTCCGGCGGTGTCGTCGACGACCTGATCGCCTACCTGTACGGCGACGATCACGTCTTCCTCATCCCGAACGCCGCCAACACCGCCGAGGTGGTCCGCCGCCTGGCCGAGGCCGCGCCGTCCGCGCTGGAGATCACCGACGAGCACCGCTCGCACGCCGTGCTGGCCGTGCAGGGCCCGCAGTCCGCGGAGATCCTCGGCCGACTCGGCCTTCCGGTGTCACACGGCTACATGTCGTTCGAGACCGGTGTGCTGGGCGGCACCGAGCTGATCGTCTGCCGGACCGGGTACACCGGCGAGCACGGCTACGAACTGGTCGTCCCGTGGGACAGCGCGCCCGCGGTGTGGGACGCGATCATCGAGGCCGGGGTCCGCCCGTGCGGTCTCGGCGCCCGCGACACGCTGCGCACCGAGATGGGCTACCCGCTGCACGGCCAGGAGCTGAGCCTCGACATCAGCCCCGTGCAGGCCCGCTCCGGCTGGGCGGTGGGCTGGGACAAGCCGGCCTTCTGGGGCCGCACGGCACTGCAGGCCGAGAAGGCCGCCGGCCCGCGCCGGTCACTGCGGGGCCTGGAGCTGACCGGTCGCGGCATCCCCAGGGGACACATGAGTGTGTTCGTGGGGGAGCAGCTCGTGGGGGAGACCACCAGCGGCACCTTCTCGCCCACGAAGAAGGTCGGCATCGCCCTCGCCCTGATCGACACCGCGCCCGCCCTGGCCGACGGTTCCCTGGTCGAGATCGAGGTCCGCGGCCGCCGCATCGAGGCCCGCCTGACCAAGCCCCCGTTCGTCACCCCGTCGGTCCGCTGACGCCCGGCGTCCCGTCTCCGGTGTGGTGACTTGCGGCTCGCATCGAATCGGACCGCAGGTCACCACGCTGTCAGGACTACGAGCGTGAGCGTCACCGCCAGCTCGACTGACGCACCGAGGACGTCTCCGGTGACGCCGCCGAACCGCCGTACCGCGTGACGGAGGAGCAGAACCACCGCGAACCCGGCGGCGACCACCGCTGCCGGGCCCTGCCAGGCCCGGCCCGGCACCGCGAAGGCCGCCAGGAGCATCGTCAGCGCCGCGGCGACCGTGAGTGCCCACCCGGGCACCGTGGAGGCCACCAGCGCGCCCAGGCCCTCGGGACGGGCCGCAGAGACCCCACGACGGCACGCGACGGTGATCGCCAGGCGGCCGGTGGCCCAGGCGGTCACGATCGCCCACGGGCCGGCTGAGGGCAGCGCCGCGGCCTGGATCAGGACCGTGCAGACGAGCACCACCACACCGAACGGCCCGATGTCCGGCTTTTTCATGATCTCCAGGGCGGCCGGCCCGGAGCGGTACGAACCGAGCGCGTCGACCGTGTCGGCCAGCCCGTCCAGATGCAGCCCGCGGGTGAACAGTGCCCCGGCCGCGACCGTCACCCCGGCGGCGACGAGCGCGGGGGAGCCCAGCGCTCGCAGCCCCTCGTGCAGCCCGGCCAGCACCAGTCCGAGCAGAGCCCCGACCGCCGGCGCCACCGCCATCGCCACCGCCGCGGTGGACCGGTCGACCCGGCCCGCCCGCAGCGGCAGCACGGTCAGCGTGGTGACCGCCAGCCGGAGCCCGTCAAGCACCCGGCTCGCGGTAGTTCAGCGCGTTGAACGCCGACGTGTTGAAGGCGATGTCCGGCCCGTCGTCATCGGCGTCCTCGGGCCCGGGCACGTCCGCGGACTCGTCCAGACCGTCGTCGCCGACCTCGGACAGCAGGGCCGGATGCACCGGAGCCGCCGCGGCCAGACCGATCGCGGTCCGCAGCAGCGGCAGCACCGCCAGCGCGTTCGCGCCCTCACCCAGATCCAGGCCGGTCTCCAGTACCGGAGTCAGACCGAGCACGTCGGCCCCCTGCTTGACCAGGGCGAGCGTGCCCGCCTCGGGCAGTAGGCACCAGTGCCGGGTCTGGCTGGCCAGGTCCCGGGCGACGAGTCCGGCGGCGATGCCGAGCGGACCGTCCACGAGCACCGGGACGCGCCGGGCGGCGGCACCCAGCAGCAGGCCGGTGGCGACCGCCACGTCCAGGCCGCCGATCTGGCGCAGGATGTCGGTGGCACCGCGCGGCTCCTGCCGGATCCGGTGCAGGGCGTCCCGGACCGCGGCGCAGCGCACCATCCAGGCCGCGTCGTCGAACCGGCCCCCGGGCACCAGCACCCGGGGCAGGGTGGCGACCGCCTCGGCCCCGGTGGTGGCGGCCAGCACCGCTGTCGCGGCGGCCTCCACCCCGGTACCGATCCCGGCGAGCACGATCACGTCCCGCCCGGCGTCGGCTGCTGCGTCGGCGAGTTTCCAGCCGTCCCGCAGCGCCGTCTCGACGGCGGGCTCCACGGTGACCGGGCCGTCCTCCATCGCGCCGCCGGCCGCGGTCCGCAGCACCGACACGTCGGCGCCGGCCTGTGCAGCGAGCCGGCCGAGCAGGCCCTCGCCCCGTTCGGCCTCGGCGATGCGGCGTTCCACATCGGCCTCGTCGGATCCGGCGGCCGCACCGCCGCTGCGGCTGCCGGCGATCACCACCACCCGTACCCCGGTCCAGGCCCTGGGGGTCGTGGTGTTCTGGGTCGCGGCGGTGAACTCGATCGCCTCGGCCAGCGCGCCCAGCCCACCACCGGGCAGGTCCAGGCCGGCGAGCCGGTCCCGGGCGTCCGGGCCGGCGTCACTGTTCGGCAGCGGCAGGTCCATGCCCGGCTTGATCTCGGTGAGCCCGGACGCCACCAGCGGCAGCATCATGGTGGACTCGCTGAGGGCGGCACTGGGCTGCGGCTCCGGCGCGGTGACCGGGACGACCACGGTGGCCGGCTCGTGGTCCTGCACGGGCACGACCGGCGGTTGCGCGGGCGGCGGCGGGGGCGCGGGAGTGCCGGGCGTCGCCATCGCGATCGGCCGGGACATGACGACTGTCGGTTCGTCGGAGACGGCGGCCGGCACCGGCGGCGCCGCGGCGGCCGGCGGGACCGGCGCGGCCGAACCCTTCAACCAGGTCGGCTGCCCGGCCACGACCAGGGCCACCGCGTCACAGGCCGCTGCCAGCTCCTGATTGGTGGTGCCCAGCGCGTCGGCGAACGCCCGCCCGACCGGATTCACCGACACCAGCGACAACCCGACCTCCGGGCTGACGATCACGACACGCGCGGCGGTTCCCCGTACCGCCGCGGCGAGGTTCTTGACGTCCGCCTCGTCGTCGTTGGGCTGACGGGACGGGTCGAGGACGGCCGCGACCCAGCCGCCCATGTCGTCGACGAGCAGTGTCTCGTCCCCGCCGGCCGCCAGCAGCAGCTCGGCCAGGAGGGTGGGGTCGCCGCTGACCTCCTCGGTCGACCACGACTGTGGCCTGCGACGTTGATGGGTCTCGATCCGCGCCTGCCACTCGGGATCGTCCTCGCCGCCGGCCGCGGTAGCCACATATCGCACCGACGGCGCGCCGGCCACCAGGGCCTCGGCGAACCCGGATTTGCCGGAGCGGATCCCACCGAGCACCAGAACCGTGTTCCACCGATCTTCGGACATGCCCCGTACCTTAGAGCCGGGTCGCACGGGCGGAAGCCGTAGGGTGGAAGCCCACCGAGGTATGTGACGTGAGGGGGCGGCTCAATGCCGTGGAGTTGGCGCTACGAAGACGTCGATGGCAAGCCGGTCGAAGGGCCTGCTGAGACGTTCAGCAGCCAGGCGGACGCCGAGTCGTGGATCGGTCAGGAGTGGCGGCAGCTGCAGACCGCCGGGGTCGGCACGGTCACCCTGGTCGAGGACGACCGGGTGGACTATCAGATGAGCCTCCAGCCGGCCGAGTGATCGGGCAGACGACGTGACCTACGAACCGGTCTACACCCGCACCCCGCGCAACGCCTTCGTGCCGAGCCCGGTCTTCATCGGCATCGTCGCGATCTTCGTGGTCAGCGGCGTCATGACGTGGACCGGGTTCGGCAACGTCGGGCTGGACGTCTTCCTGTTCGTCATCACCGGCTGGCTGATCTCGCTGTGCCTGCACGAGTACGCCCACGCCGTCCTCGGCTACCTCTCCGGTGACCTGACCGTCGCCGACCGGGGCTACCTGCGGCTCAACCCGCTGAAGTACACCCACCCCCTGCTGTCGATCGTGCTGCCGGTGGTCGTGGTCATCCTCGGTGGCATCGGCCTGCCCGGCGGTGCGGTCTGGATCGACCACCGGTACGTCCAGAGCAAGGTCAAGGACTCGCTGATCAGCGCGGCCGGCCCACTGACCAACGTGGTGCTGGCGATCATCGTGGCGATCCCGTTCCTGTTCGGCCTCGCACCGGAGATCAGCCAGGACGCGACCGGGCGATACGTCGCGGATGGTGGCCACGTCGCGTTCTGGGCGGCTCTCGGCCTGCTCGTGTTCCTGCAGATCAGCGCGAGCATGCTGAACTTCCTGCCGATCCCCGGCCTGGACGGCGGCGGCATCATCCACCCGTGGCTGAGCCCGGCCTACCAGCGCGCCTGGAACCTGATCGCCCCGTGGGGCTTCCTGGTGCTGTTCCTGCTGCTCTGGCAGACCGAGGTGGGTTCCTGGTTCTTCACCGCCGTGGAGTTCCTGGCCGGGATCCTCGGCGTCGACTGGCAGTTCTACTCCACCGGCTTCTCGCTGATGCGGTTCTGGGAGAACTGAGCGGTCGAGGGCTGGAGGTGAGCGATCGGGGCCACGATCCGGTCGACCGCCTCCAGCAGGGCCGCGTCCAGGCGTACCCCGGCGGCTTTGACGTTGTCGTGGATCTGCTCCGGCCGGGACGCGCCGATGATCGCTGACGAGACGCCCGGATCCCGCAGCACCCACGCCAGCGCGAGCTGAGCCGTCGTCAGACCGGCCGCGGCGGCGAGCGGCTCCAGCCGGGCCACCCGGCCCAGCACGCCGGGGCCCATCCAGCGGGTGATGAACCCGGCACCCGGCCGGTCGTCGGTGGCCCGGGACCCGGCCGGTGGCGGCTCCCCGGCCCGGTACCTCCCGGTCAGCACCCCCTGCGCCAGCGGCGACCAGACGAGCTGACCGAGCCCCAGCTCCCGGGACACGGGGAGCACCTCGGCCTCGATCACCCGCCACAGCAGCGAATACTGCGGCTGATTCGACACCAGGCGGATCCCCAGGTCGTCGGCGAGCGTCGTGGCGGCCCGGAGCTGAGCGGCCGACCACTCGGACACCCCGATGTAGCGGGCCTTGCCCTGGCGTACGACATCGGCGAAGGTCTCCATGGTCTCCTCCAGGGGCGTGTGCCGGTCGAACCGGTGCGCCTGGTAGAGATCCACGTAGTCGGTGCCGAGCCGCCGCAGCGAACCGTCGATCGACGCCAGGATGTGCCCACGGGACAGGCCCCTGTCGTCCGGCCCCGGACCGGTCGGCCAGAAGACCTTGGTGCAGATCCGCAGACCCGACCGGCGTTCACCCCGCAGAGCCCGGCCCAGCAGCTCCTCGGCCCGGCCACCGTCGTAGACGTCGGCGGTGTCGAACGTGGTCACCCCGCCGTCGAGGGCCGCCCGCACACACGCGTCGGCGGTGTCCGCCCGGGTGACCCAGGTCCCCAGGGCGATCTCGCTGACCCGTGGACCGGACCGGCCCACCCGGCGGAACTCCACGACCGCTACAGAACCGGGCGCTCCTCGTCGGTCAGCGCCTCCACCACGGTGTCCCGGTCCTTGTGCACCACGTCGACGAGCGGCTCACCACGCCGGTCCAGCGCGCCCCACGACCCGGCCGGATCCCGGATGAGGAACGCCGACGGATGGATCACCACCGCCGCGTGCGCGGGCGGCACCACGATCTGCCCGGCCCGGTCCACCACCCCGAACCGGTCACCCGCGTCCACCACGGCCAGGCCCTCGTCGGTGAACCCGTCCACCGGGCCACCGAGATGCAGCACCGTCAGGAACCGCTGGAACGCCGGCCGCACCGTGATCCGCCCGTGCCGGTCCACCGCACCCCAGAGCCCGCCCTGCCGGACCGCCGCGACACCACGCCGGAACGGGCGCACGTCCTCGAACCCGGCCGGCGGCACGATCAGCCGGTTCTCCCGGTCGATCGCGAACCAGCCGGAGTCGTCCCGCCGCACCCAGGCCAGCCCGTCCGAGAACGGTCCCGCCTCCAGATAGCCGTGCACCGACGCGATCACCAGCTCACCGGTCGCGTCGATCAGCTCCCAGGCCGGCGAATCCGGCCGGCGCACCCAGGCCACCCCGTCGGCTTCCGCGAACGTCTGCACCTCCGCGTACCGGGGCTCCACCGCGGCGGCGAACCCCCACAGGCCCGTCCCCTCGTCCGGCAGCCGCATCGGCACGGCCGGAACGGCCAGAACCTCGTCCCGGGTACGGGGATACGGTCCCCAGCCGTCCGAACTCCGCCGGGTGATCTCGTCCAGCGCCAGCTCGACCCGCTCGATCAGTTCCGGATCCGCACCCCGCCGAATGTCGAGAGCCCGCTCGAAGTGATTCACCGCCTCCAGATGACGCCCCTGATCGAAAGCGGACCGCCCGGCCAGTTCAGCGATCTCCGCCCGCACCGGCGCCGGCAACTCCACCGACTCCGCCCGCGCGAACAGCACATCCGCCTCGTCGAACTCGCCCCGCCAGTGCAACACCTGCGCCAGCCGCGCCTGCGCGATCGCCACCAGCCGGAACTCGCCACTCTCGGTAGCGTGCCGCAGCCCTTCCCGCCCGTCGGCGAGCGCCTCGTCCAGCTCCCCGAGCATCCGCGAGACCACCGCCCGCAGACTCAGCAGCCCCGCCCGCACGTTGTCCCGCTCCGCGAACTCCAGCCGGTCACTGAGCCGGTCCGCCAGATCGATCAGCCGGTCCGGTTCGTTCACCGTCTCCCGCAGCGTCGCCGGATCGAACACCCACGGATAGGCGGCCAGAATCCGCTCCGGATCAGCCCGCCGCCGGTCCTTCGGAGCCTCCAGCCCACGCCGCTGCCGAATCGGCTCCCGCCGAACCGCCTCGGCCGTCACCTCCGGCACAGCCGCGACCGCCTCATCCGGCGCCGCCTCGGTCTCCGCCGTCGTCTCCACTTCCGGAGTCGCCTCGGTCTCCACCTCGGGTGCTGCCTCGGTTGCCGTTTCAGGTTCCGCCGTGCGCTCCGCTTCCGGCGAGATCCCCCGCAAGGCCGGCGTCACATCGGTCTCTGCCGCGCCCCCGGAGGGCTCTTCCCCAGCCGTCACCCCTTGCTGGGGTACGACCGGAGCCCCGCAGTCCTCAGCCGCAGCCTCGTCCCCGCCCTCGGCAGCCGCCACCGACTCGTCAACACCGGCATGATCCTCGCGGTCCACACCGTCCTCGGTGTCCCCGGCGTCGTCCGTGCCCTCGGCCTGTGCGTTCTCGGTCTCTATGACCTCGGCCTGCGTGCTCTCGGTCTCTACGACCTCGGTCTCCGTGGCCTCGGCTTGCACGTCCTCGGCCTCTATGACCTCGGACTGCGCGGTCTCAGCCTCGGCCTGTCCGCTTCCGGTCTCTACGGCCTCGGTCTGCGTGCTCCCGGTTGTGGCCTCGGTCTCGGCGCTTTCGGTCGCCACGATGGTGTCGCCGTCCACGGCCTGGCCGGGTGTCTCCGTCTCGCCGTGCCCGCCGAAGTCCTGCCACTCGGCCCAGGCCGTGCCCCAGTCGGCCTCGGACAGTCCACCCAGGTCCCCATGGCCGCCGAAGTTCTGCCATTCGGCCCAGGCCGTGGCCCAGACAGCCTCCGAAAGCCCACCCGTGAACAGAACGCGGTCAGCACCGTCCCCGTCGGCCTCGGCCGCCGCATCCCCGCCGCTCCCGTCGACAACCGGGTCCCCATCACTTTCGTGCGGTCCCCGATCCCCTTCGTCCCCGTCAAGAACCCGAACGATGTCGACAACCGGAGACCCGTCCCGAACGACGTCAGCCGAGATCCCCTCCGCCTCGAGATCCCCCGAAGTGTTCTCAGCCTCGAGATCTGTTGAAACGCTGCCGTCCCGGAGAACCGCCGAGACACCCGCAACCTCTGTCGTCGCGGATTCCGCCTCATCAAGCGGCCCAGCCGCCTCGGTCACCACAACCACGGCCGCCACGGAGTCCTCGGCCGCCACGGAGTCCTCTGCCGACCCAGCTCCCTCGTCATCCACCTCAGCCAATATCCGAACAACCGCGACCGGTTCGAACGCGACCTGTTCCGGTTCCACCGCGACCGGTTCGAACGCGACCTGCTCCGGTTCCACCGCGACCTGTGTCACGGTCACCGGAGTGTCCACACCGTCGGTCCCGGCATTCCCGGAATCCGCCCAGACGTGAGCCACCCCGGACCCGGCATGCGGCGAATCGGCAGCCTCGTACTCCGCCTCGAAGTCAGCTCCGCCGCCGACGGCCCCGTCGATCTCGGTTCCGGCGTCAACCGTCCCGGCCACGGTCTCGGTCTCGGACGGCGTGGTCTCGGACGGCGTGGTCTCGGGCAAGCCGGTCTCGAGCGTGCCGGTCCCGGTTGTCGTGATGCCGGACGTTGCGGCCTCGGCCGTTGTGGAGCTGTCGGGGGTGACGTCCTCTTCCACGGGTGGGGCGAACCAGCCCAGCGACCGATTCCCCGGGGGATCGGCCGCCTCTTCGGCGACAGCCTCCGGCTCGTCCTCGAGAACCGGGGTCGAACCACCGTGACCGCTCTGCGAGAGCAACCATCCGAGACCGTGACCAGCAGGTTCGTCGTCCTGGGCCGGGGACGTGCTGTCGGTCGGGATGTCAGCCGGGCCGGCCCCGGGGAACAGGCCGTCCCCAGTGCTCGGCCGGCCGGTGACAGCGGGTTCCTCGCCCGCCACGGGTCCGGCGAAGCCCAGGTCACCCACCACGGGTCCAGCGAAGCCTGAGTCCGCGTCGCGAACCTGCGGCTGCGCGGGTGTCCCGGAAGGCTGGGCCCAGCCTTCCGGCTGAGTGTGACCCGATGACCGGGTGTGGTCCCCCGGCTGAGTGTGAATCTCGGTCCGGGAGCGAACCTCTGGCTGGTCGTAGGCCTCGGGGGCACGCGAGTGCGCCTCCGGAGCATGGTTCTCTGGAACGTACCTCTGCGGGCCGGGCGCCTGCGGAACGTTCGATTCCGGGTTGTGCGATTCCGCTGGCACGGGCCGGGCAGCCGCCGCTCCGGTGTGTTTTCCGGGGACGTTCGTCGCGAGTCGGCGTGGGTCGATGACCCGGGTGCGGTCCTCGCTGGATCCGTGTCCTTCCGAACCGCTTCGCCGCAGTCCGAACGGTCGGGTCGGGTCTTCCGGATGCGACGTGGATCCGGGCCGGCCGGCAGCACTTCCGCCATGTCCCAGCCGTCGTGGGTCGAGCGGCCGGGTGGGGTCCTGCTCTTCGTCCCGGATGCCCGAGATCCCGGAGACGGGCGCGATTCCGGGCGAGGCGACGCCGGAGACGGGCGCGATTCCGGGCGAAGTGACGCCGGAGACGGGCGTGACACCGGGCGAGGCGATGCCGGAGACCGGGGCGACGCCGGGTGTGCGCGGCCGGTCCGCGCCTGCCGGGGCAGACACCGGGCCGGTGGCCGGCTGACCGGCCGCGGGGTGTCCCTGACCTGCCAGGTCCGCCTGGGGCACGAACCCCGGGGGAGTAGCCGGCACGTGCGGAGCCGCGACACCGGACACCGGGGCGACACCGGGAGTGTGGTGGCCTGGACCGGCGGCCGGCCGGTGGGCCGCTGCCGGTGGCATGACCGGCTGCTGCGGGGTGACCCGGGTCGGCTGTGGTGCCGGGCGGGCGGGAGCCGGGGAGTTCCGGTCCTGGGGTGCGGGTCGCAGATCGAACGGCGATTCGGGGGTACGACCGTCGCGTGGCCCACGAGCCGGTACCGGCCGGGCAGCACCGTAGGCCGGCCCGGCGGGCGAGATCTGCCCAGGCGCGGGTCGTCCCGGACCGGTGTGGCCGAGCTGCTCCGGACCCGGACGGCCGGAATGTCCCGGTTCCTGATCGGAGCGTCCTCGGCCTGGCGGGTAGCCGGCCGGGGCGGCAGGCGTCATGGAACCGTCATACCGGTTGGGCGGAACCGGTCCACCATGCTGCGGCGCGGCCGCAGACCCACCGTGCTGAGGTGTGGCGGCAGGTCCACCGTGCTGCGGCCCGGGAGCGGATCCACCTGGCGAACCCGGGCGCCCCGGCCCGCCGGGAGCAGCGCCGCCCCCACGAACACCGGGATCACCCGCAACCGGCCCACCGGCACCGGGCCCGCCGCCATAAACGCCCTGACTCGCGTGACCGGCCCCACCATGAGTACCAGGACCACCGGGCCCGGCGTGAGTACCAGGGCCTCCAGGTCCACCGGGTCCACCGGGTCCACCCAGGGTGCCGGGACCGCCAGGACCGCCGGGCCGGTTGTGGGAGCCGGGCCCGTAAGCCCCACCGGGCATGGCGGACACCGGCTGGTTGCCGTACCCGCCGCCCTGCTGGTCGCGTCCGCCCGGGTTGCCGACGGGCCGCTGCGGCAGCGGCCCGCCTCCGGCCGGCCGCCCGCCCGGTGCTGCTGAGCCCGGTGCTGCCGAGCCCGGTGCCGAGGCTCCCGAATGTCCGGGATTGACCGGTACCGACCCGTGGCCGGGCCGAGCCTGCGGAGACCCGGGCTGTTCGCCGGCCCCACGGCCGTACACGGGAGTGCCACCACGCCGGGGATCGTGCTGAGGTGCTGCCCGGTTCCATGACGGCTCGTCGCGCGGTGGCCCGGCCGGACGCTGATCGCGCTGCTGGTCCTCGTACCGCGACTGATTCTGATCGGCACCAGCCCAGCCAGTGGCCTCGGCGCCGGCCCAGGTGCGAGCCTCGGCGGAGGGCTGGGCGGAGGGCTGGGCCGTGCCGGGTACCGACGCACGGCCGGCCGGGCTGACCGGCACCGAGCTGGCGGGCGCGGATCCGCCCCGGGACGCCTCGTAGACGGGTGTGTGCACGGCTCGCCGACGGCCTGGGTCGCCGGGGTAACGCTGTCCGGGTAGTGGTTCCCACTCCCAGGTGATCTCGTAGACCCAGGCGGGTTCGTCGTCCCAGCTGTCGCCCGGCCGGGAGCCCCATCCGTTCATCGGGCGCCTCGGTACGCCGAATGGCAACGCTCCGTCACGGCGAACTCCACCTGTCAAGAAAATGAGCCGCATCCGGCGGGAGAGCCACGTAGAGTCTCCCGGCTCCGTCGCGGGGGTTTCGGAAAGGAGATTAACGGCGTGGACCAGCGAGACGCCAGCGTGCCGACGATCTCTCGATTAGGTCCGTTCCGCGCCTCTGTTGCTACTTTCGGTGCACTGATCGGGTCAGGTTTCCGGCGGTACGCCACCTACCGGCAAGCCACCTTAGCCGGAACGTTCACCAACGTGGTGTTCGGCTTCCTGCGCTGCTACGTGTTGTTGGCGGTGGCGGCGGGTGCGGTGGGCAACACGCCGGCGGGTTACAGCAGTGAACAGCTGGCGACGTACGTCTGGGTCGGCCAGGGGCTACTCAGTGTCATCGGGATTTGGGGCTGGACGGAGCTGGCGGACCGGATCCGCACCGGTGACATCGCCGCCGACCTGTTACGTCCGATTCCCCCGGTGACCGCTTATCTGGCCGCCGACCTGGGCCGGGCCGGGTACGGCCTGCTGACCAGATTCGGTCCGCCACTGCTGGTGGGCGCGATCTTCTTCCCGTTGCACGTCCCGTCCCGCTGGCAGACGTTCCCGCTGTTCGCCCTCTCGATCCTGCTCGCGGTGATCATCTGTTTCGGGTGTAAATATCTGGTGAACGCCACCGCCTACTGGTTGCAGGATGCGCGTGGCCCGATCATGTTGTGGACTCTGGGTTCCGGGGTGCTGGGCGGGTTGTACTTCCCGTTGCGCCTGCTCCCGGACGAGGTCGTGGCCGTGTTGTGGCTGTGCACCCCGATGCCGAGCCTGTTGCAGGCGCCACTGGACGTGATCGCCGAACGGGACGGTCCGGTGACGCAGCTCGGCCTGGTGGCGTTGCAGGTGGTGTGGGCGGTGGCGATCCTGGCACTGGCCGGCCTGGTGCAGCGGCGTGCCGAGCGGCGGCTGGTGGTGCAGGGTGGGTGAGCTGCGGGCGTATGTCGCTCTCGGTGCCGCGCAGATCCGGTCGGCGGCCTCGTACCGTACGTCGTTCCTGGTCGAGTTGTTCGGCAACGTGGGTGCCACGGTGTTCGACGTGCTCACCGTGCTGGTGCTGTTCCGGGCCACCCCGGCTGTGGGCGGTTTCACTCTGCGCGAGGCGGTGGTGATCGTCGGGTTCAGTTCGGCCGGGTTCGCGCTGGCCGACCTGCTGGTCGGGAACGTGGACCGGTTGAAGACCTACGTGCGGGCCGGCACTCTGGACGCGGTGCTGGTCCGGCCGCTGCCCGCGCTGCCCCAGCTGCTGCTGATGGACCTGCCGATCCGGAAGACGCTGCGGGTGGTCTTCGGTTTTGTGGTGCTGGGTGTGGCGATCGCCGCCAACGACGTCGACTGGACCGTGTCACGGGTGCTGCTGGTGCTGCTGACACCCCTGGCGGCCGGCGTGTTCTTCGGGTCGATCTTCGTGCTCAGTGCGAGCCTGGCGTTCTGGTGGGTGGACTCGGGCGAGATCGGGTCGGCGTTCACCTACGGCGGGCGGGATTTCACCTCGTACCCGATCTCGGTTTACGACAGTTGGTTCCGCAATCTCTTCGCGTACGCGCTGGGCTTCGGTTTCATCGCCTATCACCCGGCGCTCACGCTGCTCGGCCGGGACGATCCGCTCGGCCTGCCGGCCTGGACCGGCTTCCTGTCGCCGCTGGCCGCCCTGGGTGCGGCCACGGTCGCCGCCGTCGTCTGGCGGTCCGGCATCCGTCACTATCGGAGTACCGGTTCATGATTCAGATGCAGGACCTGAAGAAGGATTTTGTCGTACGGGTGAAAGCCGGCCGTCTCCGCCGGGAGAAACGTGTCGTGGCGGCGGTGGACGGGGTGAGTCTCAGCATCGGCCGCGGGGAGATGGTCGGTTACATCGGCCCGAACGGCGCCGGCAAGTCGACCACCCTGAAGATGCTCACCGGGGTGCTCACGCCCACGTCCGGGACGGTGTCGGTGTGTGGTCTGACCCCGGTCCCGCAGCGTACGAAGCTGGCGTTGCGGATCGGTGTGGTGTTCGGGCAGCGTTCCCAGCTGTGGTGGGATCTGCCGCTGCGGGAGTCGTTCCGGCTGCTCCGGCACGTCTACCGGGTGCCGCCCGCCGAGCACGCCGCCCGGCTGGCGCGCTGCCGGGAACTGCTGGACCTGGACGAGTTCCTGGACACCCCGGTCCGGCAGCTGTCCCTGGGGCAGCGGATGCGCGGCGAACTGACAGCGGCCCTGCTGCACGGCCCGGAAGTGCTGTTCCTGGACGAGCCGACGATCGGCCTCGATGTGGTCAGCAAGCAGGCGGTCCGGGCGTTCCTGGCCGAACTGGGCGCGGCCGGCGACGTGACACTGGTCCTGACCACCCACGACCTGGCCGACATCGAACGCCTCTGCGGGCGACTGGTGGTGATCGATCACGGACACGTGGTGCACGACGGCAGCATCGAGGCGCTGCACGCCCGCTACGGTTCCCGCCGCAGTCTGGTCGCCGATCTGGAGTCACCACTGCCGGACGGCTTCACCCTGCCCGGCACCACAGTCGCCGCGGTGACCGCAAATGGTCATCGGGTCACGTTCACCCTGGACTCGGTGACGGCCGGCGCCGCGGTGGCCGGACTGGTGGCGTCGGTGCCGGTCCGTGACCTGTCGGTGGTGGAACCGGACATCGAGGACGTGGTGGCCCGCCTCTACGCCGAGCGTTAACGGTGCTCCATGACGAGGACAGCCCAGGAGCCGGGTTCAAGAGCCTCATAACTATGTCGTACGTCACCAGGAAAGGTCGCGTAGTCACCCGGGCCGACCTCGACCAGTTCGTCGACCGGCCCGACCCGGATCCGGCCGGCTGACACCACGATGTGTTCGACACTGCCCGGAATGTGCGGGTCGGCCTCCCGGCGTGCGCCCGGCTCCAGCTCGAGCACGTAGACGTCCCGCCGGGTGCCCGGAATCCCGGCGGTCAGCAGAGTGCCGTAGAAGTCCGCACCCTCCGACCGCACCCGGGGACTGCTGCCGGCCCGGACCACCCGCACCGGCGACGGCGGCGCCTCGATCAGCCGGCTGAACGGGATGCCGAGGGCCACCCCGAGCGCCCACAGCGTCTCGATGCTCGGGTTGCCGCTGCCGGATTCGAGCTGGGAGAGCGTCGACTTGGCCAGCCCCGCCCGGCGGGCCAGTTCGGCCAGGGAGATGCCGGCCCGGTCGCGTTCCCGGCGCAGGGCTGCGGCGATGACGGCCAGCGGCGGTGCCGGCTGCTGCATGTGTTCGCTCCATCGGTACGTTGCGTTCGGTTTGACGAACGCCTGGTTCGTCGTTCAGCATGTCGAACTATGGGGACGTTATATCGAACGCAGGCTCAACTGCGAGACATCGGTGCCCTGGCCGCCGCCACCCTCGCCGTCGGCGCCTCCTTCGGAGCGATCAC
>DATMVU010000754.1:0-16473 GCA_035562875.1 Actinoplanes sp. | reverse complement strand
CACGGTCCCTCGCGGACCAGGTTGGTCCATTACGGTCTACGGTGGTCCCATGCCCCGTCCCACCAAACAGCAGATCGACGACGAGATCCTCGAAGCCGCCGCCCAGCTCTTCGCCCGGCACGGCTTCAAGGAGACCTCGGTCCAGCGCATCGCGGATTCGGTCGGCTACTCCAAGACCGGACTCCTGCACCGCTTCCCCACCAAGGAGGCGCTGCAGGCCGCGGTCATCGACCGCTGCGTCCAGCAGATCCGGGACGCCGGCTCCGATGTCGCAGCACTGCCGTCCGGTCCGGAACGGGACCGGATCGTGCTCACCCACATCGCCGAACTGGCGGTGGGCAGCCCCGGCATCGTCGCCCTGCTGTTGTCGTCGCTGCTCAGCGAACCGGAGAGCGACATGGGGTGCGCCCTGGAGGTGATCGGCGAGTGCATCGCCGCGACCTTCGGGGACGACCTGAACGCCGACATCGGCCGGGCGCTGCGGGTCACCGCGGCCCTCGGCGCCGTCGCCGTCGCCAGCGTGGCCCTTCGCGACCACCTCACACCCGAGTCCACCGCACTGCTCGCCGAAGTCGGCTTCGACGCACTCGGGCACTGATCCAAGGAACAAGGGAACCCCTCATGGCAACACTGCTGCACCGCCTCGGACTGACTTCGGTCCGGCACCGGCTCCTCGTCACGATCGCCTGGCTGGTGGCCCTGGTCGCCGTCGGCATCGGGGCCGGCACCCTGGCCGGGAGCACCGCCAACACGTTCAGCATCCCCGGGCAGGAGTCCACCACCGCGCTCTCCCTGATGGAGGAGCGGTTCGGCGCCACCTCGTCCGGCGCCACCGTGCAGGTGGTGTTCCAGGCCCCGGACGGACAGAAGATCACCGACCCGGCGAACGCGGCGAAGGTCGCCGCGACAGTCGCCGCCCTGGGTGAACTGCCCGGTGTGGTGAACGCGTCGAACCCGCTCGACCCGCAGGCGCCCACGGTGTCCCAGGACCAGGTGGCGGCGTACAGCTCGGTCACCTACCCGGTGCAGCCGTCCGAGGTCACCGACGAGGAACGCGAGGCCATCACCACCGCCGTGGACCAGGCCCGCGCCGGTGGGCTGACCGTGGAGGCCCGTGGTGAGGCGCTGAGCAACCCGGCCGACATCGGCGGCGCCTCCGAGATCCTCGGTGTCGTGGTCGCGCTGATCGTGCTCGCCCTCACCTACGGTTCACTGGTCACCGCGGGGATGAACCTGCTGACCGCGATCGTCGGTGTCGGTCTCGGCGCGGCCGGCATCGTCACCCTGACCGGTTTCATGGACCTGCAGTCGACCACCCCGATCCTGGCGGTCATGCTGGGCCTCGCCGTCGGCATCGACTATGCGCTGTTCATCGTCACCCGGTTCCGCCACGAACTGCGGCGCGGCCTGGCCGTCGAGGCGGCAGCCGCGATGGCGGTCGGCACCGCCGGAGCCGCCGTCGTCACCGCCGGGCTGACAGTGGTCATCGCGCTGGCCGGCCTCTCCATCGTCGGCATCCCGTTCCTCAGCGAGATGGGCATCGCCGCCGCGGCCACCATCGTGATCGCCGTCCTGGTCGCGATCACCCTCGTCCCGGCCATCCTCGGCTGGATCGGGATGCGCGCCCTGCCGAAGAAGCTGCGCAACGCCCCGCTCAGCGACGACCACGAGATCGCCGAGGGCCGCGGTTTCGTGCACGGCTGGGCGAACATGGTCAGCCGGCAGCGCTGGCTCAGCCTGATCGGTGCGGTCGCCGTGCTCGGCGTCATCGCGATCCCGTTCTTCTCGATGAAGACCACACTCGCCCAGCGGGCCGCCGAGGGCAGCACCCAGGCGTACGCCCAGGAGATCATGGACAGCCGGTTCGGTCCCGGTGTCAGCAGCCCGCTACTGATCCTCGTCGACGGCCCGAACTCGGCCGCCCACGCCACCGAGGTGCAGAAACAGGTCGCCGCGCTGCCGGACGTCGCGCTGGCGCTGCCGGCCACCCCGAACCAGGCCGGATCCGCCGCCCTCATCACGATCATCCCGGCGTCCGGCCCCGAGGACCAGAAGACCGTCGACCTGGTGCACGCCATCCGGGACCAGATCACCGACGCCGGCGGCGCCCAGGTCTACGTCACCGGCAGCACCGCGATCAGCATCGACGTGTCGCAGAAGCTCAACGACGCGCTGCCGGTCTACCTCGCACTCGTCGTCGGGCTGGCGTTCGTGCTGCTGGTACTGGTGTTCCGGTCCCTGCTGGTGCCGGTCGTCGGGGTGCTCGGCTTCCTGCTGACCATCGGTGCGGCGTTCGGTGCCACCGTCGCGGTGTTCCAGTGGGGCTGGGCCGCCGACGCGGTGAACGCCGGCTCCACCGGCCCGATCCTCAGCCTCGCGCCGATCATCATCGTCGGCATCCTGTTCGGGCTGGCCATGGACTACCAGGTGTTCCTGGTGTCGCGGATGCACGAGGCGCACGCCCACGGCGCGTCCCCTCGCGACGCCATCGTCACCGGTTTCCGGCAGGCGGCCCCGGTCGTCGTCGCCGCGGCGACCATCATGTTCGCGGTCTTCGCCGCCTTCGTCCCGGAGGGCAACGACACCATCAAGCCGATCGCGTTCGCGCTTGCGGTCGGCATCGCCTTCGACGCCTTCATCGTCCGCATGATCGCCGTCCCGGCGGCTCTGGCCCTGATGGGCCGCGCGGCGTGGTGGCTGCCGTCCTGGCTGCGCTGGCTCCCGGAGCTGGACGTGGAGGGCGCCGCCCTGGAACGCAAGCCCCCGGTCCTCGACCCGATCCCGACCTCGGTCTGACCACCGTCCCACTGTGCCGAGTCGAGGCTCACCAGGACGGCACACGGACAGCGTGGTGAATTCGGGTTCGGGCACGCCGGGGTGACGGTGACGGACCGCTCACGCCCGGCGGCCGCGGGTCGGCCCGGGCGGGCCGCCTGCCGCGCGCGGACTCTCGCCAACTGTGGATGAATCGTACAAAATCAGGTTGTGGAAGTGGCCCCGACCGGCGCGAACCGGGCGGGGCCACCACTACCTTCAGCGGGCGTCTAGCGGCCGAACCCCCGGGCCAGGCGGTGGTAGGCCTGGTTCCAGCGGACCTCCTTGGTGAACGAGCGGGTCGTTGTCGACTCGTCGATGACCAGGAGTTCGGTGCCGGCCATCTCGGCCAGGTCGGCGAGTTCCTCGGCACCGACGGCTGACGACATGACGGTGTGGTGCGGGCCGCCAGCGGTCAGCCAGCATTCGGCGGACGTGGACAGCGACGGGGCCGGCTTCCAGACCGCGCGGGCGACCGGGAGTTTCGGCAGCGGCGCGGTCGGCGGCACGACCTCGATCTGGTTGGCCACCAGGCGGAAGCGTTCGCCCAGGTCGGCGAGTCCGAGAACGATCGCCGGGCCGGGTGCCGCGTCGAAGACCAGGCGGACCGGGTCCTCGCGGCCGCCGATACCGAGCGGGTGGATCTCCAGCTTGGGCTTGCCGGCGGCGATCGACGGGCACACTTCGAGCATGTGGGCGCCGAGGATCACCTCGTTACCGGGCGTGAGGTCGTAGGTGTAGTCCTCCATGAACGACGTGCCGCCGCCCGGGGCCATCGCCTTCAGCGTGTGAACAAGAACGGACGTCTTCCAGTCGCCCTCGCCGCCGAAGCCGTAGCCGTCGGCCATCAGCCGCTGGACCGCCAGACCGGGGAGCTGGCGTAGTCCGCCGAGGTCCTCGAAGTTCGAGGTGAACGCCCTGAAGCCGCCCTCGGTGAGGAACTGCCGCAGGCCGAGTTCGATGCGGGCGCCGTAGCGCAGCGAGTCGAGCCGGTCCCCCAGCAGCTCCGGGACGACGTCGTAGGTGTCCCGGTACTCCTCGACCAGCTTGTCGATCTCGGCATCGCCGATCTGATCAACAACGGCCACAAGATCATTGACGCCGTACGTGTTGACCGACACGCCGAAGCGCAGCTGAGCCTCGACCTTGTCGCCCTCGGTGACCGCCACGTCCCGCATGTTGTCGCCGAACCGGGCCAGCTTCAGGGTGCGCATCGCCGAGTAGCCGCGCGCCGCCTTCACCCAGGTCGCGATCCGGGCCACCACTGCCGGGTTGCTGACGTGCCCGGCCACCGTCTTGCGCGGCACCCCGAGCCGGGCCTCGATGAACCCGAACTCCCGGTCGCCGTGTGCGGCCTGGTTGAGGTTCATGAAGTCCATGTCGATCTCGGACCAGGGCAGTTCGACGTTGTGCTGGGTGTGCAGGTGCAGCAGCGGGGCGCGCAGTGCGTCCAGGCCGGCGATCCACATCTTCGCCGGGGAGAACGTGTGCATCCAGGCGACCACCCCGAGCACGCCGGGAGTGGACGAGGCGCGCCGGCAGACGTCGAGGATCTGTTCCGGGCTGGTCAGCACCGGCTGCCAGACGACGTCCGTGTCGAGTTGCGCGTCCAGCCGTTCCGCGATCTCGCGGGACTGGCTGGCGACCTGGTCGAGCGTCTCCGGGCCGTAGAGTCCCTGGCTGCCGGTGAGGAACCAGACTTCCCCGTTACTCATTTCTCCCCTTTTTCCCGAGTTGAGAGTCATTTCGCTTTCCTCGTGACCAGCCGCTGCATCACGATGAAGACGAACAGGAGCACACCGACCACGATCCGGGTCCAGGCCGCGTTCAGGTCACCCTGGAAGTTGATGATCGTCGTGATCAGACCGGCCACCATCACCCCGAGCAGGGTGCCCCAGACGTAACCGGCACCACCGGTGAGCAGGACACCACCGATCACACAGGCGGCGATCGCGTCCAGCTCGTAGCCGTTGCCCTGCAGGGCGTGCCCGGACGTCGAGTTGATCGAGTAGAGGACACCACCGAGCGCCGCGCAGAAGCCGCTGATCGTGTAGACGATGACCCGGGTCCGGCCCACCGGCAGTCCCATCAGCAGGGCCGAGTCGGAGCTGCCACCGATCGCGTAGACGTTGCGGCCGAACCGGGTCCAGGCCAGCACCGCCGCCGCGATGATCACCACGAGCAGGGCCAGGATGGCGTTCGGTTTGGTCACCACACCGTCGGCCAGGGGGATCCGCAGGTCGGACATGGCGGTCCACGTCTCGTTGCGGATCGGGATCGACTGCTGGTTGATGAAGAGTGCCAGGCCCCGGGCCAGGAACAGGCCGGCGAGGGTGGCGATGAACGGCTCCACCTTGAAGAAGTGGATCACCGCGCCCTGGCCGGCACCGATCAGGGCGCCGAGGATCAACACCAGCGGGAGTACGACCAGCGGGGGCCAGTCGCCCTTGAGCAGGGTCGCGGTGAGCACAGTGGTCAGCGAGATGACGGCGCCGACCGACAGGTCGATACCGCCCGTGATGATCACGAAGGTCATCCCGACCGCGACCACCAGCAGCACCGCGTTGTCCCGGAACAGGTTGACGAAGACGCTCGGGTCGCCGAAGTTGTCGTAGTTGACGATGCCGGTGATGTACATGATCGCGAGCAGGCCGAGGGTGGCCAGGATCGGGATGTACTTGGCGTTCGGCTGGTAGACCCGGCGCCGCTTGTTGAGTTCCGGCCCCTTGGTGACCGGAGTCATGGATGCGGTGGTCATGCCGCGACCGCCTCTCGGGTTTTGAAGCGGCCGAACACCTTGGCGCGGAAGTCCGGCGACTGGGACAGGCAGAGCGCGACCACGACGACCGCCTTGAACAGCAGGGTCGCCTCGGGCGGGATGCCGATCGCGACGATCGTCACCGACAGGGTCTGGATCAGGATCGCGCCGATCACCGTGCCGGCGATCGAGAAGCGGCCGCCGATCAGGGCGGTGCCACCGATCACCACGGCGAGGATGGCGTCCAGCTCGATCAGGTTGCCGGCCGAGATGCTGTCCGCGCTCTTGATGTTGGCGCTGTAGATCAGGCCGGCCAGTCCGGCGAAACCACCGGCCACCACGTACACCATGATCGTGATCCGCCGGGCGCCGATGCCGGCCAGCCGGCTCGCGGTCGGGCTGCCGCCTACCGACTCCAGCAGCAGGCCCAGCGCGGTCCGCCGGGTGAGCAGCAGGATCAGCGCGACGGCGGCGGCCGCGATCAGGAACGCGACGGGCAGACCGAGGAAGAAGCCGGTGGCGACGGTGGCGTACGGCCCGGACTGCACGTTGATGATCTGACCGTCGGTGATCAGCTGGGCGATGCCCCGGCCGGCCACCATCAGGATCAGTGTGGCGATGATCGGCTGGACCCCGATGATCGCCACCAGGGAACCGTTCCACAGGCCCATCACCAGCGAGACCCCGATGGCCACGGCGATGATCCCGAGCACCGGCAGGACCGCGTTCTGGTTCGGCAGGTCCTGGATGAGCAGACAGGCGACGGCGCCGGAGATGGCCATCACCGCGCCGACCGACAGGTCGATGCCGCCGGTCGCGATCACCAGGGTCATGCCCAGGCCGACGAGGATCAGCGCGGAGCTGCCCCGCAGGATGTCGATGAGCGAACCGAAGAGGTGGCCGTTCTGGAAGGTGATGAACTGGTTGGACGTGAACGCGTTGACGACCAGCAGCACGAAGAGGATGGCTGCCGGCCAGAAGAGGCGGTTCTTCAGTATCGAGGTCATGCTGTTGCTCCGCTGGCGATGGTCTGCATGATGCGGTCGGCGTCGACGCCGGCGGTGTTCTCCAGTTCCTCGACCAGGCGCCGGTCCCGGAGCACCGCGATCTTGTGGCTGAGGCGCAGGACCTCCTCCAGTTCGGCGCTGACGAACAGCACCGCCATCCCGCCGTCGGACAGTTCGGCCACCAGCTTCTGGATCTCGGCCTTGGCGCCGACGTCGATACCGCGGGTCGGCTCGTCGATGATCAGGAGCTTGGGCTCGGTGATCAGCCAGCGGGCGAGCAGCACCTTCTGCTGGTTGCCGCCGCTGAGGTTGCGGACCGGGCGCTCCGGGTCGGCCGGGCGGATCTGCAGGGCCTTGATGTACTTTTCGACGATCTCGTCCTGCTTCTTGCGCGGGATCGGCCGGGTCCAGCCCCGGGAGGCCTGCAGTGCCAGGATGATGTTCTCCCGGACGCTCAGGTCGCCGATGATGCCCTCGGTGCGGCGGTTCTCCGAGGAGAAGGCGATCCCCCGTTTCATCGCGGCCCGCGGGTCACGCAGGGCGGCCGGGGCCCCGTCGAGGTGGATCTCGCCCTGGTCGGCCTTGTCCGCGCCGAAGAGCAGGCGGGCCAGTTCGGTACGGCCGGAGCCGAGCAGCCCGGCCAGGCCGACCACCTCACCGGCGTGGATGGTCAGGTCGTACGGGGCGATCGCACCGGTCCGGCCCAGGCCCTTGGCCTCCAGCACCGGTTTCGCCCCGGCGGCCCGCTCCCGGTTGCGCTGAGCCTTGTCCTCCAGGTCCTCCAGCGCGGCCAGTTCCTTGCCGATCATCTTCTCGACCAGCTGGACCTGGGACAGTTCGGCGGTCTTGTACTCGCCGATCAGCTGGCCGTTGCGCAGCACGGTGAGCCGGTCGGAGATCTCGTAGATCTGGTCCAGGAAGTGCGAGACGAACAGGATCGCCACGCCGGACTCCTTGAGCCGGCGCATGATCCGGAACAGCTGCTCCACCTCGGAGGTGTCCAGGCTGGAGGTGGGCTCGTCGAGGATCAGCACCCGGGCCTCGATGTCGATCGCGCGCGCGATCGCGACCATCTGCTGGATCGCCAGGGAGTAGCCGCTCAACGGCGCGGACACGTCGAGGTCCAGGTCGAGGCGGGCCAGCAGTTCGGCGGCCCGGCGGCGCATCTTGCCCCACTGGATCCGGCCGAACTTTCGCGGTTCCCGGCCGATGAAGATGTTCTCCGCGACCGAGAGGTTGGTGCAGAGGTTGACCTCCTGGTAGACCGTGCTGACGCCGGCCTGCTGCGCCTGCAGCGGACCGGCGATCCGCACCGGCACCCCGCCCAGTTCGATCTCGCCGCCGTCGATCTCGTAGACGCCGGTCAGCACCTTGATCAGAGTGGATTTCCCGGCGCCGTTCTCACCCATCAGGGCGTGGACCTCACCCGGGAACAACCGGAAATCGACGCCGTCGAGAGCGACGACGCCGGGGAAGACTTTTCGGATCCCGGCCATCTGGAGGACCGGAGGCTGCTCGCCCATCATGGCTCCGTTTCGAGCGCCGCAGGTCGCCACGGCTGCTGCCGTGGCGACCTGCGGGGCAGGTGAATCAGTACTTGCGGTCCGGCAGCGCGGTCTTGGCCTGCTCCTGGGTGAAGGTGGTCTCCTCGGTGAGGATCCGCTTCTCCACCTTCTCGCCGGCGTGGACCTTCTTGGCGATCTCCATCAGCTGCGGGCCGAGGAGCGGGCTGCACTCGACGATGAAGTTGATCTTGCCGTCGGCCAGGGCGGTCATGCCGTCCTTGACCGCGTCGACGGTGATGATCTTGATGTCGGTGCCGGGCTTCTTGCCGGCCGCCTCGATCGCCTCGATCGCACCGAGACCCATGTCGTCGTTGTGCGCGTAGAGCACGTCGATGTCCGGGGTGGACTGCAGGAAGGTCTCCATGACCGTCTTGCCGTCGGCGCGCTTGAAGTCACCGGTCTGCGTCTTGACGATCTTCAGGTTCGGGTTCGTCTTGATCGCCTCACCGAAGCCGGTCTGCCGGTCGATGGCCGGAGCGGAACCCGTGGTGCCCTGCAGCTCCACGATGTTGACCGGCTCGGTCTTGCCCTCGTACTCCTTGACCAGCCACTCGCCGGCCTTCTGGCCCTCGACCTTGAAGTCCGAGCCGAGGAAGGACTCGTACAGCGAGTCGTCCTGCGAGTCGACGGCCCGGTCGGTCAGGATCACCGGGATGCCGGCGTCCTTGGCCTCCTTCAGCACCGCGTCCCAGCCGGAGGTGACCACCGGCGAGAAGGCGATGACGTCCACCTTCTGCGTGATGAAACTCCGGAGCGCGGTGATCTGGTTCTCCTGCTTACCCTGCGCGTCGGAGAACTGGAGCTTGATCCCGGCGGCCGCGGCCGACTCCTGGATCGACTTGGTGTTCGCGGTACGCCAACCACTCTCGGCACCCACCTGGGAGAAGCCGAGGGTGATGCTGCCGTCGTCCGCCTTGCCGGAGTCGCCGCCCTCGCTGCTGCCTCCGCAGCCGGCGAGCGTCGACACGGCCAGGAGACCACTGAATACCGCTACAGACAGAGACCTGCGCACTACAACCCCTCCAGAACTGTTACCGTTAACAAACATTCAGCGGTCGGGGCGACCAGCCCAAACACGCGGGAATCGGCGTACTACTGCGACCGCCGTCACAGCTTGCGTTTCGTGAGTGTTACCGTTCTCAACCACGTCGTCAAGAGATATGGATCAACGTTTCAGATCTGTTGCAAGAACGCCTATCTCACCCGTGGTGATCGAACGGAAGCTGCTAGGAATCGTCCAATGGCGACATCTGACCAGGTGCCGGGCACCGAGCCGACACCCCTCGCACCCCGGCCGAGACCCGGGAAGGAACGCGGCAGCGTCATGCGTGACGTGGCCAAACTGGCCGGCGTCTCGCACCAGACCGTGTCCCGGGTGATCAACGAACATCCCAACGTGCGGCCCGAGACCCGGGAGCGCGTCCTAGCCGCCATGCGCTCGCTCAACTACCGGCGCAACCTGGCCGCGCGCACCCTCGCCACCCGTGAATCGCACACCCTCGGCATCCTCGGCTTCGAGACCACCCTCTTCGGTCCCGAGTCGATGCTCTACGGCATCGAGAGCGCCGCCCGTGCCGCCGGATACCTGGTCAGCGTCGCCACCGTCCGGGACCTGTCACACCGGCCGGTCCTGGAGGCCGTCGACCGCCTCGTGCAGCACGGCGTCGACGGGATCATCGCGATCGCCCCCAAACACGCCGTCACCACGGCGCTCACCCACGCCCCGGCCGGGCTGCCGTGCGTCGCGGTGGGCGGCGACGGGCAAGCCGGATTCCCGACGGTACGGGTGGACAACGCAGCCGGAGCACGACTCGCCACCCGGCACCTGCTCGACCTCGGCCACCCCACCGTGCACCACGTGGCCGGTCCACTGGACTGGCCGGAGGCGCAGTCCCGGGTGGACGGCTGGCGGGAGACCCTGTACGCGGCCGGTGCCGTCGTCCCCCCGGTGACCGCCGGCTGGTGGGACGCCGCGGCCGGCTACGAGCAGGGCCGCCGTCTCGCCGCCGATCCGGCGGTCACCGCCGTCTTCTGCGCCAACGACCGGATCGCACTCGGCGTACTGCGTGCCATGCACGAGTCCGGCCGGCGGGTGCCCGGCGACGTCAGTGTCACCGGCTTCGACGACATGCCCGACTCCGGCTTCTTCCTGCCCCCGCTCACCACCGTGCACCAGGACTTCGCCGAACTCGGGCGGCGCGCCCTGGCCCTGCTGCTCCGGCACATGGCCGTCCCGGACGGTGACGACCCGCCGGAGGACGTGGTGGTCGCACCGCGGGTGGTGACCCGGGCCAGCGCCGCCCCACCGCTCCCGCCCCTCTGAACGCCCGCCCCGGACCGGCGCCAGCACCCCGGTCCGGGGCGGTGCCAATCTCGCGCCTTCCGGTGACCGAGGGTTGCGTGGCGGCGGCGGACCGCTACAGTCCGAGGGGTGCCATCGATGACACACCGTTCCTGGACCGTCCGGCCGCACCCGCCGGGCCTCCGGCGATCATGAAGGGACGGTGACCGATGAGCTTCGGGATGAGCGACTGGTTCCGCAGAGGACCACGACTCTCCGGCAGCCTGCACATCCGGGACGCCACCGGCCGGGAGCTGACCGTGCCGTTGCGTGGGCGCGACACCCTGCTGACCGCGGACGGCAGCGGCCTGCCCGGTTACGGCGCGGCCTGGGCAGTGCACACCGGACCACAACCGGACGGCGTCTCGGCGGCGTCCGGCGTCCTGCTCGTCTACGGCCCGACCGGGTCGGTGGACGACAGGCGCTCCGGCATCTGCCAGCCCGGCCGGACCATCACCCTCGGCGGCGTGGACTTCACCTGGATCACCGGGGCCGGCGTGCGGGTGCCGGCGCCCCGCTCGCCCGCGCGCAACACGGCGCCCGCCCTGCGCGATCCGCGACCGCGTACCGCCAACACCAGGGCCGAGGCCGGCCTGGGGCACCGCTTCCGCAACATGGTCCGGATCGTCACCCGGGCACGGGTGAAGCGGTAGGTTCAGGCTGACCCGCGCGAAACCCTCCGGCCACGGCCTGTTGCCGCTAACAGCCGGGTGTTTCGGCCTGGTATCCGGAGCACACGAATCCGCTAGGGTGAGCGTTAACATCCGCCGGTCGAGGAGAAGACGACGTGACTTACGGTTCGCCGGCCCTGCGCCGGGCCGTCCTGCTGGCCAACCAGAGGATCCCGCAGGCCGGGCTCGCCGCACTCACCTGGGGCAACGTCAGCGGCATCGACCGGGAGGCCGGTCTCTACGTGATCAAGCCGTCCGGGGTCGCCTACCCCGACCTGACCGAGGACGACCTGGTCCCGGTCGACCTGGCGACCGGCAAGGTCCTCGACGGTGACCTGCGGCCGTCGGTGGACAGCGAGAGCCACCGGGCGTTCTACCTGGCGTGGCCGTCGATCGGCGGCGTCACCCACACCCACTCGACGAACGCCGTCGCCTTCGCCCAGGCGAACCGGGAGGTCCCGGTCCTCGGCACCACCCATGCCGACACCTTCGACGGCCCGGTCCCGGTGACCCGGGGGCTGACGCCCGAGGAGTGCGCCACCGACTACGAGCTGAACACCGGCCGGGTCATCGTCGAGCACATCGGTGACGACGAGGCGGCGGCCGGCATGCCGGCCGCCCTGGTCGCCAACCACGGGCCGTTCACCTGGGGTGCCACCGCGATGAAGTCGCTGGAGAACGCCATCGTGCTGGAGGCGGTCGCCGAGATGGCGATCAAGACGCTGGCCCTCAACCCGGCCGCCACCACCCCGCAGCACCTGCAGGAGCGGCACTTCAAGCGCAAGCACGGGCCGGGCGCCTACTACGGCAACCCGAAGAAGTAAGCCCCGGTCCTGTGTGGCGGTCCCGCCGGGCTGCCACACAGGACCGTCTAACCGAGGGCCGCGACACCAGCGGCGACCTGTTCGCGGAGAGCCGCCGGCAGCGGGGCGAATCCCGCGCCGGCGGCCGCCTGCTGCCCGGCCTCACTCGCGGCGTAGGCGAGGAAGCTGCGCGCCACCCCGGACGCCGGACCCCGGCACACCACCTCGTAGGTGACCGACACGATCGGGTAGGCCCCGCCGCTCGCCCCGGCATGGTCGATCGTCAGCCGCAGGTCGCCCCCGGTGCCGGTGGTCCGGGCCGCCTCGACGGTCAGGCCGGCCGCATGGTCGGTGGGGTCGGTGAACCGGCCGTCGGCGGTGCCGACCCGGACCCCGGGAAGATCGTTGACCCGGGCGTACGAGGATTCGACGTACCCGATCGCGCCGTCGGTCCGGGCGATCGCGGCCACCACCCGGTGACTGCCCCGCTGCCCTTCTCCCCCGCTGAGCGGCCAGGTGCCGCCGGTGCCGTGGGTCCACACCGACGGGGCCGCCGCGGCCAGGTAGGCGAGGACGTTCGCGGTGGTGCCGGAACCGTCCGAGCGGTGCACCACCCGGATCTTCGTGGCCGGCAGGGCGGTGCCCGGGTTGTCCGCGACGATGGCCGGATCGTTCCAGACGGTGATCGTGCCGTCGAGCACCGCGGCGATCGTCTCCGCTGTCAGGCGCAGGCCGTCGACCCCGGCGATGTTGTAGGCGAGGGCGATCGGCCCGGTCACCAGCGGCAGATGGACGGCCGGCCCACTGCCGCAGCGGGTGTCGGCCTTCTGCTGGTCGGCGGGACTGAGCGGGGTGTCGGTGCCGGCGAAGTCACCGGTCCCGGCCAGGAACGCCCGTACTCCGGCCCCGGAGCCGGTGCTGGCGTACTCGACTGTCGCGTCCGGGCAGGCGATCTGATACGCCTTGATCCAGGCGTTCACCGCATTGGTCTGCGCCGACGAGCCCTGCCCGGTGACCGGGCCGGAACCGCAGGCGATCCGGTCCGGCTCGGGTTCGGGCGCCTGACAGCCGGCGGTCGCGAGCACTGCCACCACAGCGAGGGTTCGCAGCCTCATCCCACGGTCCTTTCAGAGGGCGGCGAAGCGGAGCGGGTCATCGGTACTCGGCCAGGCGGCGGCGTACCCCAAGGGGTAGGAGAGCGACGACCACCGCGAGGAGGACACCCGGCAGCACCGTCGCACCGGTCAGGGTGGTGTCCGCGGCGCGCAGCGCCCGGTCGAAGGCGGTCTTGCGCTCGGCGGCGGTCTCGGCCACCGACGCGTCGAACCAGGCGAAGTCGAACGCCGCGTCGCCACGCCGGATGCCGGTGAGCAGCCGGGCCGCCTCCTCGGTCCGCCCGGCGTCGGCCAGGTTGAGGATCTTCAGGTGCACCCGCTGGTAGCCGGCCCAGCGTTCGGCAGCCTCCGGTCCGGCGAGACGGTCCAGCCCGTCCCCGGCGGCGGTCAGGTCGGCGGCTTTGCCGGTGAAGTCGTCGCGGTAGTAGGAGAGCCGGTCGCTGACCAGGTATCGCCCGGTGTCGGCGGCCGCGTCGTAACCGAGGGCGCGCAGTTCGGACAGGGCCAGGTAGGGGGTGAGCCCGTCGTCGCGCCCGCCGTCGAGTTGCCGGGACTGGAGTTGCAGCACGGTCACCGAGACGGCCAGGAGTGCCGCACTGAGCACGGTGGCAGCGATCAGGGCCGGGTTGGTGCTGCGCCGGAACCGCCGGGCCATCCACACCTGCAACTGGATCAGCAGTCCGAGGAGTGCCCCGCCGAGCAGGAGCGCGACGGCGAGCCCGGCGGTCTCGTAGGTCTCCTTGGCCCGGTACGCCGCGTTCAGCCGCTCGGTGCTGCCGGTGCGCAGTTCGGCTGCGGCCGGCAGGATCCGCAGGTGCAGCAGGTTGGTGGCCTGGGTCCAGTGGCCGCGGTCGGCCGGGGCGGTGAGGGCCTGGCCGACCCGCTGCCGGTAGACGGCGAGCCCGTCCATGATGCGCAGCACGACTGCCGGTTCGGCGGTGCTGTTCAGCAGTAGTCGCAGGTCGCCGTCGACCTGCCGGCCGCGGTCCCGGTAGGCGCCGAGCGCGTCGGCCCGGCTGCCGGCGAGTTCGTCGCTGTCACCGGCCACCAGGATCCGGGTGACCTGTGCGTCCAGGTCGCTGAGGGCGAAGTAGAGGTCGGCGGCGGTGGCGGCCTGTGGTGCGGCCTCGGTGCCGATCACCTCGACCTGGTCCCGCACGCCGGCCGCCGACACGGTGAGTCCGGCGGCCAGAACGGTCGCCGCGACCGCGCAGACGAGGGACCACAACCGCAGGCGAGCCGGCGTCTCGTTGCGGAGGATATTGACGGGCACGCCGCCACGGTATGCCATTACCGCAATTCCGCGACAGCGTGTCCGGCGGTTTCCCTGGCGTTAATGAATCGTTTTCCTACCGGCTTTGAGCTGGAAAGATGCGCTTGTCGGGGTGCAGCGACGAGGGCAGCTTAATGGTGATCCACTCATTGTTGTCGGCGACTCCGGCAGCGCGCCCACTGGAGAACGGGAAGTTGTTGTCGTTCAATACCGCGATGGTCTTCTCGTCCAGTACGACCACGTCCTCGATGGTCTGGAACGGGAAGGTGAAGGTGGTGCCGAAGCCGCCGGCCCGGGCCGGGTTCGCGACGTTCATCAGGTCCACGAGCAGGGTCTTGTCGAGCAGCCCGTCCCGGTTCCGGTCCCGCTTGTCGGCCAGGTAGAGCCGCTTGATCACGGCGGTGGCGCCCTGGCCGCCGTCCCGCTCGATGATCAGGAAACGGTTGTCGTCGATCGTGATGGCGTCACCGATGGCCAGGTTCGGGGCACCGAGCCGGTAGACGTACCGCTTGCCGGTGTACTTCCCGGTCTTCGTGTCGAACTCGCTGAGCCTCAGGTCCCCCGGGGTGTCACCGGTGACCGACCCCTCCAGCAGCGGGTACAGGTAGCGGCCGGACGGCGACTCGGCCAGCCCCTCGAAGCCCTTGCTGCTGCCGAGGGTGGCGGTGACGCCGGTGCGGGCGGCGGTCTCCGGGGCGGTCACGCCGGCCATCGGGACCGGGGCGGACAGCAGCTTGCCGGTCCGGTCGAAGTGCAGCAGGTACGGCCCGAACTCGTCACCGATCCAGTAGCCGCCGAAGCTGTCCTCCACGATCGACTCGACGTCGAAGTCGGCGCCGGTCAGCACCCGGTCGGTGCGGGTCAGCGGCCAGGTCACGTGCCCGTCCGGGTCGGTCAGGTTCACGCCGCCGAGCACGTCCACCGTGTTCCGGCTGAAGGCCGGGGCGAGACGATGGATCCGGAGCAGGAAGTCGGCCGAGTTGGCCTGGTTGCCGTAGCCGTTGTCGGAGAGCACGTCATAGGTGCCGTCGCCGTTGTCCACGATCCCGGAGAAGCCCTGCACCGGCTGGTCGGCGAAGGGCACCGGGATGCCGTTGGTGGAGCCGGTGACCAGGCTGCCGGACGGTTCGCTGCCCGGCACGAAGGTGGCCGCCGGTAGCGCGGCGAACCCGGTCAGGGTGGGGGTGGTGACCTTACCGGGGGCGCCGGCACCGGCCGGGCCGGGCAGCGCGGCGGTGAGCGCCAGCGCCAGCGCTCCGATGGAGACGATCTTTCTCATGTGGCCGGACCCTAGACGGCCCGGATGAACCGGCGCCGACTGATCGATGGCCGTCAGGCACCGACCTTCTTCCGGGACCGGGACGCGGCGTGGTGCGGCAGGGCGAGTGGGTCGGGCAGGTCGTGTGCGGCGCTGAGGCCGTCGTCCCGGCGTTCCAGCAGGCCCTCCTCGACCAGGTCGGCGACCAGCCCGGTGAGCCGGTCGTCGAGTTCGGCGGACCGGCGGGCGGCCCAGCCGAACAGCTTGCCGGTCGCGGTCAGCAGATCGTCCACCTCGACCGCCCCGGCGTCCTGGACCAGGTGTTCCAGGGCCACCCGCAGTTCGCTGTCGGCGATCTGGGCGGCTTTGCGGGCCACCCCGCCGGCCCGGGTGCGCACCGTCGGCACGAGCTGGCCGGGGTCGCCGAGGAACTCGTCGGACCAGGTGACCCGGGACATCTGCGCCTGCGCCTCGATCTCGGCGTCGATCGCGGCCCGGGCCGGCCGGGTGATCCGGGTGATCGACCAGGCGTCGCGCATCCGCTGCAGGACGACACTGATGTGCACCGGGCCCTCGACGGCGGCGATCCGCCGGATGGCGTCGGCCAGGCGCGGGCGGCACTCCGGGTCGGCGGGGCCGGTTCCGGCCGGCAGGGCGGTCAACTTCGCCTTCTGGTACGGGCGGGCCCACTCGTCCGGACCGTGGTGCACCTCCACCGGCGCCGCCTTCGTCGTGGTCTTCTTCGGCGCCGTGGTCTTCTTCGGTGCGGAGGTGCCCGTGGTCTTCTTCGGCGGTGTGATCTCCGGGCTCTGCACGGCCCGCCGGCGCCGGGCCGGGGCGGGCGCCTCGGGCTGTTCGGCGACCGGGG
>DATMVU010000753.1:0-7154 GCA_035562875.1 Actinoplanes sp. | reverse complement strand
CACCCGGAACCGGGTGGAGATCGCCGCGTGGGCCTGGGAACGGCGTCTGATCTCCTAGATCCGCTGCAACTGGCCCTTGGTGAGCAGAGCGGCCACCGGGGGTTCGGTGTCCACCGGGGCGGGACGGAACAGGTTGCGGGCCGCCTGCTTCGCCGGGCCGAGCCGGTGCCGGGCGATCAGTTTGGCGTCCGCGCGCATCTGGGCGCTGCGCGGCACCGGGATCGACGGCTGGTAGCCGAACTTGGTCAGCTGATCACCGAAGGCCAGCTCGCATTTGCGCAGTTCCTCCTCGGTGAGGCGGGTGCGCCAGCTCTGGATGCGCTCGGTGGTCGGCGCCTGGTGGGTGAGGGTGTGCCAGGTCTTGTACTCGGGCACGGCCACCGACGCCAGCTTGTTCGGCGTGCTCATCGCCGGGTCGTAGTCCTCTTCGAGGAACTCGCACATCCGGCGCAGGTGTGGTTCCGGGTCGGCGACCAGATCCTCGTATCGCACCTGGTGGTAGACGTCCTTCGGGAGCCGCCGGGCGGCCATCAGCGACGCGTCGGCCGACTTGGCCCAGTAGTCGATCAGGGTGTCGAACTCCGACGGCTTCCACGGCGTCTCCTTGAGCGACGCCACGCAGTCCCGCCCGTCCCGCATGATGTTGATGATCTGCGCGTCCGGGAAGAGCCGCAGGATGGTGTGCAGGTGCCGCAGGTAGAGCGGCCGTTTGTCACCCCAGCGCGGCTTGCCGAACCGCTCCGAGTACATCCGGAAGACGACGCCGAACGCCGATCCGAGGGTGGGCGGCCCGGCCACGATCGCCTCGGTGGCCGCCTCCGGGTCCAGGCCCAGGTCCTCGAACTGGGCCGAGGTGACGATGTAGCGCGCCAGGTCCTCCCGGTTGGCGGCCTCGGTCAGGTCACCGAACTCGGCGCGCTTCTGGTAGCCGGCGAGCAGGAACCGGGTCTCCGGTGGCAACGCGATGCGCGGGTGCGCGTGCAACATGAGTTGCAGCATCGTCGTGCCGGACCGGGGACAGCCGACGACGAAGATCGGGCGGTCACTCGACATGACGACCACCGTAAATCGCCCCGCCCGGTTTTGTCGTCCCCGTTCGCCGCATGGCGCTCCTCTCCAGGTCTTCCCACTGATCTTGAAGACCTCGCAAAGATTTCGCAAAAAGTCTGTGCTTGTAAGGCCTGGGAGCTGTCGTCTACCTGTGAATTGACTGGGGATCCTGGGACGATCCAGAAAGGACCCGGTGAGACGGCCGGGTCGACAACCAGCATCCGGTGACCCCGAGCGCGAAACCGGCCACCGTCCCCACGCCGATCGGCTCGTTCAGCAGGATCACCCCGAGCAGAACCGCGACGACCGGATTGACATGATTGACCAGACCGGCCCGATTCGACGGCGCACCGACCCCCTGGTCGCCGCACTGCTCGGGACGTTGCGCTCGACGGTCGGCGCGCTGCCGGCCACCCCGCTGGCTACAGCGTGATCCAGTAGCGGCGGACCACACCGAGCCAGGTGTCCCGGACGTCCTCCAGGACGCCGCCGTTGCGCTCGATCACCCCGGCTGACGCCGGATTGTCGTCGTCGCAGGTGACCAGCACCCGGGCCAGTCCGAGCGCGCGGGCTTCGGCGAGCATCTCACCGAGCGCCCAGGTGGCCAGACCCCGGCGGCGCTCAGCCGGGCGGACGCAGTAGCCGATGTGGCCGCCGGCCTCCAGCAACAGATCATTCAGCCGGTGACGCAGCGCGATCACCCCCACGACCCGGTCACCCTCGGTGATCCACCGGTAGGTGCAGTGCACCCGCCCCTCAGCCAGTGGATTCGCCGGGTCCTCGTGGGCTCGCAGGTGACGGACCCAGTCGGCGAAACCCTCCGGCGAATCCACGTCGAAATCCCCGGTCGAGCCGCCGCCCTCCTGCGCGACACCACGGCCGATGTCGTCACGGTGATCGATCCAGGAGGCGTGCAGGGTCGGGGTCGGCGCTGTCAGCTCAGGCATGCGCCGACCGTACGCAGCAATCGTCCGGTCCGCCCTTGATTTTCAGACCGCGAGGAGGCGCGCGATCTGACGCTGCCGCGACTCCATCATGCGTCCGGCCAGATCAACGGCTTGCGGGTACGAACCCCCAGCCGCCTGCATCCGTATGGTGACCATCGCGTTGTGCAGACTGCCGAGCAGCAGCGCCGTCGCGGTCCGGTCGAACTCCCCGACCTCGGCATCACTCAGCGCAGTGAAATCCTCCTCACGCAGCGCATGCAGATCGCCATGCCCGGCGTGCGGGCCGGCCCTCGGTCCGGTGGTCGCCGGCTCGGTGGTCGTCGGCTGTCCCCACACCTGTAGCCAGCCGCGCATCATCGGCTCCTCGGCACGCCAGGCGGCCCGTAACTCGGTGGCCACCGCCCGGAGCTCCGCACCCGTCGCCCGCCGTTCGACCACCTGGGCGACCCGGTCCCCCTCGGCGATCTGGGCCACACTCATCTGCAGGAACATCACGTCGGTGGCGTTGTGCGACTCGGCCGGGGTCCCGCCGCACCCACTCACCAGCAGGATCAGGGCTGCCGTCCGGGCTAGACCGCGGACCACAGTGCCGCCGTGTACGGGGGTTCCCAGCCGGCGAGCGCGGTGTGCGCCTGCCGGCACTGGTAGGTCACGCCGTTGTAGGTCACCCGGGCACCCACCGGGTAGGCGGTTCCGGCCGCCCACGTGGTCGTGCCGCTGGTCGGCGCCGTGGTCGGCGTCGGGCTGGTGGTCGGCGTCGGCGTAGGCGTCGGGCCACCGGTGGGGGCCGGTGTCGGGTTGGCCGGACCGCCGCCGATGTTCACATCGACACACGAGTAGAACGCGTTGATCGTGTCGGCGATGTTCCAGCGGGCCAGCACTGTCTGCCGGCCGCTGAACCCGGCCAGGCTGACCGTGTGCGACTTGGTAGCCCCCGGCTGGGCACCACCGTCGTTGAACGACGCGACCCGGGTGGTACCGACGAAATACTCCCAGGTGGAGGTGGCGTGCCGGGCGGTCAGCACCCAGTTGAAGGTGACACTGGTTCCGACAGTGGCGGCCGGCCAGCTCTTCGAGGAGTCGTTCAGCACCGCGAACCGGCTGCCGCCACCGTTGCACTGCATCGACCCCTTCGGAGCCTCGACACTCTGCGGTTCGTAGACGATGTCGCCGCATCCGGACACCGCGCCGCTGGCACAGTTCGCCTGTCGGCTGGGCGGCGACGAGATGTAACCGTGGGCGGCGGCCGGAGAGACCGCCACCAGAAGAGACCCGGCAACCGCGGACCCGGTCAACAGGGAAAGGGTGAACATGCGCCTCATGTTCTGCTCCTCAAACGAGGGGGACGTGTTCACCAACGTAAATTAAATACTCCTAACAGTAAACATTGTTAATAATTTTCACCCGACAACGCCATGCCATTGACCCGCTCGGCACCGGACGTCAGCGACTGTGCGGGCGGGGCGACCGGCCGAGCAGCGGGCACGATTCCCCGGCCGTCCGGCCACTCCTTCCACCGATCTCGGTGGATCGCCTGCCGATTGCGGTGGCCCATCACCCGAGATCGGCAGGCCCGCCCCGGTATCCGGCCCGGCGGGTGCCGACGGAAAGGGGTTGGAAGAAGCGGAGCGTGAGCAGGACTACCGCGGCGCCCAGCAGCATGCCGGCTAGGACGTCGCTGGTCCAGTGGACGCCGAGGACCACCCGGGTGAACGCCACCAATGGCGGGATCACCCACAGTAGCCACAGACGGCGGAACAGGACGGCGAAGACGGCGGTGCCGATGACCGCGTTCAGCGCGTGGCCGGAGGGGAAGGCGTAGCCGGCGGCCCAGGAGACCGGGTCGGGGAATTCCGGGCGGGCGCGGGTGAACAGCAGTTTCAGGAGGGCGCCGAGCAGCCCTCCGGCGATCATGGTGACCGCTACCCAGGCGGCGGTACGGCGGGCGCCGCGGCGGAGCAGCCAGATCGCCAGGGCGAGGGCGGCCAGGCGGAAGACGTTGGGCTGGAGCAGGTGCGTCAGCCAGGTCATCACCGTGGTCAGATGAGGGCTGGCGAGGGCAGCCTCGTGCAGTCTCGCGGTCACCCAGCGGTCGACGGTGTGCACCGGGCCCCAGCCGCCTGCCATCAGGCCTGCGAGCAGCAGGAACGGCACCAGGGGCAGCAGTGCGGACCGGGCCCGCACGTCAGGTGGTTCGAGGCGCATGACGAACCATTACCCCACGCCGGGCTGCGAAGATCCTGTCAGAAGAGTTCCAGGTCGTTGTTCCGGCCGTCGGGCTGTTCGGCGAGGCGGGTACGGTCGGCGGAGTATTCGTTGATCTGGCCGATGGCGTTCTGCACCTGGTCGACGAGTCCGGTGATGGTGTGGTGCTGGGCACCGGCGACGGTGCGGACCTGGCCGATCGCGGTCCGGACGCTGCGCAGTGTGTCGGTCATGGTGCCGACCGCGGTGGACACGTCGGTGGCGGCGATCGTCAGCGTGTTCAGGGTGGCGGTGATCCGTTCGGTGGATTCGGCGGTGTCGTCGGCCAGTTTGCGCACCTCGTCGGCGACCACCGCGAAGCCGAGGCCGGATTCTCCGGCGCGGGCCGCTTCGATGGTGGCGTTCAGGGCCAGCATCCGGGTCTGCCCGGCGATCGCCGCGATCACCGCGACCATCTCCCGGGTGGCGGGCAGGCTGACGGTCAGTGCCTCGGCGGCCTGGTCGGCGCGTTCGGCGGTGGCGGCCATCTGTTCGGTGGCCTCGTACGCGGCCGCCGCCCCGGTGTTGATCTCGTCCACCGAGGCGTTCACCGCGTCCACCTCGTTCACCGCGTCGCTGAGCTGGTAGGTCACCCCACCGATGATCTGCTCGGACTCGGCCTCCACCCGGCGCAGCACGTGGTCACGTTCCACCTCGCGTTCGCGGACATCCTCCTCGCGTTCCGCGGTCTCCTGGTCACGGAGTTCGGCCAGATCCCGGCTCTGCCGATCGATGGCGGCCAGCATGTCGTTGATGGCGGAGCCGAGGCCGTCGATGTCCGGGTCGCCGGAGGCCGGGACCCGCAGCGTCAGGTCGCCCTCCGCCATGATCGTCTCGGTGGTGTGCCGGAGTGGCTGAACGTTGTACCGGACGGCCCGCCGCATCGCCATGCTGATCACCACGCTGGCGACCACCAGCGCCATCACCATCACCACCGCCAGCTGGATCAGGGTGATCTGGGCACGGGCCCGGATCGGCCGGCCGGTGAGCGCCTCGAACGTCACCGGCACCCCGTCCACGCCGGTGATCGTGCAGTTCACCGCGATCTGATCGCCGTCGACAGTGGTGCTGACGGTGATCGGGCCGAAGGCACTGTCCAGTTCGCGCAGCACTTCAGCACCGTCCCGGGGCGCCGCCCGCAGGGTGATGGCGTCGTCGGTGGCCTTCGCCAGCGAGTCCAGCCCGGCCGCGTCGAGCGCCTGCAGCACCAGCAGCGAGCCGTTCGAGGCCCCCACCCCCTCGTCCTGGTAGACCGGGAACGAGCAGAACTGGGTCGGTGCGCCGGTCGCGCTGGTGAGGCCGCAGAACGAGGAGCCCGGCTCGCCGGTACGGAGATAACCGGTCAGCACCGTGGGATCGTCCAGCGGAGCCGGCGCCGCCCGGTAGGCCCGGCCGTCGATCAGCCCGCCGGCCCGGATCCGGCCGGTGCGGTCGGCCACCAGCGCGCCGGTGAGGCCGTACTGCCCGGACAGCAGGGTGGGTGGCAGGTCGACGGCGAACCGGCGGGCGTCGGCGGTCGCCAGATTCCGGTACAGGGCCGTCCAGATCGAGTTGGTGACACCGAAGTCGTCGAGGTGCTGCGCCTGGGCGCTGATCGCGACCCGCAGCTCCTCCGCCTCCTGGCCGACCTGGGTACGCTCCAGGCGATCGAAACCCGACACTGTCACGGCGTAGACCGGGATTCCGAGGACGATCATCATGACAGCGACGAGACCTAGTACGGGCAGCCACTCGCCCCGTCGAAACCGCCCCATACCGGCCTCTTCGGCATGAACGGGAAGTTGCTGAGGCTTTACTCAAGCCACCGGGGAGGCAGCCGATTCTGCGGAGTGTGAGCATGCGGGTGCCGCCGTGGGCGGGTTGGCTGGCGGTGGCGTTCGTCGCCGCCCTGTGCTTCCCGCTGGTTCCCGACGACAGCCTGCCGGCCAAGATCTACGTCAACACGGTCGGGCTGTCCGGGGTCGCCGCGATGATCACCGGAATCCTGCGGAACCGGCCGGAGAACCGGGGCGCGTGGCTGCTGTTCGCGCTCGGGGTGCTGACCTTCGTCTCCGGGGACATCACGTACGACGTGACCGAGCTGCGACTGGGCGAGTACCCGTACCCGTCCTGGGCGGACCTGCTGTACCTGTCGGCGTACCCGCTGCTCTGGTTCTCCCTGTCCCGGCTCGGTCGCGGGCACGGCGAACGCGACCGCGGCGGGATCATCGACGCTGCGATCATCTCCACCGGCATCGGCCTGATCTTCTGGGTCACCGTGGTCGGGCCGACCCTCGCCGACACCGGCGCGCCGCTGCTGGAACGGCTCGTCACCATCGGCTACCCGCTCGCCGACGTGCTGCTGACCACTGCTGTCGCCCGGATGCTGACCCGGCCGGAGAACCGCACCCCCAGCCTGCGGCTGATGTCGGTCGGCTCGGTACTGATGCTCTCCGGCGACCTGATCTACACGACCATGTCCAGCACCGGCGAGTACACCGGCGGCTTCGTCGACTCGATGTTCCTGATGGCCTACGCCTGCTGGGGTGCGGCCGCCCTGCACCCCAGCATGCGGCAGCGCCCGGACACCACGCTGACCGCACAGCAGATCGGCCGGGGCCGGCTCGCCCTGCTGATGATCTTCACGTTGATCGCCCCCGGGCTGCTCTTCATCGAGGGCGCCAGCGATCCGGCGACCATCGCCTGGCGGTCCCTCGGGATCGGCGCGGTGGTCCTCTTCCTGCTCGTCGTGTTCCGGATGTGGGGTCTGGTCCAGCAGGTCAAGACCCAGGCGGTCCACCTCGGCGACCTGGCCATGCGGGACGCGCTGACCGGGCTCGCCAACCGGCGCGCCTTCGAGGAGGAACTGATCGCGGCAGTCGCCTCCGGCTCGCCCACCGTGCTGCTGCTCGACCTCAACGGTTTCAAAGCCGT
>DATMVU010000752.1:0-14918 GCA_035562875.1 Actinoplanes sp. | reverse complement strand
TGTCCGAGGCGCTCACCCGGGTGGACCGGGCCGCAGTGGCCGCTGGGGTGCTGGGGGCGGCCGGCTCGTCGTCGGGGGCCGGGCGGGAGGCGTTCCGGGCGATGGCGGGCGAGGCGTGGCGGGCGGCCGGGCTGACCGGGGAGATGGCCACGGTGACCGATCTGGAGGTGGCGTTCGCAGCCGGGACGCCCGAGCCGGACGGGGTGCTGCTGCTGTCCGGGACCGGTGCCCTGGCCGCCCGGTTCGCCGGTGGGACCCTCGACCGTCGCTGTGACGGTTACGGCTGGCTGCTCGGCGACGAGGGGTCCGCGGTGTGGATCGCGGTCCGGGCGTTGCGGGCGGTGCTCGCCGCTCTCGACGGCCGCGGCGGGATGACCACGCTGGTGGATGCGGCTCGCGGTCACTTCGGCATCAGCGAGACGGAACCGGAGCGGACCGCGCAGGCCCTGCTCGCGGCCACCTTCGTGCTGCCGCCGGCACGACTCGGCGGGTTCGCGCCGATGGTCAGCGTCGCCGCCGAGCGGAACGATCCGGTGGCCGCGGACATCTGTGTCAAGGCTGCCGACCGCCTGCTGCACACTTTCGACAGTGTCGGCCCGCCGCCCGGCGCGATCGTGGTGCTGGCCGGATCGGTGCTGATCACGCCCGGGCCGATCGGGCGGCTGGTGCGCGCGGGTCTGCTGGACCGGACCGGTGCGGAGCCCCGGACCGCCCTCGACGGGGCCGCGGGGGCTGCCGCGCTGGCCATCGCCCGGATCACCGGCGCCCCCGTGGCGCCGGTGATCCACGCCCGGCTGACCCGTCACGAGACCGGCCGGGAGTAGCGGAGATACGGTTTGCGCCGCCGGTCGAAGGCGGCCAGTTCACCACTCCACGCCCCGATCACGTCGGCGGCGGAGGCCTTGGCGTCGATCATCGTGCGCAGGCGGGAGGAGCCGGTCAGCAGGTCGATGAAGTACTTCGCGCCGTCCACCCGCCAGGCGAACGCGGGTGATCTGCGGGCCTCGACGAGCATGTGCACGGCGGTGCGGATCGGGTCGTACCGGCGCGGGTCGACGACTTTGACCTCGATGCCGGCGCAGAGCTTCCCGGCGAACTTGTTGAACGTGGGCGTGAAGTAGGCCTCCCGGAACCGCACTCCGGGCAGGTCGAGAGCGGACATCCGGTCGCACCAGTGGTAGTCGAAGCCGGGGCCGCCGATCAGCTCGAACGGCCGGGTGGTGCCGCGGCCCTCGGAGAGGGTGGCGACGCCTTCGAACATGCCGGTGCCGGGGTAGACGAGTGCGGTGTCCGGGGTGGGCATGTTCGGACTGGGCAGCACCCAGGGCAGGTCGAGTTCGCGACCGGTCATCCGCCCGTTCCAGCCCTGACAGGGGATCACCTCGAGGCGGACCTTGCCGGACAGGAACTCGCCGTTGTAGAAGCGGGCCAGTTCACCGACTGTCATCCCGTGCTGCTGCACGATCTTGAGGCGGCCGACTCCGGAGGTGAACCCGTCGGTCATCATCGGCCCGTAGGCGGTTCCGCCCGTCGGGTTGGGCCGGTCCAGCACCACGTAACGCATGCCGAGTCTCGCGGCGGCGGCCATCGAGTCGTACAGCGTGTAGATGTAGGTGTAGAACCGGGCGCCGACGTCCTGGATGTCGAAGACGATCGTCCGGACCCCGGCCGTGGTGAACATCCTCTCCCACTCGGCCGGGGTCGCCAGGTAGGCGTCGTGAACGGTCAGGCCGGTCCGGGCGTCCTTCCCGGTGCCCTCCGAGCCGCCGGCCTGGGCCGAGCCGCGGAACCCGTGTTCGGGGCCGAAGATCCCGCCGATGGTGACCCGGTCGGCGTGCATCCGGTCGACCAGGTGCCGGTAGTCGCCGTCGACAGCCGTCGGGTTGGCGATGATCCCGATCTTGTCCCCGCGGACGGCGGCCCATCCGTCGTCCGCGAGCTTCTCCAGGCCGGTCCGCAGGGGAGTGCCCAGGTCGATGGGGATCGGCAGCAGGATTCCGGCCCCGCCCGCGAGCAGCGCCCGCCGGTTCATTTCACACCCCAGGACAGACCGTGGCCGTACGGGTGGAGCCCCGGTATCGCCACGGGCAGTCTCCCGCGGGGTGGCGTGGTTCCGGTGAGGACTGTGGCGAGTGATCGCATCGAGACATCCGTGTAGCCGTAGGTGGTCAGATAGGTGGTCACGCCGGGTAGCCCGGTCAGGTCGTAGGGGTTGCGCACGGCCACCACCACGATCGGCTTCCCCGTCTTGAGCAGTGCCGCGACGAGTGCCTGCTGCTGGCCGTTGTAGCTGAGCACCACCGTCAGGTCGTGTCTCCGGGCCGCCGCGGCAGCCTGATCAGGATCGGTCGACGGCAGTGCTGTCGCGCCGAGTTCCCGGGCCAGCACCGGGATCGTGCCGTAGGTGGCGGAGGTCCAGCCGGTGACCAGGATCCCTCGTCCGGTCCCGGTGAGCGGCAGCAGCTTCGTGTTGTTGCGGACGGCGGTCACGGTCCGGTCGGTGACGGACTGAGCGATGCGCCGGTGGTCCGCCGACCCGACGATGCGCTCGGCCGCGGCCGGGTCGACCGGTTTCCCGGTCAGCAGGCCGCGTTTCTGTTTGAGGGTGAGGATCCGGCGCACCGACTCGTCGATGCGAGACTCGGTCAGTTCCCCGCCGGCCACCGCCTGGAGCACCGACTTCACCGCCACGTCCAGGTTCGGTGGCATGAGCAGCACGTCGACGCCGGCTTTCAGGGCGAGCACCGGGACACGGGCGTCGCCGTACTTCTCCCGGACGCCCTGCATCTCCAGCGAGTCGGTGACGATCACGCCCCGGTAGCCGAGTTCCCCGCGCAGCCGCCCGGTGATGATCGGTTTCGACAGGGTGGCCGGGTCGCCGGACGGGTCGAGGGCGGGCACCACGATGTGTGCGCTCATGATCGTGTCGACGCGGGCGGCGATCGCGGACCGGAACGGCGGTGCGTCGAGCCGCCGCCAGTCGGCCAGGCTGTGGTTGATGACGGGCAGGCCGGTGTGGCTGTCGACCGCGGTGTCGCCGTGCCCGGGGAAGTGTTTGGCGGAGGCGGAGATCCCGGCGCCCTGCTGGAGTCCGCGGATCTGGTTCGCGGTGAGGGTGCCGGTCAGAGCCGGGTCGCTGCTGAACGAGCGGACCCCGATCACCGGGTTGGCCGGGTTCACGTTGACGTCGGCGACCGGGGCCCACGCCTGCCGGATGCCGACCGCTTTCAACTCGGTGCCGGTGACCTGCCCGGTGCGGTAGGCGCCGGCCGGGTCGCGGGCGGCGCCGAGGGCCATCGCGCCGGGGAACCTGGTGGCGGGTGCCGGCATCCGGGTGACCACGCCGTGCTCCTGATCGGTGGAGATCATCAGCGGCACCCGTCGGGCGGCGGCCTGGAGCCCGTTGCTGAGCGTGGCGATCTGGCGGGTGCTCTGCAGGTTGCCGGTCCAGGTGAAGTAGACGACTCCACCGAGGTGGTATCTCGCCACCACCTCAGCCGGCGTGCGCACCCCGTACAGCCGCTGGTTCTCGTCGTGTGGTTCGTCCGCCCGGGAACCGTGCACGTACGTGGTGAAGAGCTGCCCGACCTTCTCCGGGAGTGTCATCCGGGCGATCACCGCGTTGATCGGGTGCGGCGTCGCCACCGCTGGGGTGGGATATCCGGCCCCCAAAGCGGCGACGGTGAGCAAAGCAACCGTGCGCATTCGCATGATGTCGGAAGGTAGCCGTATGGTCCGCGGATGGCAATAACCTTCACTCCTCTTGCGAGTCGTGAAGGAAACATTCATCCTCGACAAGTCGGCGTATAGAGGGGCGTTGATGATCAAGTTGCGGTTCGTGCTGCTCGGCGTGGTGGCCGGTCTGGTGATCGGCTCGCCTACGCTGGCCGTCGTCCCGACCGAAATCACCTTCCGGAGTGACGTGCTACACCGTGGAAGCCCCCGTCAGGCTGGTCTCCTGCCTGCCCCGATCGAGTCCCTTCCGGACATCGCCGCCTCCTATCTGGTCCCGGCCGCCGATCATCCGGACCATCCGGCGTACGCGGGGGCCGCGGTCCTGGCCGCCCGGCACGGGGTGGTGGTGTCCCGGTTCGCCGTCGGTGACGCGGTCCGGTACTCCGGCGCCACCACCGAGTTGCCGGTGGACCAGCGGATCCCGGCCCGCGTCGACACCCTCTGGGACCTCGCCTCGATCTCCAAACTGTTCACCACGATCGTGGTCCTGCAGCAGGCCGAAGCCGGGCACGTCGACCTCGACCAGCCGGTTCGCAGCTATCTGCCGGAGTTCAGCGCCGCGGCGGTCACCGTCCGGCACCTGTTGACCCACACCTCGGGACTGCCGCCGTTCCTGCCGTTCTTCTCCCGCTACCCGACCCCCGAGACGCGACTGCACGCGATGCTGACCACCCCGGTCCTCGCCGGTACCACACCCGGCCGGCAGTACGCGTACTCCGACATCGGTCTGATCGCCCTCGGAGTACTCGCCGAACGGGTCGCCGGGAAGCCACTGGCCGGCCTGGTGCACGCCGGGATCACCGGACCGCTGCGGATGCGTGACACCGGCTATCGCCCCACCGCCGTCGAGCGGACCGCGGCCACCGAGTTCCAGCCGTACGCCGGCCGGGGGATGGTCCGGGGTGAGGTGCACGACGAGAACGCCTGGTCGATCGGTGGGGTCGCCGGGCACGCCGGAGTCTTCTCCACGGTCGACGACCTGGCGATCCTCTGCCAGACCCTGCTCAACGGCGGCATCTACCGCGGCGAGCGGATCCTGTCCGCGCGGACGATCCGGCAGGCCCTGGTGAACTACAACGCCGACCTGCTCGCGCAGTACCCGGAGAGCAGCCGCGGGCTCGGCTTCGAACTCGCCAAACACTCGTACATGGACGGGATGACCTCGCCTGTCACCTTCGGTCACACCGGGTTCACCGGCACGTCCGTCGTGATCGACCCGCTCGACCAGTCGTTCCTCATCCTGCTCAGCAACCGGGTCCACCCGGACCGGGCGTGGGGCACCAACACCGTGGCGCGACGGGCCCTCGCCCGGGCGTTCGCCGCCGCCCGCCCGGTGCAGGCGCCGCCCGGCGGAGGCGAGGTCTGGCGCAGCGACCTGCGCGACGCGACGACCATGACCCTCACCGTGAGCGGTGGCCCGGGTTCCTTCCAGCTCTGGTACGACACCCAGCCCGGCATCGACACCCTGACCGTCGAGACGTCGGCCGACGGGACCGCCTGGACACCCGTGGGACTGAGCCTGCGTTCCGGTTACGAGCGGGTGACCAGCGACGGGGTGTTCAGCGGCTTCGGCGGCCGGCGCTGGTGGACCGCCACTCCCGCCGTACCGCCCGGCCCGGCTCTTCGTTTCACCTACCGCACCGACGCCGCCGCACAGGGCCGTGGCGTGCTCGTCGCCGGAATCGGTCACGTCGACACGGCAGACGGGTGGACCAGACAACCCTCATGACGGACGGAGTCGATGATGACCTCTGCGATCAGCCGGCGCGGCCTCCTGCACGGTGCCGTGGGAGTCGTGGCCGCCGGCAGTCTCGCCGGATGCGCGATGGGCGGCGGCGGCACGACCGACAGCGCCAAGGGTGAGACCAGTGCGGGCAATCCGCTCGGGGTGAAGGCGGACGCCCCACTCGAAGTGGTCGTCTTCAACGGCGGCTTCGGGGAGGACTACGCCAAGGCGCATCAGGAGATGTACCGGCAGCGGTACCCGGACGCGCAGATCAAGCACTCGGCCACCCAGCAGATCGCGGAGACACTGCAACCCCGGTTCGTCGCCGGGGACCCGCCGGACGTGGTGAACAACTCCGGCGGCAGTCAGATCGACTTCAACGGACTCGTCGCCCAGGGTGCCCTCACCGACCTCGGTGAGCTGCTCGACGCGCCGAGCCTGGACGACCCGGCGGTCAAGGTCCGCGACACCCTGCTGCCCGGGATCGTGGACGTGGGGTCGTACGACGGCAGGTTCCTGTCCTTGAACTACGCCTACTCGGCCTACGGCATCTGGTATTCGCGCAAGCTCTTCGAGTCCCGGGGCTGGGAGTATCCGAAGACCTGGGCCGACATGATCACGCTGTGCCGGACGATCAAGGCGGCCGGGATCGCGCCGTGGACCTACCCGGGCAAGCACTCCCGCTACATGAGCTGGCCGATCCTGGCGTCGGCGGCCAAACTCGGCGGCCTCGACGTGCTGCTGGCCATCGACAACCTGGAACCGAACGCGTGGAAGCACCCGGCGGTGGTCGCCGCCGCCGAGGCGTACCACCAGCTGGCCGTCGACGGGTTCCTGCAGCCCGGGGCCGAGGGCATGGACCACGTCCAGTCGCAGACCGAATGGTGCCGTGGCAACGCGGCGTTCGTCTCGTGCGGGTCGTGGCTGGAGAACGAGCAGAAAGCCGTCACACCGGCCGGCTTCCGGATGGCCGTAGCGCCGACACCGTCACTGACAGATTCGGACAAGTTGTCGTACGAGACGTTCCGTGGCACCGGGAGCGAGCCGTTCATCGTGCCCGCCAACGGGAGGAACACGCGCGGGGGACTGGAGTATCTGCGGGTCATGCTGTCGAAGGCCGGCGCGTCCGACTTCACCCGGCGGGTCAGCAGCCTGAGCTGCGTCGACGGCTCCAGCGCCGGCATCACCCTCGGGCCGGGCCTCACCTCGGTCACCGAACTCATCGACGCGTCCATGGGCGGCGCGTTCACCTGGCTCTACAACTCGTACTACCGCAAGCTCGAACGGGAGCGGGTGGACGGGGCCAGCGCCGAACTGTTCGCCAAACGCATCAACGCCGTGCAGTGGTGCGACAAGGTGCAGAAGTCCGCCGACGAGTTCGCCAGGGATCCCGCGATCAAGAAGTACAAGCGGGCCTGATGCGGCGGATCTTCATCGTCACGTTCCTGGTTCCGCCCCTGCTGCTGTACGGGCTGTTCGTGGTGTCGCCGTATGCGCAGGCCTTCCAGATCGCCGGCACGAACTGGAGCGGGCTGTCACCCACGTTCGAGTTCGTCGGCCTGGACAACTTCCGGCGGCTGCTCGGCGACGGCTACTTCTGGAACGCGCTCCGGCACAACGGCCTGCTCCTGCTGATCCTGCCGGTGGTGACGATCCTGCTCGGGCTCTTCTTCGCCTCGATGATCACCGTGCACGGGGTCCGCGGGGCCGCCGTCTACCGGGTCGTCTACTTCTTCCCCCAGGTGCTGTCGGTGGCGATCATCGGAGTGCTGTGGAAGGAGATGTACGCCCCGCACACCGGCATGATCAACGGCCTGCTCCGGGGTGTCGGCCTGGACCGGCTGGCGGTGCCGTGGCTGGGTGATCCACGGTTCGCCTTCTGGTGCGTACTGGCAGTCCTGATCTGGATGAACGTCGGTTTCTACGTCGTCCTGTTCAGCGCCGCCATGCAGGCGATCCCGCGCGAACTGTACGAGGCGGCCGCCCTGGACGGCGCCGACCGGCTCACCACACTGGTCCGGATCACCGTGCCGCTGCTCTGGGACACCATCCAGGTCGCCTGGGTCTACCTCGCCATCATCGCCATCGACGGGTTCGCCATCGTGCAGATCATCACCGACGGCGGCCCCAGCTCGTCCTCCGACGTGGTCGGCCTGCGCCTCTACAAGACCGCCTTCGGCGACGGCCGGTTCGGGTACGCCTCCGCGATCGGCGTCGCCATGTTCTTCCTGACCCTCACCGTGGCGGCCATGTTCCTCCAGGTGACCCGCCGCGAGCGGGTGGAGCTGTGAGACGGGTCGTCGCGTGCTTGTCCGCTGCCTCTATGGTCCAGCACGTCTTCCTGGCCGCCTGGGCACTGCTCACCACACTGCCGCTGGTGTGGGCGGTGCTCAGCTCGTTCAAGAGCGACGACGAGATCCTCACCGACCCGTGGAGCCTGCCGGCCCGGCTGCGCTGGGAGAACTGGGAACGGGCCTGGACCTCGGCACACATCGGCAGGTACTTCCTGAACAGTGCGATCGTCGTCACCGGAGCCCTGACCCTGACCATGCTGTTCGGGGCGATGGCCGCGTACGTGCTGGCCCGCTACCCGTTCCGCGGCAACCGGGTGATCTACTACGCGTTCGTCGGGGGCATGATGTTCCCGGTCTTCCTGGCGCTGGTCCCACTCTTCTTCGTGGTCCGCAACCTGGGCCTGCTCGGCACCCTGCCCGGCCTCACCCTGGTCTACGCCGCCTACTCGCTGCCGTTCACGGTCTTCTTCCTGACCGCCTTCTTCCGCACCCTGCCCGCCACCGTCGCCGAAGCCGCCATGGTCGACGGCTGCGGCCACTTCGGGCTGTTCTTCCGGGTCATGCTGCCGATGGCCCGCCCCGGACTGGTCAGCGTCGGCATCTTCAACTTCCTGTTCCAGTGGAACCAGTACGTCCTGCCGATCGTGCTCATGCAGGGTGAAGACGCCGAACGCCGCTGGGTCCTGGCCCAGGGGCTGACCGCGCTGGCCGTGAACGAGGGCTACCGGGGTGACTTCAGCGGCCTGTTCGCCGGCATGACCATCGCCATGCTCCCGGTGCTGCTCGGCTACCTGATCTTCCACCGCCAGGTCCAGTCCGGCCTGGCCGCCGGCCAACTCCGCTGACCTGCCTCCGGCTCTCCGCCTTCTCAGCGGCCGGTACCGCCTTCTGAGTTGCCGGTACCGCCTTCTGAGTTGCCGGTACAACGCCGAACGGCGGCCCCGCTGCAAGAGCAGCAGGACCGCCGTTCAGTGTGACCTGTGGATCAGAGCGCGCGGATGTCCGACGCCTGCAGGCCCTTCTGACCCTGGGTGATCTCGAACTCGACCCGCTGGTTCTCCTCGAGGCTGCGGTAGCCGCTAGCCGAGATCGCGGAGAAGTGGGCGAAAACGTCCGGGCCGCCGTCGTCGGGGGTGATGAAGCCGAAGCCCTTTTCGCCGTTGAACCACTTCACGACACCAGTAACCATGTCTGCTCCTCGCAGGCTGTGTGGAACCCGCACTTTACGGACTCCGGACGCCGCCGCGTTGATCACCCGCGTCGGAACGACACGAAAACGAAAAAACGCCCAGCGGGTAGTGAAACCCATCAGGCGTTGAAGACGTCTACGGAAATCAAAACTGCAACGCGGAAAAGACTAGCAGAGGATCGGCCGCCTGTTAGCCCCGGCCACACATCGGCCGTGACACCTCGGCGTGTCGGGCCCGGCCGACCCGTTCCCCTCCCGGTCCGGCCCGTTCCCGTCTGCTCCCGTCTGCTCCCGGCGACCGAAACGTCTTGATCATCGGATCCGTAGGCTGGCCCGGTGCCGAGCTCCAAAACGTCAACCGCAGTCAGCCGTCGATGCCACCGGATCGCCGAATCCCGGGCCTTCGAGATCGCCATCGTCATAGTGATCGGAGCGAACGCGCTGCTCCTGGCGGTGGAGACGTACCCGCACGCGGACAGCATGGTGCCGTGGCTGCACGGTGTCGAGTACGTTTTCCGGGCCGTGTTCGTCACCGAGATCGTGATCCGGATCCTGGCGTACGGCCGGAATCCGCGGGAGTTCTTCCGGCACGGGTGGAACGTCTTCGACTTCATCGTGATCGCCGCCGTGTTCCTGCCGGGCCTGCACGGCGACACCGCGGCGCTGCGGGTGATCCGGATCGCCCGGGTGGTGCGGCTGGTCCGGTTCTCGCCGGGCCTGCGGACCATCGTCAGCGCGTTGCTGCGCAGCCTGCCTGGAGTCGGCGGGTTCCTGGCGCTGGCCCTGGTCACCCTCTACGTCTACGGGATGGCCGGGTGGCTGATCTTCGGCGAGTCCGACCCGGAGCAGTACGGAACCCTCGGCGCCGCGGTGCTCACCCTGTTCGTGCTGCTCTCCCTGGAGACTCTGCCGGACCTGATCGCCTCCGGTATGGAACTGTCGCCGTGGACCCTGGTCTACTACGTCAGCTATGTGCTGATCACGGTGAACGTGCTGGTCAACATCCTGATCGCGGTCATCGTCAACTCGATGGAGGAGACCCGCCGCCTGGAGATGACGTCGCACATGGCCACCGACGACGACAACGACGGCATCCCCGACGAGTTCGACCGCATCGTGATCAGCCAGCGCCTCGACGACCTCCGCACCGCGATCACCCAACTCGAACGCGACCTCAAGATCGACCGCCAGCCGTAGCCGCCACGACCGGCCCGGCCCGGCCAGGCTCGGCCCGGCCAGGCTCGGCTCGGTGGGTCAGTGGCGGCGGTAGCGGTAGTGGTGGACGGCCAGGGCGGTGCCGGCGGACAGGGCGAGCAGGCCGAAGACGGCGCCGAGGGCCGGGTTCGCGCCGATGGTGGAGGTGGCCGCGTTGGCGGCGAGACCGAGGATGAGCAGGAGCCACAGGGCCGGGCGGAGCATGGTGTTCATGCCGTCGACGCTAGGCAGCCGGGCCGGGCGCGGCCATCCCGCCAGGGGGCCTTCGAAGGTATAGCCAGCGCTACTGTGCCGGGCCGGTGCCGGCACTACCGTCTGACGGATGCCTCGACTTCTCGAACGGCTGCGTACCGCCGTCGACGGTCTGGAACACATCGTCGGCGGGCTCGGCACCGCCCTGCTGGCGCTCGTCGCGCTCGCCTGGACGCTGCTCGTCGTCCTGGCCGTGCCGTTCGGTGTGGGGCTGCTGCTGACACCGACGGTGCCGCGGGTGATCCGGGCGGTCGCCGACCGGGAGCGGGCCCGGCTGACCCGCTGGGGGCCGGCCGTGGTCGGGCCACCGCCGCTGCCGGGCACCGTCCGGGCGGCGCTGCGCGATCCGGTACTGCGCCGGGAGACCGCCTGGATGACGGTGCACGGCACGGCCGGGTTCCTGCTCGGCGCGATCGGGATCTCCCTGCCGATCTACGCGGTGGAGTACGCGTCGTTCCCGCTCTGGTACAAGGCTCTGGACCCGGAGGAGGGCGGCCCGGGGTTCGTGGTGTGGCGCATCGACGGCCTCGGCGACGCGATCGTGGTGTGGGCGATCGGGGTGCTGTTCGTGCTGATCACGATCGGGCTGGGGTCGCGGATCGCCGGACTGCAGGCGGTCGCCGGGCGGCGGCTGCTGGCCCCGGCCGGCGGCGTCGACCTGCACCTGCGGGTGGTCGAGCTGACCGCGACCCGGGCCGCCGCCCTGGACGCGCACGCCGCTGAACTGCGCCGGATCGAACGGTCGCTGCACGACGGCACCCAGAACCGCCTGGTCGCCCTGAACGTGATGATCGGCGCCGCCCGCCGGGCCCAGCAGCGCAACCCGGACGCGGTCGCCGGCATCCTGGACCGGGCGCAGGAGGCCACCGAGCAGGCGCTCGCCGAACTGCGGTCGGTGGTCCGCGGCATCCTCCCGCCGGTGCTCGACGACCGCGGGCTGTCCGGGGCGCTGTCCGGGCTGGCCGGCACGTGCGCGGTGCCGTGCACCCTGGAGGTGGACGTGCCGGGGCGGTGTGCGGTGTCGGTGGAGGCGACCGCCTACTTCGTGGTGGCCGAGGCGCTGACCAACATCGTCAAGCACAGTGCGGCCACGACGGCGTCGGTGGCCGTACGGCGGGAAGGTGATCGTCTGCTGTTGAGCGTCGTCGACGACGGCAGGGGTGGTGCGGACGAGGAGTCGGGAAGCGGGCTCGGCGGGATCCGGCAGCGGGTGGCCGCCTACGATGGCCGCTTCGTGATGTCGAGCCCGGTCGGTGGGCCGACCAGGATGGACGTGGAGCTGCCGTGCGGATCGTGATCGCCGAGGACGACGCCCTGCTGCGGGAGGGCCTGGCGCTGCTGTTACAGGCCGAGGGCCTGGACGTGGTGGCCACCGCCGACTCGCCCGGCACCTTCCTGACCGCGATCGGCGAACACCGGCCGGAGGTGGCGATCGTCGACGTGCGGATGCCGCCGACACACACCGACGAGGGCATCGTCGCCGCCGTGGAGGCCCGGAAACGGCAGCCGGGCCTGGCGGTGCTGGTGCTGTCCGCCTACGTCGAGCAGGCGTTCGCCACCGACCTGCTGGCACACGGCTCCAGCCGGCTCGGCTACCTGCTGAAGGAGCGGGTCGGCCGGGTCGACGAGTTCCTCACCGCCCTGAACCGGGTCGCCGCCGGGGGCACCGCCATCGACCCGGAGGTGGTCGGCCAGCTGCTGTCGCGGTCCCGGCCGGACAGTCCGGTCAGCCGGCTCAGCGCCCGGGAACGCGACGTGCTCGCCCTGATGGCCGAGGGCCTCGGCAACACGGCGATCGCGGAGAAGCTGTTCGTCACCGACGGGGCCGTCCACAAGCACATCCGCAGCATCTTCGCCAAACTCGGCCTGGCCCCCGACGACCGCGCCGACCGCCGGGTCACCGCGGTCCTGCACTACCTCGACGACGAGCGGAAGTAGTGCTGGCTGTACCCCGGCTGGGCAGCACGCTTCATTCCGGCGACCGGCTCTGACCAGCAGACTCTCTGCAACCGAGCAGAGAGGCCGACTGATGTCCGTCCCGAACGAGCCCGCGGTCCGTGTCCACGGGCTGACCCGCGTCTACCAGGCCGACGGTGAACCGGTCCGGGCACTCACCGGAGTCGACGCCGCCTTCGATCGCGGCACCTTCACCGCGATCATGGGACCGTCCGGCTCCGGCAAGAGCACCCTGCTGCAGACCGCCGCCGGCCTGGACCGCCCCACCGCAGGCGACGTCTGGATCGGCGGGACCGAACTGTCACGACTGACCGAGACCAGGCTGACCGAGCTGCGGCGCGACCGGATCGGCTTCGTCTTCCAGGCGTTCAACCTGATCGGCGCGCTCACCGTCGAGGAGAACATCCTGCTGCCGCTGCGGCTCGCCGGGGTGCGACCCGATCGGGAGTGGATCGCCGCCGTCGTCGACCGGGTCGGGCTCGGCACCCGGCTGCGGCACCGGCCGTCGGCGCTCTCCGGCGGGCAGCAGCAGCGGGTCGCCATCGCCCGCGCACTCGCCGCCCGCCCACAGGTCATCTTCTGCGACGAACCGACCGGCGCGCTCGACACCAGCACGGCCGCCGAGGTGCTGACCCTGCTGCGTGGCATCGTCGACGACCACGGGCAGACCGTCGTGATGGTCACCCACGATCCGGTCGCCGCGTCGTACGCGGACCGGGTCCTGGTCCTCGCCGACGGGCGCCTGGTACACGACATGCCACAGCCGGGCGCCGCCCGGATCGCCGAACACCTGGCCGCCCTCGGCCGCAGCCGGATGGAGGTGGCCCGATGACCGCGCTCGCCGCCCGCATGCTGCGCCACCGTCCCGGCTGGTCGATCGCCACCCTGCTGGCGCTGGCGCTCGGGGCGCTGATCCTGACCGCGATGGGCACGCTGATCGAATCCGGTCTGCGGTACGCGCCGCCGCCGGTCCGGTATGCCGCCGCCGATCTGGTGCTGGCCCGCCCGGACACCACGTTCACCACGAAGGAGTTCGGCGGGGATACCTACACCAGCACCGTCGCCCTGCCCGAGGGCGGCACCGTCCCGGTCGCGCTGACCGGGAGACTGCTCGGTGTCGAAGGGGTCGCGACGGTCGCCGTGGACGAGGACGTCCCGGTTGTCACCGCCGCCGGGACCACGCTGCCGGGGCGGGGCTGGGGGAGTGCGGTGCTCACCCCGTACGAACTCGCCGCCGGTGACGTGCCGGGTTCGGAGCGGCAGGTCGTGCTGAACACCGGCACCGCCGAGGTCGGGCAGACGGTTCCGTTGTTTGTCGGCGGGACGCTCCGGTCGTACACAGTCAGTGGTCTGGTCAACGGACCGGCCGTGGCCTTCTTCAGCGACGCCCATGCCGCAGCCCTGTCGCCGCGGCCCGGCGCGGTCCGTGCCATCGGCGTGATCGCCGCGCCCGGCACCGACCTCGCCGCCCTGCGGACCCGGATCGCGACGGCCGCCGGGGACGTGCGGGTACTGACCGGCGCGGACAGCGGCGCCGTCGAACAGTCCGCCGACCGGTCCGCCGCCACCCTGCTGGTGCAGGTCGGCGCGTCGTTCGGCGGCTACGTGATCCTGCTGATCGTCTTCGTGGTGGCCGCGACCATCGGCCTCGGCGTCCGGCACCGCCGCCGCGACCTGGCCCTGATCCGGGCCGTCGCCGCCACCCCCGGCCAGGTCCGCCGCATGATCATGACGGAGTCGGCGCTGATCGGCGTGCTCGCGTCGGTGCTCGGCGTACCGGCCGGCCTGGCCGCCGCGCACTGGCTGACCGGTGAGCTGACCGGCCGCGGTTTCCTGCCCGTCGGCTTCCCGATGCTGCCCGGCGCCGTCGCCGCCCCCGCGGCCGCCGCGACGATCGTGGTCTCGGCGGTCCTGGCCGGTCTGCTGGCCGCCCGCCGGGTCACCGGCATCCGCCCCGCCGAAGCCCTCGGCGAAGCCACGATCGAACGCGCCGCGGCCGGGCGAACCCGCCTGGTCAGCGGCCTGATCACCCTCGGTGTGGCGGGTGCGTCGGCGGTCGCCGCGGTCGCGGCGCGCGGGCAGACCGCGCTCGGTGCCGCCCTCGGCATGCTCTACCTGTTCGTCCTCGCGGTCGCCCTGCTCGCCCCCTGGATCAACACCGCCGCCGCCCGGCTGCTGGCCCGGCCGTTGCGGGCGATGTTCGGCACCAGCGGCTACCTGGCCGCCGCCAACCTGCGCGCCAACGCCCGCGGCACCGCCGCCGTACTCACCTCGCTGGTCCTCGCGGTCGGCTTCGGCGGTTCGGTCTGGTTCCTGCAGAACAACCTGGAACGCCAGGCGGTCGCGCAGAGCCGGGACGGACTTCTCGCGACACGGGCGCTGGTCGCGGCGGCCGGACTGCCCGGGTCCGCGGTGGACCGGGTTCGATCGATTGCTGGGGTACGGGCGGTCACTCCCGTCGAGCACACCAGTGTCGTCGTGGCCATGATGGGTGACGGCGAGGTCGTCAGCGCCCGCGCCGTCGACCCGGCCGGCCTGGACCGGACCCTCG
>DATMVU010000751.1:0-6055 GCA_035562875.1 Actinoplanes sp. | reverse complement strand
ACACCGTGCTGGACAAGCTGATCAAGGAGAACGGCCTGGTCGAGACGATCGTGGTCTTCCCCGACGGCGGCAGCGGCTGGTACGTGGACACCTCAGCCGGCAACTACCGCTCGATGATCGTCGACGAGATCGTCCCGCTTGTCGACAAGTCGTACCGGACCGTCGCCGACCGGGACCACCGTGGGATCAGCGGTGTGTCGATGGGCGGGCAGGGCGCGTTCACCCTGGGCCTGACGAACCCGACCGTGTTCAGCTCGATCGCCAGCCACATGGGCGCGCTGAGCCTGGCCCCGCTCGTCGGCACCTCCGCCGAGCAGGCCGCCAACGCTCGCCTGCGGCCGCTCACGCTGGTCGCGGGCATGTCGGCGGCCGACCTGAACCGGCACCGGTTCTACTTCGACGGCGGCGACTCCGACGAGTACCGGTTCGGGGCCGCCGCCCAGCAGATGAGCACCGCACTGGCCGCCAAGGGTGTCAAGCACGACTACCAGCTGGGTGCCGGGCGGCACGACGACGCCTACTGGATGCCTAAGCTGATCCGCTCCTTCCAGATGCACAGCGAGCAGTTCCGGTCCGCCCGCTGACAGCATGGTGACTCGCGGTGCGATCCGCACCGCGAGTCACCACAGCACGGGATTCGCCAACCGCGAGGCACCGCGCGGGAGCTGTCACGTCGCCAACATTCGCAGGTCGTGGATGAGTTCGGAGAAGATCACCGGTGGCAGCTCGTCGCCGGTGACCCCGAACAGGGCGATGTCCTGCACGGTCTGCGGCGGCGCCGTGTCGACGGTGTCGGACGCGTGCCAGCCGGGGTCGGTCCGCAGGATCGCCGACGCCCGGCCGCCGAGCGGTTTCGCCATCTGGACCCCGGCGTCGTACCAGCGGACCCAGCCGTGCCGTTCCAGCCCGCGCAGTTCCGCATACGTGGTCTTCCGCCCGGCGAACACGCTCAGGATCTCCGGCGTGAACCGATGCACCGGCCGGTCCAGCTGCGCGAACGGTTGCAGCAGCTCGTAGTCGGCGAAGACCTCTCCCCAGGCGTCCAGCGCACCGTCCGGGAAATGCAGCGGATGCAGGATGACCAGGGCGGAGCCGCCCGCGATCGTCACCGGGTCGTCGTGCACGTCGGCCAGCGTGCCGTCCTCGGCGACCCGCACCGTCCCGGCCGCCGTGTCGCCGTCGAACACCCCCCACACCAGGCGCTGGGCGAGATGGGTCATCCACGGATGCCCGGCGAACCGGTCCAGGAAGATCGCGGCCGGGATCCGCCGCTCGGTGCGCATGGCCCGTTCCAGCCGTGCCACGTGCAGCGACGCCGACGCGCGGGCCTCCTTGCGGAGCGCGGTCAGCCGCTTCTTGTCACTGCCACGGGGCAGCTCGGCGTGAACCTTTCCGGACGGATCCCGGAGCACCGGCAGGAGCCGGTGGTCGAAGACGATGCGGTAGTCACCCTTGGCGGTCGGCAGCAGGTCGCCGTCCTCGTCGAGACCCAGCGCCGGTACGAGCCGATCCGCCAGTTCGTCCGAGGTGAGCCCGCGCAGATCGGCGATGGCCTCGATGTGCTGGCGGGCCCGGCTCTTGAAGACCGGGAACCGGGACCGTTCGGCGAGCAGGCTCAGCTCGATCAGGGCGGCGTCGGTGCCCCGGTGCCGCAACGTGTCCAGAGCCGCCTGCGCACGCTGGGCGGCGTTGCCACCGGCCCACTGCCGGGCGTGCGCGGCGATCCGGCGGGCACCCGCGTCGTCGCCGAGCAGGCCGACGGCGTGCATGCACCAGTTGTCCGCGGCGGGCGCGCCGGTGGCCACCCAGCGGTCGAACAGCGCTGCGGTGAACCCGGCCCGGGACGTGGCGGTCCAGGTGTCGCGGGCGGCGAGCACCCCGGGGTGGACCTCGTCGGAGTCGCAACTCGCCAGGCGTACCAGCAGGTGGTCGATCTCCGCGGCGGTCGCGTCGCCGCCGCCCGGAGTGCTCAGCGGGGGTAGCGCATCGTTCGTCAGGTAGGCCGGGATCTTCGGGATCTTCGCCTTCGGGGCGGCCAGCGGATCGAGTTCCAGCAGCGTGACCAGGTCGGCGGCCCGGTCTGCGGCCTGGGCGGTGAGCAGCGCGCGGTGACCCTGGGCGTCGAGGTAGCGCAGCACCCGGCCGGTCGCCGGATCGTCCGGATCGGCGGTCCAGAGGGCGACGGTCCCGGCCGCCGCGTGCTCCGGATGCCGCAGCAGCCAGGAGCGGGCGAGACGGCGGTGCTTCTTACCGGCGAAGGCACGGACCATCGGCGCGGCCAGTGACACGTGCCCGATCGGCTGGGCCGCCTCCAGCGCGGCGTCCAGGCTGTCCCGGTCCGCGAAGGCGGCGAGCAGCGGCGCGAGGTGACCGGTGCCGTGCCGGAGCATCAGCATCCCGATCACGCCGCGCACCCAGTAGTGGTGGTGTTCGAAACCGAGCGCGAACAGCCGCTCGTGGGTCCAGCGCGGGGCCAGTGCCAGGGCGGTCAGCGGGGTCGGGATCGCCCAGTGCTCCCGGTGTTCCAGCCAGGCGGTCACCGCCGCCTCGTCGCTGCGGGCGATCGAGACGCCCTCCCAGGTCACCGCGTCGGCGTAGACCCCGGCCTGCTCGGCGGCCTCCCGTTCGGCGTCCCGGAGACGGAGCACCGGCGGCACCGGCACGGCGGGTTCCAGCCAGGCCGGCCGTGCCGCCTCCGGCGGCTGATAGCCCGACGGGATTCCCTGCGGTACGACGACGGTCTCGTCCTCGTCGGCAGCGGCGGCGAACCCGGTGGCCCACACCTGCCCGGCGGCCCGTTCCGCTTCCAGGGCCGCCCGCGCGGTGTCGTCGTCGACGTGCGCGAGCAGGCTGCACCAGACCCGGTTGTAGTGCTCGTGGTCCTCGAACGGGTAGGCCGGCCGCATCCGGGCCAGCACCGGCCCGGCCTCGGCACCGGCGATGTCGATGACACTCGCCAGGTAGATCCGCCCGCCGGACGAGCCGAAGAACTCGTGCCGCACCTTGTTGTTGGTGTGCAGGAACCGGTCCAGGGTGTCCAGGTCACCGGCCGCGATCCCGCTCGGGTGCACGTCGAAGTTGCCGAACTCGCCGACGTTGCGCATCGCCGCGGTGTGCGCGTCCCGTTCCGCGGATCCGGATTCCGGGCCGATCGGGAGCACGAAGCTGACCGCCCAGAACAGGTCGGCCGAGACCCGGTCCGACAGCCCGGCCGCGACCCGGTCCCGTTCCGCCAGGATCACCTCCCGGGCTTGGCGGTAGGTGGCCTCATCGGTCACGGCGAGCAGTTGCCGCAGCCGGGTGAAGACACCGGCCCCGATGTAGGGCATGTCGATGTGGAAACCGCCGATGATCCGGCGGCACGCCTCGGGTAGCCCGTGTGCGGCGGTCAGGAAGTCGGCGAGCCACTCGTCGGCGCCGTCGCCGTAGTACCGGAACCGCTCGCGGACCGCCCGGACCAGGGCGTGGTCCTCGGACTCGGTGCCGATCCGGGCTTCCGGGGTGAGGATCCGCCGGCCCAGCGCCCGGTCCTCACCGACGGACGATGTCACCAGCTGCCAGATCCGGGACGACTCCTTCGCCGTGTCGCGGATCAGCCGGTCCTGTCCCCAGAGCGAATGCCGCAGCCCGGCCCAGGACTCGTCGAGACCGGCGGCCGGACGGATCCCGGCGTCCCGGCCGCCGCGCCGCGGATGCAGCACCGACCGCAACCATCGATCGGCATATCTCGCCAGGTCAGGGGCCCACTCCCGGGGAGCCGGCGAGGCCGGTGGCGCGATCCAGGACGTCATCGCGCCACCCTAGCCAGGCTCACTGGCCGTAGTAACGGACCCTTCGGTTGTTGCTGCGGTAGCCACCCCGCCGATTGCCGGCGAGCTGCCTGGTGGCGAAGACGCCGACGGCCAGGCCACCGGCGAGCGCGACCAGGATGAAGCCCATGCTCTGGCCGGACAGCCCGCCGGTGCCGGTCTCCTGAGCGGACAGCACCTGGGCCGGGGCCTTGGCGGCGGGGGCGGCGGCAGCTGCGGGGGCTGCCGCTGCGGCGGCGGCCAGGTCGGCGAAGTCGACGAGCTGGCTGCTCTCCAGCAGGGTCATGTGCGTCATGACGAACTGGTTGGCCTGCTGGGCGAGCTTGCGCACGGTGTCGTTCTCGGTGCTGGCCCGGATGTTCGCGATGGCCGGGAAGATCTTGCCGTGGGCGGCGCGGAGCCGGTCGATGTAGATCTGGTCGAAGTCCTCGCCCTGCGCCGAGCCCATCTCGTCGAGCCAGCCCTGCTGGTCCTCGTTCGGCTCGTCCGGCAGGTCGATCTTCAGTTTGGCGCCGGCGTCACGGGCCAGCTTGTCGAGTTCGATGTGCTGGTCGGCGATGCTACGGCCGATCCGCTTGATCCGGTTGTTCTCGGACAGGTCCTGGGCCATCTCACCGGCCGGGATCTCCCACAGCCCGGCCAGCCGGACCTTGACCACGAAGTCCTTGTCGTTGGCCGTGAGTTTGCCCTGCCCGCGGTCGGTGAGCAGGTTCTCCGGCGGCACCGGGACGTCGGCGGCCCAGGCCGAGTTGCCCGGGGCCAGTACGACCATGAGCGCTGAGAGCAGTGTGGCGCTACCGAGACGGCGCCACAGGGACCTCGATCCGACAACAGCCACGGTGAACCTCCAAGAAACGCCATCTGCATCTGCACAGGTTGTGCATAGGGATACGGAGCGCTCCCAGAAACGGATCACACGGTTGTCGACGGAATCGAATCGGCGATAGCCCAGTCCTGACTTATATAAGCCGCCGTACGAAGAAGTTTCGGCAGGTGATCATCCAGAAGCGTCTCCAGCGACGTCTCCGCAGCATGCACCGTCACATTGATGGATGCCACTATCCGACCCTCGCCGTCACGCACTCCGGTGGCCACCGACCGGACCCCGGGCGCCAGGTCCTGATCAGCCAGTGCCCACCCCTTGGCACGGATCTCCCGCAGAGTGGACTCCAGTTCGGCCGGAGCCGGGACGTTACGCGCAGTGATGCCGGAGCGGGACGGCTCGGCCAGCACCCCGGCCACCGCACCCGGCGGCAGAGCAGACAGCAGCACCTTGCCCATCGAGGTCGCGGCGGCCGGGAAACGGGTCCCGATGGTCACCGCCAGGGTCACGATCTTGGGGACCGCCACCCGGGCCACGTAGACGATGTCACTGCCGTCGAGCTGGGCCATCGACGTCGACTCGTTGGTCTGGGCGACGAGCTTCTCCATGTGCGGACGGGCCACGTCCCACATGTTCAGCGCGTTGACATAGGCCATGCCCAGCTCGAGGACCCGCGGGGTGAGCGCGTAACCACGGCCGGCACCCCGCACGTACCCCAGCGTCTCCAGGGTGATCAGGATCCGCCGCACGGTCGGCCGGGCCAGCCCGGTCTGCCCGGCGATCTCACTGAGCGTCATCGACGGCGTGCCCGGACGGAAGGAACGCAGGACGTCGAGGCCACGCGCGAGCGCCTCGATGAAGTCGGGCCCCGCGCCCCTTCCGGTGTCAGTCACCCGGCTAATGCTTCCATTGCGCGCCGTCCGCTTCCCACTCGGTGTACTGATAGGGATTGTCGAACAGTTCGGCCTCCGGCACGTCCGGATCCATCCCGCGCGCCCAGGCCTGCTCACCCAGCGTCTCGCGCAGGTGATCGACGGTGGCCTGCACCTTCGCCCGGGCCGCGGCCAGGTCCACATCGACGAGGCGCCCGTCCCGCTTGACCACCCGGCCGCCGACCAGGACCGTGTGCACGTCGCCGCGCTGGGCCTGGAAGGCCACGTGGCCGTACGGGTTGAGGATCGGGAACATCACCGGCGACGCGTCGTTCTTGAGCAGCACCACGTCGGCCTGCCTCCCGGCGGTCAGCGAGCCGACCTGCGAGTCCATCCCCAGGCTGCGGGCGCCGCCCCGGGTGGCCCAGTCGACGACGTGCTCGGCCCGCAAGTGGTGGTGGGTGACGGTGTTCTTACCGGCGTGCGCCTCCAGGTGCTCGCGGGCCCGGTCGGCACTGAGCGTGGTGCGCATCGCGGAGAAGAGGTCACCG
>DATMVU010000750.1:0-8875 GCA_035562875.1 Actinoplanes sp. | reverse complement strand
GTTACCCCTCCACCGCCGTCCGGGACACGCTGAGCAACTATGACTTCGGCAGCGCGAACTTCGGCCTGAAGGACGCCAACTTCGTCAACCTGATCACCGAGGCCATGCCCGCCGGGATCACCTTCAACCCGTCCGCCTGACCGGGTCCGATCCCGCGCCGGCCCCGCCGCACCGGGCGGCACCACCCCGGTCCCGGCCGCCGCGGCGACGATCGGCCCCTCCGCTGTCGGCACCGGCCCGGTGCCGACAGCGGCGCCTTCAATGACCCGGCCCTCCCCGGCACGAACCACCGCACCGGCCACCACCACGGCGCCGGAAGCGAAGCCCCGGGATGCGTCCCCGGCAACGTCGCCCGGCCGACCGGTCTCCGCGACGTCTGTCTGACCTTCAGCAGCGCCCAGCCGGCCGACTTCGTGACACTCGACTGGTTCACTTTCCGGCGCTGAACAACGGACCGAGAAGGCACTCTCGGTCATCGAGCGGATACGCAGCGCCGAGTCTTTTCCGCAAGAAATCACGGAACCCGACATAGCCCGGTTTTGCCTGATCCATGCCTTCGGCGATCCATGACGGACAGATTGTGCGACAACAATCGGGAATCCATCGCAGATCATAAATCCCGCTGTGCCCAGGAAGATCAGCCCGGAGGAGAGGACGCACGCGTGACCGCAAGATCCCACCGTCGGCATCCGATTCGGTTCGCGGAGGCGGTGATGCCCGGTGCTTAGAAGGCTGATCGTCACGCGCGGCCTACCAGCGGCAGGCAAGACCACCAGGGCCCTGCGCTGGGTCGCCGAGGACCCGGAGCGCCGGGCCCGGGTGGGCACCGACCAGGTCGCCGCGATGCTGCACCCGCAGATCCTGGTCGGCGACGACAACGACTACACGATGCTGTACGCCCTCCGGGAGCAGCTCGTGGTGAACGCCGCGATCGAGGCCCTGCTCCGCTCCGGTGTGGACGTGGTCTGCGACGACACCTTCCTCGTCCCGCACTACCTGGAGACGGCCCGCGACCTGGCCGAGCGCTGCGGGGCGGAACTGGTCGTCTGGGACATGCGGGACGTGGACGTCGAGGTGTGCATCGCCCGGGACGAACAACGGGGCCGAAACGGCGGCCGGTCCATCGGCGAACAGACGATCCGCAACAAGCACCGCCTCAATCGGGAGCACGCGTCGCTGATCTCAGTTGGCGCAACAACAGGTATCGAGGGCTGAACCGGCCACCGCCCACGGTCGTCGAGATCAAGGACGTGACCGATTACGCCGTACGACGAAAGCCCGGTGTCCGTGGTGGACGCCGGGCTTTCGGGCGATGGGTGAACTAACGCGCGGACACCGTGAGGATCTCGGTCACCACGCGGGCGGCGGCGTCCGGCTTCCCGTGGGTGGCGGCGTTCCGGGCCATCTCGGCACACCGGTGCGGGTCACCGAGCAGGCCGGCGAGATCGGCGTACAACCGCTCGGGGGTCGCTTCGGCCCCGTCCAGCATCAGGGCGGCACCCGTCTCGGCCAGGTGCCGGGCGGTGATGCGCTGCTCGTCCCCGGCCGAGACCGGGTACGGGACCAGGATGCAGGCCTTGCCCAGGGCGGTGAGTTCGGCGACCGTACCGGCACCGCTGCGCGCGACCACCACGGCGGCGGCGGCGAGCAGGTCGGGCAGTTCGTCGTGGATGAAGTCGACGACCTGGTAGCGGTGCGCCAGATGCGGCGGGAGCGTCCCGGCCACCGCGCGCATCTCGTCCAGCCCGTGCCCACCGCACTGGTGGACGATCTGGCAGCGCTCCAGCAGATGCGGCAGCGCCCCGGTCAGCATCCGGTTGATCTGCTGCGCGCCGGTCGCGCCGCCGGTCACCAGCACCAGCGGCATCGCCGGGTCCAGCCCGTACGCGGCCAGACCCCGTGCCGGGTCGCCGGCGAGCACCGCGGGCCGCACCGGGTTGCCGGTGACGACCGCCCGCTTCCGGGCCGCCGGGGTCAGGTGCTCGAGCGAGGCCTCATGGCTGAGCAGGATCCGGCTGGCGAACTTGGCCAGGATGCGGTTGGCCAGACCCAGGGCGAGGGTCTGCTCGTGCATCAGGTACGGCACCCGGAACAGGGCCGCGGCGAGACCGATCGGCACCGAGACGAAGCCGCCGGTGCTGAACACCACAGTGGGCCGGACCCGGGCCACGGTGAGTGCCGCCTGCAGGATGCCCAGCGGGATGCGGAAGGCGTCGACGAAGTTCCGCATCAGGTCGCGGGGCGAGAGCGAGCGGCGGAGCTTGCCGGTGGTGACCGCCTTGAACGGGATGTTGTTCCGTACCGCGATCTTGGCTTCCAGGCCCTCGGCGACACCCACCCAGAGCAGCTCGGGTTTGTCACCTGTCGCGGCCAGCCGCTCCTGGATCGCGTTGACGGTGGTCAGTGCAGGGTATGTGTGGCCACCGGTGCCACCACCTGTGACGATCATGCGGAGTGCGTGCAGGCGCTGGGTGCTGTAGATCGACATGCCTCTTGCCACTCCCGAGTTCGTGGGGTACCGGACCGGCCACGGCAGTTTAATCAAGCGGTGGCCCGGCTCTGTCCCGACTGTGTGCCGTCATGCTTTCATCTGCGGCTTCACCTGTTGACGACGACTACGCTTGCCCGGGTCTTCCGTTAGTACCGACTCCGCCACTCAGCGCCCCGAAGGGAGTGATCCGATGACCATCCGCGTCCTGATAGCCGACGATCACGACCTGATCAGGGCCGGTCTGACCACGCTAGTCCGCACGGCTCCCGGCTTCGCTCTGGCCGGCGTCGCCGCCGACGGCGCGCAGGCGGTGACGCTGGCAGCCGAGACGGCACCGGACATCATCCTGATGGACATCCGGATACCGGTGCTGGACGGCATCTCGGCGATGGGGCGGGTCTTCGCGGCGGCCGGGGAGCAGCGGCCTCAGGTCCTCATGCTCACCACTGTCGAACTCGACGAGTACATCTATCAGGCGCTCGCCGAGGGCGCCTCGGGCTTCCTGCTCAAGGACAGCCCACCGGCCCGCATCCTGGCCGCGATGGAGACGGTCGTGGCCGGGGACATGCTGATCTCCCCGCGGATCGCCCAGCGCCTGGTCGCGGCGTACGGCGAACAGCAGCGCACCGCGCAGGTCCGGATGCCGCCGCTGGGCAACCTCACCGCCCGGGAGACCGAGGTGCTGGGCCTGATCGGCGGTGGGCTGAGCAACGGCCAGATCGCCGGGCTGCTGGTGCTCAGCGAGGCCACCATCAAGACACACGTGAAGAGGCTGATGTCCAAACTCGGCCTCACCAGCCGGGCTCAGGCGGTGGTCGCCGCCTACGAGAGCGGCCTCGTCACCCCGGCTCGGTCACGGAGCGCAGCCACTGAAGATACCCCGTTGGTGGGATGACGGAGGGTGGCCCCGTACCTACCGTTGTTCAGCGTCAACGGGGGGCGTATCGGAGGAAGTTCTTGTTCCACACTTCGAGTCGCGAACCCAACGGACGGTGACATTCTGAGCACCGGCACCCTGGAGTACCCGGACGGCTGGTTGACCACCGCCGCCGTCCCCGGCAGAGTTGCGGGACGGGTTGCCGACCAGCTCGGTGACCCCGCTGTCCAGGCCTTCCGGGCGCTCGAGTGGACCGGGTTGCCACGCGTCGATACCCTCGCGCGAACGGAAATCGACGGCCGGGTGGAAGTGACTGTCCGCGACGTCGATACGATGCCGAGTCTGGCCGAGGACGCCGCGTTCGCAGGGATGTGGCAGGCGGCCGGGACGGCATACCCGCAGCTCCTGGATCTTCTGATCGAGACCGCCGCCGGGCGGGTCGGCACCGCACCACGACGTACCGGAGGGAACCCGCGATGACCAAGACTCCGGGAACCGGAATAACCGTGTACGGCTGCCAGCCGGACGAAGCGGTACTCATCCTTCAGGCTGCGCCCTATCACGGCGTGGTCCCGACCATCACCGACGCGGTGCTGTCCGATGCCAACGTGGCTCTGGCCGCCGGGAACCACCTGGTCAGCGTGTGCCACAAGGCGAAGATCCCGAACTCCACGATCCTCGCCCTCAGCAAGCTCGGCGTGACCTACATCTCCACCCGCAGCGCCGGGTACGACCACATCGACGTGGATTTCGCGGCAAGTGTCGGAATCACCGTCGGTAACGTCGCCTACTCGCCGGAGAGTGTCGCCGAGTACACGCTGATGCTCATGCTGATGGTCCTGCGCAGCGCGAAGTCCACCATCCTGCGGGCCGACGTGCACGACTACCGGCTGCACGAGTTCCGTGGCCGGGAACTGCGCGACATGACCGTCGGGGTGGTCGGCACCGGGCGTATCGGCCAGGCCGTCATCACCCTGCTGCGCGGGTTCGGCTGCCGGATCCTGACCTACGACAGCAACCCGCGGAGCGGCACCCCCCGGGACGTCCTCGACGACCTGCTCCGGCAGAGCGACATCGTTACCCTGCACACGCCGCTCAACGCCGGCACGCACCACCTGCTGAACCGTCGCCGGATCGAGGGCATGAAGCACGGCGCGATCGTGATCAATACCGGTCGCGGGCCGCTGATCAAGACCGAGGCGCTCGTCGCGGCCCTGGAGAGCGGCCGCCTGGGCGGTGCCGGGCTGGACGTCCTGGAGGGCGAGGGCGGCATCTTCTACGCCGACCGGCGCAACGAACCGATAGAGAACAAGTCGCTGCTGCGCCTGCAGGAGATGCCGAACGTCGTCATCACCCCGCACACCGCGTACTACACCGACCACGCACTCAGCGACGCCGTCGAGAATTCCATCATCAACTGCTTGCGATTCGAAAGCGAGAACCGGCGTGACTAAGCTGAAAATCGGGATCCTGTTCGGTGGCGTCTCCGAGGAGCACCCCATCTCGATCAAGTCCGCGCAGGAGGTGACGACGAACCTCGACCCGGAGAAGTACGAGCCGTACTTCGTCGGCATCACCCAGAACGGTGAGTGGCTCCTCTGCGACGGCCCCAACTTCGACGGCGAGACCCGCCCGGCGATCCTCTCCCCGGACCGCACCGTCCACGGCCTGCTGGTGCTGGGCGACGGCGAGTTCGAGACGATCAAGCTCGACGTGCTGATGCCCGTGCTGCACGGCAAGATGGGTGAGGACGGCTCGCTCCAGGGCCTGATGGAGCTCTCCGGCATCCCCTACGTCGGCTGTGACATCCCCAGCTCGGCGCTGTGCATCGACAAGTCCCTGGCGTACGTCGTGACCCGCGCCGCGGGTATCGCCACGCCCGGTTTCTGGATCGTCTCCGAGGCCTCCGACGTCGATGTCGACGAGCTCAGCTTCCCGGTCTTCGTGAAGCCGGCCCGCTCCGGCTCGTCGTTCGGTGTCAGCAAGGTGGCCGGCCCGGAGGACCTGGAGGCCGCTGTGGTCAGCGCCCGGCGGTACGACACCAAGGTGCTGATCGAGGAAGCCGTCGTCGGCAAGGAGATCGGCTGCGCCGTCATGGGCAACGACCCCGACCTGTTCGCCGGCGAGGTCGACCACATCGCGCTGACCCACGGCTTCTTCCGGATCCACCAGGAGGAGAACCCGGAGCAGGGCTCGGACAACTCCACCCCGATCGTGCCCGCGGACATCCCGGCCGCCGACCGGGAGAAGGTCCAGGAGACCGCGAAGGCGATCTACCGCGCCCTCGGCTGCCGCGGCCTGGCCCGGGTCGACCTGTTCCTCAAGGAGGACGGCACCGTCGTGCTGAACGAGGTGAACACGCTGCCCGGCCTGACCACCTACAGCCGCTACCCGCGGATGATGGCGGCCGCCGGTGTCTCGTTCGCCGAGATCATCGACCGGACCGTGTCGCTGGCGCTCACCGGCAAGATCCAGTGAGGGACGGCTTCGTCTACGTCGACGAGGCCGTTCCCGGTATCCGCTGGGACGCGAAGTACGCGACCTGGGACAACTTCACCGGGCGGCCGGTGGACGGTTATCTGGTGAACCGGATCGTCGGCACCACCGAACTGTGCACGGCTCTGGCCGAGGCACAGCAGAAGGCCGGGGAGCTCGGTTTCGGGCTGCTGCTGTGGGACGGCTACCGCCCGCAGCAGGCCGTCGACTGCTTCATCCGCTGGTCGGAGCAGCCGGAGGACGGACGCACCAAAGCCCGGCACTACCCGAACATCGAGCGGGCCGACATGTTCGAGCAGGGCTACGTGGCGACCCGTTCCGGGCACAGCCGGGGCAGCACTGTGGACCTCGGGCTGTACGACCTGGCGACCGGTTACGTCACGGCGATGGGTGGTGACCACGACCTGATGGACCCGATCTCCCATCACGGCGCCGAGGGCATCACCGCAGCCGAGACGGAGAACCGCCGCCAGTTCCGGACCGTGATGGAAGCGTGCGGTTTCCAGGCGTACGAGTACGAGTGGTGGCACTACACGCTGCGCAACGAGCCGTACCCGGACACGTACTTCGACTTCCCGATCGCCTAGGCCTCCCGGGCGATGTGACAGGCGCCGCCGGCATCCTTCGCCGGCGGCGCCACGTTTCGAGCCGACTGTCCACTGTGTTCGATTCGGACTCCGTTTCCCCGGATACGGTGGCGGTGGGTGCCTCTTGCTCCGAGGCATCCGCCGCCGCCCCGAAACCCCGACGCCCCTCCTGACACTGTCGGTTTCGGCCAGAAAGCATCGACAACGGCGCACATGTTCACCGTTCAATAGGGGCATTTCGTCGGTTGATTTCTCCCACTCCGTTCGTCGGCCGCGAAGTGTTGCTGGAAGCCCTGGACCGGATTCGGGACGGCAGCGCGCGGGACGGGGCAGCCGGCGTTCACGCGTGACCATGGGCGCCGTCTCACACGATCAACCAGCTGCATGGGGCCGGCTACCCGGCGACGCCACCATGCGAGCCACTTCCCTGCTGAAGCACCGCAGTAAGCAGGTCTCGGGTCTGCTCCTCGAACGCGACGAGAAGGATCTGCTGGACGGTGGTGGGTGTCGAACGGATGGTGTCCACCGCGATGCGGGCGGCGTCCTCCGGCGGGAAGCCGTAGACACCGGTGGCGATGGCCGGGAACGCCACCGACCGGGCCTGTAGCTCATCAGCTACCTGCAGGCTGCGCCGGTAGCAGGCCGCCAGCACGTCCGCCTCGCCGTAGTCGCCTCCCTCCCAGACGGGGCCGACCGTATGGATGACGTTTCGCACCGGCGGATTCAAATCGAACGCCGGGGTTGCCTTGGCATCGCCCGGATCGCAGGGTGCGATGGCCGCGCCGGCCTCTGCCAACTGCGGACCAGCGGCCCGGTGGATAGCACCGTCGACTCCGCCGCCGCCGAGCAGCGACTCGTTGGCGGCCGTCACGATGGCGTCCACCCGCTGGCAGGCGATGTCGCCGAGGACCACTTCGATCGTTGTCATGACCGATAGTCGCACTCACCTTGTACCGCCCTCGCGAGGGGGCCACGCCACGTACCGAACGCGCGCTCCTCGGCAGATTCGCGCACTTGCGGGCAGGCCGCTTCACGATCATCGACACGGAGGGCGAGCGGGCTCCGGAGCCATCGGTGGCGCCAGCACTGACCCGCCCCGAACCCCGGGGACCTGCCGGCCACCGCCGAAGGCCGCCCCATGGGGGCCTGAGCTGGGAAGACAGCTCTACAATCCCATTGCAGCGCCGCGTCGCGTCCGCATGATCCATCGACAGGGACGGCACATACGCAAGTCGCGGACACCCACGAGTTCCCGAGACGAAAACAGGGCCGACCATCTAAAGTCGACCCTGTCCTGAACTGCCAAAACTCGCCCTTTAGTCCTTCAGCAGCTGCCGCGCCATGACGATGCGCTGCACCTGGTTGGTCCCTTCGTAGATCTGGGTGATCTTCGCATCGCGCATCATGCGCTCGACCGGGTAGTCGCGGGTGTAGCCGTAGCCGCCGAGGATCTGGACCGCGTCGGTGGTGATCTCCATGGCCGCGTCGGAGGCGAAACACTTGGCCGCCGCCCCGAAATACGTCAGGTCGGCGTCGCCGCGTTCGCTCTTGCCCGCCGCCGCGTAGGTCAGCTGCCGGGCCGCCTCCAGCTTCATGCCCATGTCGGCGAGCATGAACTGCAGGCCCTGGAAGTCGGCGATCGGCTTGCCGAACTGCTTGCGTTCCTTGGCGTACGACAGCGCGAAGTCGAGGGCCCCCTGCGCGATCCCGAGGGCCTGGGCGGCGATGGTGACCCGGGTGTGGTCGAGGGTCTGCATGGCGGTGGCGAAGCCGGTGCCCTCGTCGCCGATGATGCGGTCGGCGGGGATGCGCACGTTGTCGAAGTAGACCTCGCGGGTCGGGGAGCCTTTGATGCCGAGTTTCTTCTCCGGCGCGCCGAAGCTGACGCCGGGGTCGCTCTTCTCGACGACGAAGGCGGAGATGCCGCGGGAGCGGGCGGCCGGGTCGGTGACGGCGAAGACCGTGTAGTAGTCGGAGACGCCGGCGTTGGTGATCCAGCGTTTGACCCCGTTGAGCACCCAGTGGTCGCCGTCGCGGACCGCGCGGGTGGTCATCGACGCGGCGTCGGAGCCGGCTTCCGGCTCGGACAGGCAGTAGGAGAACATGCCCTGGCCGGCGGCGACCTTGGTGAGGTAGCGCTGTTTGAGGTCTTCCGAGGCGGCCAGGATCAGCGGCATGGTGCCGAGCTTGTTGACCGCCGGGATCAGTGAGGACGAGGCGCAGGCGCGGGCCACCTCTTCGATCACGATCGCGGTGGCGAGCGCGTCGGCTCCGGCTCCGCCGTATTCCACCGGGATGTGTGGGGCGTGGAAGTCGGAGGCGCGCAAGGCGTCGTACGACGCCTTGGGGAACTCTCCGGTCTCGTCGGCCTCGGCGGCGTGCGGGGCGACCCGCGCGTCACAGATCTCGCGCACGGCGGCGCGG
>DATMVU010000749.1:0-1778 GCA_035562875.1 Actinoplanes sp. | reverse complement strand
GTTGCAGACGTTGCCAACCCCCGAAGGATTTACCGTTCGGACCACTCAGGGTTGAGGTTCATGGCCGCAGCGGACTTGTCGAGGTCGGCGCCTTCGGCGCGGACCACGGCAGTGTCGGCGGGTCGGTGACAGCGAAGGTCAGCCGTGTCGCGCCCTCGGTGATCCAGGCGCCGGCGAAGTCGTCGCCGAGTCCGGCGCGTAGGCGCTTCTTCGATGACCGGGGCGGCCGCGTCGGTGCGCAGCCGGCCGACCTGAGCGTCGTCCAGGTTGAGGTCGCGGCGCATCGCCTCAGCATTCCTGCAGCCGGTGGGACAGGCCATTAACTACCTTTCCGAGATAGGGAAGGGAATGGGTAGGGTGCAGCCGGTGCAGCTGAACCTCTTTCACCATGTTCCGGATGGGCTGACCCGACGGGCGCGGTCGTTTGTTGTCGCCCATGGAGTTCGAGCCGACCTTCCGGACGTTGAGCAATACCGCTCTGCATGGCTGGAATCGGGTATCCCGGCGAATGAGATCGACCGTGCCGTGGCGTTTCAACACCGGTGGGGCGGTCTGGTCCTGCCACCGGCACCGAAATATGACGGCGGGCCGAGATACTTCTATGCCGACAGCCCAGACAGTTCACCGGCTGAGGCGGCCGATGGTTCCGTAGTCTCGGGATGGTGGTTTGAAGCCGGTCTGCAACGGACGGCCGTTCCCTACTCGTTCATGATCGGTCCCGCGGGCGAGTTCGGCATCCATGCGCAGCGGTGGGTACCGCTGCACGCCAGTATCGAGGGTTGGGTCGAATCACTCGCCCTGGCTCATCACGCTGCGTACTGGGCCAAGCAGATCACGAAGGTGACAGGCGAGGCGACGGATCATCTGGACCTGCGTGACTTCGAACCAGTGGCCGAAGTTCGGGGACTGGCCGACAGCTGGTGGCGGGGTAGCGATTCACTGATAGCGATCTACTCGGGCGAGGCTGCCTGTCTCGGCGCGCCGGTCACCCGCACCGCGCTGATCTACTCAGGGCTGGACGACTGGGGTCTGCGCGGAGGCGTGTAGCCAGGGGCCCGTCACCGGGATGCGCGTCACCCACCGTCATCCCCCAGCACCTCCGACGCGCGGCCCCGCGGGACAGGAAGAGCCCGGCCAGCGTCCGATCCCGGTGACATCCCAGGGACGCGAACACGTCGTCGATCACCTCGGCAGGCACCGCGCGGAAGCCGCTCCGGCTGCATCTGCCGATATGCATCCCGTCGGGCCGGCCGAAAGGGCTCCGCGGAGTTGTGATGCGCCTCCACCCGGCTCCCGGCAGACGACCGAGACGGGGCCGAAGACACCATCGGCCTCGCTCCGTTCGATCGGTGGACCTCCGTCCCGACCAGCCGATGCTCCCATCGACACCGGTGGCGCTGAAACTCGCTGACATCGAGTCCATCCGATCGGGCGGTGCGCCAGTGGCGCTCAACCTCAGACACAGACACCAGGTCACCCGGCACCGAAGTGTGTCGATCTTTGGCGTCGGCACAGCGATAAAGTGGGCCGCCGTGTCGCTGTATTGGGATCCCGCAACTGCCTTGACGGTCGGCCAACGTGCGGAGTTCAAGGGCCGGTGGGACGACCTTCTATGGCTCAACGTTCCCGGCCCGTTCTGGGCAGGCGAGACGGATATCTGCTGGACCGGCCGACTGCACGCCCCCGATCACGTCCTCTACGGCGGCGAATACTTCACCGAGTTCGTCTATCGCCAGCCACGAACGGCAACTGAGGTGGCCGCGCTCGCCGACGCCGCA
>DATMVU010000748.1:0-18122 GCA_035562875.1 Actinoplanes sp. | reverse complement strand
ACCTCGGCCCACCCGTACCGCTGCGCAGTCTGCTCTTCGATCCTCCGCACGCCCTGGCCACCCAGGCCTGGGCGCCACGGGAGATGCGCGGCGGGGGCACGATCAACGCGGACGGGGCCGGTGTGGGCTGGTGGCCGCCCGGTGCCGCCGCCCCGGTGCGGCACCGCAGTGCGATGCCGATCTGGACCGACACCACTCTGCAGTCGATGGCGGGGGCCACCTCGTCCGGAGCGGTCCTGGCCGCGATCCGCTCGGCGACCACCGGCATGCCGGTGGTGGAGACGGCCGCGGCACCCTTCACCGACGGGCAGTGGCTCTTCAGCCACAACGGCGTGATCCGCGGCTGGCCTTCGGCCGTCGCCGCGCTGGCCCGGGACCTTCCGGTGGAGGATCTCCTCACCCTGGACGCGCCCACCGACTCGGCGATTCTCTGGGCTCTGGTACGAGGCCGCCTCCGGTCCGGTGAGCCCGCGGCGAAGGCGGTCGCGGGTGTGGTCGCCGACCTGGTGACCGTGGCGCCGGGGTCCCGTCTCAACCTGCTGCTCACCGACGGCCGGCAGATGGTCGCCACCACGCTGGGGCACTCGCTGTCGATCCGCCCCGGCCGTGGCTCCACCCTGATCAGTTCCGAACCCCTCGACCCGGGGCCGGCGTGGCAGCCGGTCCCGGACGGCCGGCTCGTCACCGCGACCGCCACCGAGGTGGAGATCACCCCACTTTTCTCCGCGTGAGGAGTCACCGTGCTCGATGAAGATCTGGCCCGTGAATTGCGCGCCGACGTCCGGGCGGGCCTGACCGCCGACCCGCGCTGGACGCCGCCCAAGTGGTTCTACGACGCCCGCGGCAGTGAACTCTTCGAGGAGATCACCCGCCTGCCGGAGTACTACCCGACCCGTACCGAACGGTCGATCCTGGCGGAACGGGACGCCGAGATCGCCCGGATCACCGACGCCAAGACCCTGATCGAACTCGGCTCCGGCTCCTCGGAGAAGACCCGCCTGCTGCTGGACGCGCTGGCCGGGCACGGCACCCTCGGCGCGTTCGTGCCGCTCGACGTGTCCGAATCCGCCCTGTCCGCGGCGGTGGAGTCGCTGACCGCCGCCTATCCCGGGCTGGGCGTGCACGGTGTGGTCGGCGACATGACCCGGGACCTGGGCCGTCTGCCGGACGGCGACAACCGCCTGGTCGCCTTCCTGGGCGGCACCATCGGCAACCTGACCCCGGCCGAACGCGCCGTCTTCCTGTCCGGCGTGCGGTCGGTGCTGCACGACGGTGAATGGCTGCTGCTCGGCGCCGACCTGGTCAAGGACCCGGCGGTGCTGCTGCCGGCCTACGACGACGCCGCCGGGGTCACCGCCGACTTCAACCGCAACATCCTGTACGTGATGAACCGCGAGCTGGGTGCCGACTTCGAGCCGCAGTCCTTCCAGCACGTCGCGCACTGGGACCCGGAGCGGGAGTGGATCGAGATGCGGCTGCGGTCCCGCCGGGAGCAGCGGGTGGAGATCCCGGCGCTGTCGATGGCCGTCACCTTCGCTGCCGGGGAGTTCCTGCGTACCGAGATCTCCGCCAAGTTCCGCCGGGACGGCCTGACCGCCGAACTGGCGGCGGCCGGGTTCACCACCAGGCACTGGTGGACGGATCCGCGCGGCTGGTTCTCGGTGACCCTGGCCCAGGCGGGTCCGCCCCTCGGCAAACGTTGAACCTTCGTGGTTTTCTTGCGGTGTCAACTGTGGGGCACCTCTGCGGGCCGAGCCGTGCGGGTGCCCCGACGAGGGGGTGCTTCATGGATTCCGATCGAATCGTTCCCGCCGAACCCGCGCCGCCCTCCGACGACGGCCCGGTCTCCGGTGAACCGCACGTCAGGCTGGTGCACAGTGTGCTCCGCAGTTCCCGGGGGCACACCGAGTGGCAGGTCGAGGGCGGTCCCCGCCCGCAGCTGCCACGTGGCTGGACGGCGTTGTGGAACGACGCGGTCCACCGTCAGATGGATCTGGCCGAGGAGCCGGAGGTGGAGGCCCGCCGGTCCGTGCAGGCTCTGCTCGACCAGCTCACCCGGCTGGACCGGGAGGCCGAGTGGTTTCGTGCCGATCAGCCGTTGCGGGCGCGGGCGGTCGCCGAGACCCTGCTGTACTGGACCCGGCTGGGGCCGGAGGTGCCGAGCCGTCCGGCGCAGGAGGCCTGGCGCCGGCAGCAGGGGCTGAGACCCGTCGACTTCGACCGGATCCAGGCCATCGCGGCTGCTCAGGACGACTGGCTGGCGGCCTGGAACACCTGGTCGGCCACCCGCTGATCCACAGTTTCACACCCCGTTCCGTGGCATGTTCAGCATGCGGGACGGGGTGTTTTGCTGTTGCCGCCGAACTATGCGAGTTGATACGGTGTCTTGCATATTCATACGGAGACGGGAAGGCGGCGGAGGTCATGGGCATCCGGGTCGCGGTAGCGGGAGCCAGTGGTTATGCGGGCGGTGAGTTGCTGCGCCTGATCGCCGGGCACCCCGAGTTCGACCTGGTGGCCGCAACCGCGCACAGTCAGGCCGGATCGCCGGTCAGCGCGGTGCACCCGCAGCTCACCGGCCTGGACCTGACGCTGGGCAGCACCGACGCGGCCACGCTGAGCGACGCCGATCTGGTGTTCCTCGCGCTGCCGCACGGTCAGTCCGGTGCGCTGGCGGCCCAGCTCACACCGGGCACCAAGGTCGTCGACCTGGGCGCCGACTTCCGGCTGGAGAGCGCCGAGCAGTGGACCCGGTACTACGGCGGAGGTCACGCCGGCACCTGGACCTACGGCCTGCCCGAGCTGCCCGGCGCCCGCGCGGCCATCGCCGCCTCCGACCGGGTGGCCAACACCGGCTGTTACGCCGCGACGATCATCCTGGCCCTGGCGCCGCTGATCGCCGCCGGTGTCGCCGACCCGGAGGACGTGGTGGTCGTGGCCAGCTCCGGCACCTCCGGCGCCGGCCGCAACGCCAAGGTCAACCTGCTGGCCAGCGAGATCATGGGTGACCTGTCGCCCTACAAGGTCGGCGCCCACCAGCACGTCGCCGAGATCAAGCAGGCCACCGGCGCCGGCTCGCTGTCGATGACGCCGATCCTGGCGCCGATGCCCCGCGGCATCCTGGCGACCGTGACGGCCCGCCGGCTCAACGGCGGCGACCCGCGCGAGGCCCTGCAGGCGGCCTACGCCACCGACCCGTTCGTGCACGTGCTGCCCGAGGGCTCGTGGCCGCACACGGCGGCCACCTCCGGTTCCAACGCCTGCCACCTGCAGGCCACAGTCGACATCGACTCGGGCCGCATCATCGTGGTGAGCGCGCTCGACAACCTCGGCAAGGGTGCCGCCGGCCAGGCGGTGCAGAACGCCAACCTCATGTTCGGCCTGCCCGAGACCACGGGCCTCAGCGTCTTCGGAGTGGCACCATGACCGTCACCCACCCCAAGGGTTTCCGTGCCTCCGGTGTCGCCGCCGGACTCAAAGCCAGCGGCAACGCCGACGTCGCCCTGGTCGTCAACGACGGCCCCGACTACACCGCGGCCGCCGTCTTCACCGGCAACCGGGTCAAGGCCGCACCGGTCCTGTGGAGCCAGCAGGTCCTCAAGGGCGGCATCGTCCGGGCCGTCGTCCTCAACTCCGGCGGCGCCAACGCGTGCACCGGTTCGCAGGGCTTCCGGGACACCCACGCCACCGCCGAGCACACCGCCACCGTGCTGCGCGGCGGGGCCAACCGGATGATGATCGGCCCCGGCGACGTGGCGGTCTGTTCCACCGGCCTGATCGGCGAACTGCTCCCGATGGACAAGCTGCTCCCCGGGGTCGGCGCGGCGGCCAAGGCGCTCGCCGCCGACGGTGGCCCGAAAGCCGCCGAGGCGATCATGACCACCGACACGGTGGCGAAGAACGCGGCGGCCCAGCGGGACGGCTGGTCCGTCGGTGGTATCGCCAAGGGCGCCGGCATGCTCGCCCCCGCCCTGGCCACCATGCTCGTGGTGATCACCACCGACGCCTCGGCGGACAACGACACCCTGGACGCCGCGTTGCGCGCCGCCACCCGGGTCACCTTCGACCGGATCGACGCCGACGGCTGCATGTCCACCAACGACACGGTGATCCTGCTGGCCAGCGGCGCCTCCAACCGGCAGCCCACCCTCGACGAGCTGACCGCCGCGGTCACCGAGGTCTGCCACGACCTGGCCCAGCAGCTGATCGCCGACGCCGAGGGCGCCACCAAGCACATCGCGATCGAGGTCCAGGGTGCGGCCAGCGAGGCCGACGCGGTGCAGGTGGGCCGCACGGTCGCCGGCAACAACCTGGTCAAGACGGCGTTCTTCGGCAACGACCCGAACTGGGGACGGATCCTGGCCGCGGTCGGCACCACCAGCGCCGCCTTCGAACCCGACCGGATCGACGTGGCGATCAACGGCGTCTGGATCTGCAAGGGCGGGGCCGCCGCCGAGGACCGCAACAAGGTCGACCTGTCCGGCCGCGACGTGACAGTCACGATCAACCTGCGCGAGGGCGAGATGGCCGCGACGATCTGGACCACCGATCTGTCGCACGCCTACGTCCACGAGAACTCGGCGTACTCCTCATGAGCCAGGCCGCGCAGCACAAGGCCGAGGTCCTGATCGAGGCGCTCCCGTGGCTGGAGCGGTTCCACGGCACCACCATCGTGATCAAGTACGGCGGCAACGCCATGATCGACCCCGATCTCCAGAAGGCGTTCGCCGCGGACATGGTGTTCCTGCGGCACGTCGGCATCAAACCGGTCGTGGTGCACGGCGGCGGCCCGCAGATCAACCGGATGCTGAAGCGGGTCGGCATCGAGTCGGAGTTCCGCGGCGGCCTGCGGGTCACCACCCCGGAGACGATGGAGATCGTCCGGATGGTGCTCACCGGCCAGGTCGGGCGGGAACTGGTCGGCCTGATCAACCAGCACGGCCCGCACGCGGTGGGCCTGTCCGGCGAGGACGCCCGGCTGTTCACCGCGGTCCGCCGGGGCGCGACGATCGACGGCGAGGAGGTCGACATCGGCCTGGTCGGCGACGTCGACCAGGTGGACACGTCGGCAGTCGACGACCTGATCGCGGCCGGCCGGATCCCGGTGATCGCCACCGTGGCGCCGGACGCCGACGGCGTGGCGCACAACGTGAACGCCGACACCGCCGCCTCCGCCCTGGCCGTCGCGCTCGGCGCCCGCAAGCTGGTGGTCCTCACCGACGTGCCGGGTCTCTACACGAACTGGCCGGACACCTCCTCGCTGACCAGCGAGATCGACGCGGACGCGCTGGCCGGACTGCTGCCGTCGCTGGAGTCCGGGATGGTGCCCAAGATGGAGGCCTGCCTGCGCGCGGTGCGCGGTGGGGTGCCCTCCGCACATGTCGTCGACGGCCGGGTCGCCCACTCGACCCTGCTCGAAGTCTTCACGGAAGAAGGATTCGGAACCATGGTGGTCCCCTCATGAGCGAGCTTGCGAGCGAATCAGGCAGCACAGGTGGTAAGTCATGCCGGTGCCGGAGCGCAGCGGAGGTGACGGCATGACGCTCGTCGAACGCTGGCAGCAGTCGATGATGAACAACTACGGCACCCCGGCGATCGGCCTGGTCAAGGGCGAGGGCGCGGTGCTCACGGCGGAGGACGGCAAGGAGTACGTCGACTTCCTCGGCGGCATCGCCGTGAACGCCCTCGGTCACGCCCACCCGGCAGTGGTCGCCGCCGTCACGAGCCAGATCTCGCAGCTCGGGCACGTCTCCAACCTGTACATCTCCGAGCCGCCGGTGGCCCTCGCCGACCTGCTGCTGGCGCTGGCCGGCCGGTCCGGGCGGGTGCTGTTCTGCAACTCCGGCGCCGAGGCCAACGAGGCCGCCTTCAAGATCTCCCGGCTGACCGGCCGCACCCACGTGGTGGCCACCGACGGCGCCTTCCACGGCCGGACCATGGGCGCGCTGTCGCTGACCGGCCAGCCGTCGAAGCGGGACCCGTTCCTGCCGCTGCCGGGCGACGTCACGCACGTCCCGTTCGGTGACGTGGAGGCCCTCGAAGCCGCGGTCACCGCCGAGACCGCGATGGTGATCGTGGAGCCGATCCAGGGTGAGAACGGCGTGGTGGTCCCGCCCGCCGGCTACCTGACAGCGGTCCGGGAGATCTGCACCCGCAACGGCGCCCTGCTCGCCCTGGACGAGGTGCAGACCGGCATCGGCCGGACCGGGCACTGGTTCCACCACCAGAGCGAAGGTGTCGAGCCGGACCTGGTCACCCTGGCCAAGGGTCTCGGCGGCGGCCTGCCACTGGGCGCCTGCATCGCCTTCGGTGCCACCGCCGACCTGCTCACCCCGGGTTCGCACGGCACCACCTTCGGCGGCAACCCGGTCTCCTGCGCCGCCGGTCTCGCGGTGATCCGGACGATCGCCAACGAGGGCCTGCTGGACCACGTGAAACGGGTCGGTGAACAGCTCCGGCGCGGCGTCGAGGCGCTGAACCACCCGAAGATCAGCCACGTGCGCGGTGCCGGCCTGCTGCTCGGCATCGTCTTCACCGGGCCGGTCGCCCGCGAGATCGGCGCGGCCCTGCTGGACGCCGGTTTCCTGGTCAACGTCCCACAGCCGGACGTGATCCGGCTCGCCCCGCCCCTGATCATCTCCTCCGATCAGGTGGACGCCCTGATCGCTGCCCTGGACGGTACAAGGTGACCACCCGCCATTTCCTCCGCGACGACGACCTGACCCCGCAGGAGCAGGCCGAAGTCCTCGACCTGGCCGCCGAGATGAAGGCGAACCGGTTCGGGTTCACCCCGCTCGCCGGCCCGCGCAGTGTCGCCGTCTTCTTCGACAAGGCCAGCCTGCGCACCCGTCTGTCGTTCGAGGCGGGCATCGCCGAACTGGGCGGTCAGCCGATCATCGTGGACACCCAGAACACCCATTTCGGCAGGGGCGAGACCCTCGCCGACGCCGGCCGGGTGGTGGCCCGCTACGTCGCGGCGATGGTGTTCCGCACCCACGGTGACGAGCGGCTGGCCGAGTTGGCGTCCGGGGTCAAGGTGCCGGTGGTCAACGCGCTCAGCGACGGCTACCACCCGTGCCAGTTGCTCGCCGATCTGCTCACCGTCCGCGAGCGTTTCGGTTCGACCCAGGGCCGGATCCTGTCGTACGTGGGGGACGCGGCCAACAACATGGCGCACTCCTACCTGATCGCCGGTGCGATGGCGGGCATGCACGTGCGGGTGGCCGGCCCGTCCGGGTTCGACCCGGCGCCCGACGTGGTCGGCCGGGCCTCGGAGATCGCCGCGTGGACCGGCGGTTCGGTCGAGATGCTGCGGGACCCGCGCGAGGCCGCCGACGGCGCGCACGTGATCGCCACCGACACCTGGACGTCGATGGGGCAGGAGGACGACGGCAAGGACCGGCTCACCCCGTTCTGGCCGTACCAGGTCAACAAGGAGCTGCTGGCCGTCGCCGACCCGTCGGCGATCGTGCTGCACTGCCTGCCCGCACACCGCAACGAGGAGATCACCGACGAGGTGATCGACGGTCCGCAGAGTGCCGTCTTCGACCAGGCGGAGAACCGCCTGCACGCCCAGAAGGCCCTGCTGACCTGGCTGTTGGCGGTAAACGCGCAATGAGCGACCGAAGGGAGCCCGTTACGCGTTGGGGGTCGGCTCTCCGCCGAGCGCAGCGGGAAGGCAGACGATGAGTGCCCCGACGACGCGTGCAGCGCGGCACGCGCGGCTGGTCGACCTGATCCGCGGTCAGCGGATCAAGTCGCAGACCGAGCTGACCGTGCTCCTCTCCCACGAGGGGGTGCAGGTCACCCAGGCCACCCTCTCGCGTGACCTGGAGGAGCTGAACGCGGTGAAGGTCAGCGGGGTCTACTACATTCCCGAGGACGGGCAGCGCCCGCTGCGGGAGAGTGTCGAGCACGGCCCGGCCCGGCTGATCAGGCTGCTGCGTGAGCTGCTCACCGGTGTCGACTCCAGCGGCAACATCGCCGTGCTGCGCACCCCGCCCGGGGCGGCACAGTTCCTGGCCAGCGCACTGGACCGGTCCGGGCTGCCGGACGTGGTCGGCACCATCGCCGGCGACGACACGATCTTCGTGGTGGCCCGGGACGGTGGCCCGACCTCCGGGGCGGAGCTGGCCGGGAAACTCAGCAACTGGAGCAGGTCGGACTCGGAGGCTCAGGCATGACGTTCACACCAGCGGTGGAGCTGCGTTTCCCGGACTTCGCCGACCACACCGACAGCCTGGTCGGGCACGGGGTGGAGTTCTTCCTCGCCTCCAACGAGACGCTGCGGCCGCAGTTCAACACCACGCCGTACGGGCACAAGCTCACCTGGCTGGACTTCACCGAGACGGCCGAGAAGGACTGGTCGATCCGGGACTTCCTGAACTTCTTCAACGTGATCAACGGCATCGCGTTCGGTGACCGGGGCATTCCGATGCCGCAGTGGGTGATGGTCGACCTGATCCTGATGCCGGCCGCCGCCCTGATCGCCGGCCTGCCGCAGGAGAAGTTCGCGGAGATGGTCGAGCGGTCCACGTTCCGTTTCGACACCGATGTGAAGCAGCTGCTGGGCAAGGTCCAGCAGGACATGCGGGACAGCGGCTACCGTGGTCCGGTGCCGGTCGGCGGTTACTGTGCCGCGCCCAGCGCCGAGCCGGGCCGCTGGACGGGCTGGTCGTTGTGGTCGCTGATGCCGGCGGTCGGGCTGGGCAAGGCGGCCAAGGCGCTCGCCCTGTCCGCGTACCGGGCGCAGAAGCTGGACGGCGTCACCCAGTACGACAACAGCGCGCTCAAGGTGCACACCGAGTTCGGCGCGCTGAAGATCCTGGTCGCGACGGTGCCGTTCCACACCTCGCCGGGTTCGTTCGTCTATCAGAGCGACCTGACGCTCCCGGCCGGGTCGCCGGTGCCCGAGCCGTCCTTCCTGCTCGACCCGTTCGACTACACCCGCCAGCGGGCGATGCAGAAGGACATCGAAGCCGGGCGCTGTGAATTCTTCGTCCTGCCGCCCGGCCACGTCCGCCACGACGGTAAGACATACGTGCCGATTCTCGAGAAGGAACTGTCCCGATGACCAAGCGCAAGATCGTTCTCGCCTTCTCCGGTGGACTGGACACCTCGTACGCCCTCGTGGACTTCCGCGAGAAGGGCTGGGACGTGGTGACCGCCAACGTCGACACCGGCGGCCTGCACAGTGGTGAGGCCGAGGTGGTCAAGGCGCGGGCCGAGGAGCTGGGCGCCGTCGAGCACCACGTGGTGGACGCCCGGGCCGAGCTGTACGACCGGGTCATCACGTACGCGATCAAGGCCAACTACCTGCGCAACGGCGCCTACCCGTCGTGTGTCGGCGCGGAGCGGCTGATCCAGGCGGAGAAGGTGGTCCAGGTCGCCCTGGAGGTCGGCGCGGACGCGGTGGCGCACGGCTCGACGGGCGCCGGTGCGGACCACGTGCGCTACGACGCGGTGATCCGGGCGCTGGCCCCGCACCTGGAGATCGTCACCCCGATCCGGGACGAGCGGCTCACCCGGGAGGGCGAGACCGACTTCCTGCGCAGCCGGGGCTACGAGGTCAGCGAGAAGGTCAAGCTCTACTCGATCAACGAGGGCCTGATCGGTACGTCGATCGGTGGCGAGGAGACGTACGGCTCCTGGGATTACCTGCCGGAGTCGGCCTGGACCTACACCAAGCCGATCGACGAGGCCCCGGACAAGGGTGTCGAGCTGCACCTCACGTTCCACCGGGGTGAGGTCGTCTCGGCGGTGACAGTGGACGGCGAGGAGTTGCCCACCGAGCACAACTACTCGATCCTGTCGGCGCTGAACACCCTCGGTGGCGAGCACGGCATCGGCCGGGGCATCCACATGGGCTCGACCATGGTCGGCAACCTGGCCCGGGTCGGGTTCGAGGCGCCGGGCATGCTGATCCTGCTGGCCGCGCACCGGGAGTTGGAGAAGCTGGTGCTGTCGAACCGGCAGCAGGCCACCAAGGCGACACTCGGGAACACCTACGGCGACCTGCTGCACGAGGCCGTCTACTTCGACCCGATCATGGACGACTTCCGGGCCTTCCTGGACTCCAGCCAGCGCCGGGTCACCGGCACCGTGCGGGTCCTGCTGCACAAGGGCAACATCGTGCTGCTGGGCAGCAAGAGCCCGCACTCGCTGCTGGACGCGGCCACCCGTTCGGGTGTCGTCTACGGCCACGGTTCGTCGTTGTGGACCGGCGAGCAGGCCCGCGCGTTCGCGCACATGTACTCGGTGCCCGGCGCGATCGCCCGCGCCGCCGCCGACCCGGCCTAGGCGGGACTGGTGGTCAGCCAGGCCTGCAGAACCTTGAGGGCCTGGCGGATCTCCGGGATCGGGACGAACTCGCCGTCGGTGTGGGCGAGCAGCGGGTCGCCGGGGCCGAAGTTGACCGCCGGGATGCCCAGGGTCGCGAACCGGGACACGTCGGTCCAGCCCAGTTTGGCCTGCGGTTCCCGCCCGACGAGCGCGACGAACTCCGCGGCGGCCGGCCGGTCCAGGCCGGGCCGGGCGCCGGGGGCGGCGTCGACCACCTCGACCTCGAACCCGGCGAACACCTCGCGCAGGTGGGCCTCGGCCTCGGCCACTCCACGGTCGGGGGCGAACCGGTGGTTGACGTAGACGGTGCACAGGTCGGGGATCACGTTCCCGGCGATGCCGCCCTCGATCTTCACCGCGTTGAGGCCTTCGTGGTACTGCAGGCCGTCGACGACCGGCTGCCGCGGCTGGTAGGCCCGGAGCACGTCGAGGACCGCCCCGGCGCTGTGGATGGCGTTGCTGCCGCGCCAGGAGCGGGCCGAGTGGGCGGCCACCCCGGGCACGGTGATCTTCACTCGCATGGTGCCCTGACAGCCGCCCTCGACGGTGCCGTCGGACGGTTCGCCGAGGATGGCGAAGTCGCCGGCCAGCCACTCGGGGTGGTTGCGGACCAGCCGCCCGAGCCCGTTGAGCTTGGCCGCGACCTCCTCGTGGTCGTAGAAGACGAACGTCAGGTCGTAGCGCGGCTCGGTGAGCGTGGCGGCGAGGTGCATCGCGACGGCCACACCGGCTTTCATGTCGACGGTGCCGCGCCCGCGCATGACGTCGCCGTCGACGACGACGGGCAGGTTGTCCTTGATCGGCACGGTGTCGAGGTGCCCGGCGATCACCACCCGGGTGTCGCGCCCCAGCGAGGTGCGTGCCACGACGGCGTCACCGTCCCGGAGGACCTCCAGGTGGGGGAACGCCCGGAGGGCGGCCTCCACGGCGTCGGCCAGGGCCTTCTCGTCGCCGCTGACGGACGGGATGTCACAGATGGTCCGGGTGAGTTCGACGACGTCACCTGTCGGATCGAGTGTGGTCATGTTGCAAACTTATCAGATATAAGGCATTTTTATGCAGAGGACCCCGTGTCACGGTGGCCCGCCCCACCGATAGGGTCAGGAAGGTAACGAAACGTGAGCGACCAAGGAGTAGGTGTGCCGGAGAGCGACGAGCCGACGCGGCTCTGGGGTGCGCGGTTCGCGGGCGGCCCGGCCGAGGCGCTGGCCCGGCTGAGCGTCAGCGTCCAGTTCGACTGGCGCCTCGCGCCCTATGACCTGCTCGCCTCCCGTGCGCATGCCCGGGTGCTGGCCAACGCGGGCCTGCTCGACGCGGACGAGCTGGGCCGCATGCTCGCCGCGCTGGACGATCTGGAGTCGGCCTGCGCCGCCGGTGACTTCCGCCCGACGATCGAGGACGAGGACGTCCACACCGCTCTGGAGCGTGGTCTGCTGGAGCGGCTCGGCGCGCTCGGCGGCAAACTGCGGGCCGGCCGGTCCCGCAACGACCAGGTCGCCACCGACCTGCGGCTGTACCTGCGTGACCACGCCCGCGGGGTGGCGGTGGCGCTGATCGAGCTGGCCGACGCGCTGACCGAGCAGGCGGCCCGCAACGTGGGCACCGCGGCGCCCGGCATGACCCACGTGCAGCACGCGCAGCCGGTGAGTTTCGGGCACTGGCTGCTGGCGCACGTCCAGCCGCTGCTGCGTGACCTGGAGCGGCTGCGTGACTGGGACGTGCGCACCGCGATCAGCCCGCTCGGCTCGGGCGCGCTGGCCGGCTCGTCGCTGCCGCTGGACCCGGCGGCGGTCGCCAAGGAGCTGGGTTTCTCCGCTCCCGCGCCGAACTCGATGGACGCTGTCGCCGACCGTGACTTCGTCGCCGAGTTCCTCTTCGTGACCGCGCTGATCGGGGTGCACCTGTCCCGCCTGGGCGAGGAGGTGGTGCTCTGGACGTCGACCGAGTTCGGCTGGGTGGAGCTGGACGACGCCTTCGCCACCGGTTCGTCGATCATGCCGCAGAAGAAGAACGCGGACATCGCCGAGCTGGCCCGGGGTAAGAGTGGCCGGCTGGTCGGCGGGCTGGTCGCGGTGCTGACCATGCTGAAGGGCCTGCCGCTGACCTACGACCGGGACATGCAGGAGGACAAGGAGCCCGCCTTCGACGCGGTGGACACTCTGGAGCTGCTGCTGCCCGCGCTGGCCGGGATGATCTCGACGATGACCGTCCGGGTGGACCGGCTGGCCGCCGCCGCGCCTGTCGGTTTCTCGCTCGCCACCGAGGTTGCCGACTGGCTGGTCCGTAAGGGTGTGCCGTTCCGGGACGCGCACGAGATCACCGGCAAGCTGGTGGCGCTCTGCTCGGCCCGCGAGTGCGAGCTGGACGACGTCACCGACGACGACCTGAAGGCGGTGAGTGAGCACCTGGACCCGTCGGTGCGGGAGGTGCTGTCGGTGTCGTCGGCGCTCGCCGCGCGGACCACGCCGGGTTCGACGGGTCCCGGCCCGGTGGCCGACCAGCTCGCCACGGTGCAGCACAAGCTGGACACCTGGCGGCAGTGGGCGGTGGAGAAGGTCGTTCCGCGGTAACCGCTGCAGGACCGCGAAGGCGGTGACGGGCATCATGCCCGTCACCGCCTTTTTGCATCCCTTGCGGCTGCTGACGTCCCAACCGCAAGAACTTGCACGAAGATCCGGCAAGGGGACCGTTCAACAGACAAATTCATCCGCTTTTGTACGGATAAAGCATGCTCGCCGTGTTACCAATTGGTTCGCAAGGGGTTTCTAAGGCCGCAAGTTCTTGCTACGGTCCGGGTCGTCACCGAGCAGGTATTCAAGGAGCGCATCATGCGTCACATAGCCCAGGGACTCGCTGCCGCCGCCCTCACCGTCACCCTCGCCGCCTGTGGTGGCGGTGGCGCCGCCGAACCCGAGAAGCAGGCCGCCCCGGCCGAACTCTCCGCCGAACTCACCTGGTGGGACACCTCTGACGCGAAGAACGAGGGCCCGGTCTTCCAGGAGCTGATCAAGCAGTTCAACACGCAGTACCCGAACGTGCGGATCAACTACCAGTCGGTCCCGTTCGGCGACGCGCAGAACAAGTTCAAGACCGCTGCCGCCGCCGAGTCGGGTGCACCGGACATCCTGCGGGCCGAGGTCGCCTGGGTGCCGGAGTTCGCCTCGCTCGGCTACCTCTACGCCTTGGACGGCTCGGAGCTGACAGCCGACCAGGCCGACTACAACGAGGCGGCCCTCGCCTCGAACCAGCTGGACGGCAAGACCTACGGCGTTCCGCAGGTGACCGACAGCCTGGCCCTGCTCTACAACAAGGAGCTCGTCGAGAAGGCCGGCGTGCAGGTCCCGAAGACCTGGGCCGAGCTGAAGACCGCCGCGCAGACGGTCAAGCAGAAGACCGGTGCGGACGGCCTATACGTGAACCCGGCCGGCTACTTCACCCTGCCGTTCCTGTACGGCGAGGGCGGCGACCTGGTCGACACGGCGGCCAAGAGGATCGTGGTGAACTCCGAGCAGAACGTCGCCGGGCTCAAGATCGCCAAGGACCTGATCGACAGTGGTGCCGCGGTCAAGCCGTCGGCCACCGACTCGTACGGCACGATGATGACCCTCTTCAAGGAGAAGAAGGTCGCGTTCATCATCAACGGCCCGTGGGAGGTCGGCAACGTCAAGTCGGCGCCCGGCTTCGGTGGCGTGGAGAACCTGGGTATCGCACCGGTCCCGGCCGGTTCGGCGAAGGCCGGCACCCCGATCGGCGGCCACAACTACGTGGTCTGGTCCGGTGTCCCGCAGGAGAAGGCGGCGGCCGCCGTCGCGTTCATCAAGTTCATGAACTCGGCCGAGTCCCAGGCCACCCTGGCGGACAAGCTGGGCCTGCTGCCGACCCGTAAGTCGGCGTACGAGATCGACGCGGTCAAGAACAACCCGGTCGTCTCGGCCTTCCAGCCGGTCTCGGCGACCGCGGTGAACCGCCCGTGGATCCCCGAGGGCGGCCAGTTCTTCGGCCCGCTCGACCAGCTCGCCACCGAGGTCCTGGTCCAGAAGAAGGACCCGAAGACGGCTCTCGACACGGTGGCCGGCAAGTACAAGGCCGAGGTCGTCCCGGCGTACGCCACCAACTGATGACGACGGTGACCACGCTCCGGCGGAGCTGGGACAGACACTGGGCGGCCTGGGCGATGGTCGTACCGGTGGTGCTGGTCCTGGCGGTGTTGATCTTCTATCCGCTGGTCAACGGCGTGTGGCTGACCTTCACCGATCAGACCGAGGCCAACCAGCTCGCCGAGATCTGCACCAAGTCGATCACCGGTGGGGAGGTCTGCCGGGACAACCCGAACGCCTGGTCGTTCGTGGGACTGGACAACTACGCCGACATCCTCACCGGCCGGGTCGGCGAGTTCTGGCAGTGGACCGGGACGACGCTGATCTGGACGGTGACCGGGGTGGCCTTCCACTACGGCCTGGGTCTCGGCCTGGCCGTCCTGATCCACCGGGAGATGCGGTTCCGCGGCCTCTACCGGGTGCTGCTGGTGCTGCCGTGGGCGGTGCCGGCGTTCATCAGCGCGTTCGCCTGGAAGTTCCTCTTCAACGAGAAGCTCGGCCTGGTCAACTCGCTGCTCAACGTGGTCGGGGTGGACTCGGTCGCCTGGTTCGCCGACCGGTGGACCGCCCTGTTCGTAGCGGTCCTGACGAACATCTGGCTGGGGGTGCCGTTCATGATGGTGGCTCTGCTCGGCGGCATGCAGAGCATCCCGGGGGAGCTCTACGAGTCGGCCGAGATCGACGGGGCCGGGCCCTGGCAGCGGTTCCGCAACATCACCCTGCCGGGTCTGCGGCCGGTCAGCATGACGGTGATCCTGCTCGGCACGATCTGGACCTTCAACATGTTCCCGATCATCTTCCTGGTGACCGAGGGGCAGCCGGCCGGGCAGACCGAGATCCTGGTGACCGGCGCGTTCCGGGCCGCGTTCGAGGGGATCCGGAACTACTCGCTGGCCTCCACGTACGGCGTACTGATCCTGTCGATCCTGCTCGTCTTCTCGATGTTCTACCGGCGGGTGCTGCGCAGTCAGGGCGAGGTGTGGTGATGGCGGCGAAGAGAGGCCGGCGGAGTGCCGGTGCGTCGATCGCGCTGCACGCCACCCTGATCCTGGCGTCGCTGATCGCGGTCGGCCCGATCCTGTGGGTGGTGCTCAGTTCCTTCAAACCGGGGTACGCCGTCCAGAGCACCGAGTTGACACTGGTCAAGGATCCGACCCTGGCCAACTACGAGTACGTGCTGTTCGAGACGAACTTCCCGGCCTGGTTCCTCAACTCGGTGATCGTGGCCGCGCTGACCATGCTGATCGGCATCTTCCTCTCGGCCACCACCGGCTACGCGCTGTCCCGGTTCAACTTCCCGGGCCGCCGGTCGCTGATGATGGTCTTCCTGGTCACCCAGATGTTCCCGGTGGCCATCCTGATCGTGCCGATCTACACGATCATGGCGACCCTCGGGCTGATCAACACGCTCCCGGCGCTGGTCATCGCGTACCTGACGATCGCGGTGCCGTTCTGCGCCTGGATGCTGAAGGGGTATTTCGACTCGATCCCGACATCGCTCGACGAGGCGGCGTCGCTGGACGGGTGCGGGCCGTTCCGGACGTTCTACCGGGTCGTCCTGCCGCTGGCCCGGCCGGCCATCGCGGTGACCGGCTTCTACGCCTTCCTCACCGCGTGGGGCGAGGTCGCCTACGCTTCGGCGTTCATTCAGACCGACGACAAATACACCCTTGCGTACGGGCTCCAGCAGTTCGTGCCGCAGTTCAATCCGCAGTGGGAATATCTCACCGCGGCCGCCGTGCTCGTCACGATTCCAGCCGGAATCGTATTCCTCTTCGCCCAGAAGCATCTCGTGTCGGGACTTACCGCCGGCGGTACGAAGGGCTGATCCGTGAAAAAGGGAACGCCGATATCCGGTAATCGGATATCGGTGTTCCCGGTCAGCGGCTCAGGCCGGAACGGCGGCCCGGGTCGGTGCGATCGCCGTCGAGTTCCGCACCACCAACTCGGGGCGGAAAAGGTACTCCGAGTGCGGCGCCCCGTGCCCGTTGATCTCGTCGACCAGGGACCGGACCGCGGCCACCGCCATCGACGCGACCGGCTGGCGCAGCGTGGTCAGCGGCGGATCGGTGAACGGGATCAGCGTCGAGTCGTCGAACCCGATCACCGAGACGTCCTCGGGAACCCGCAGCCCACGGCGCCGGGCGGCCCGGATCGCCCCGAGCGCCATCATGTCCGACGCGCAGATGATGCCGGTCGCGCCCTTGCTGATCAGCCGTTCCGCGGCCACCTCGCCACCCTCCACCCCGAACAGGGTGAGCGAGACCAGTTCGTCGGCGTCGGCGTCCGCCACACCCAGCTCCCGCTTCAGTGCCGTGCGGTAGCCCTCCAGCTTGCGCTGGGTGGTGATGAACCGGTTGGGCCCGGAGATCAGGCCGATCCGGCGGTGGCCGAGCGCGATCAGGTGGGTGACCGCCAGATCACCGGCCACCCGGTCGTCACACGACACGAACGGCGCCTCCAGCTCCTTGGCGAAGCTGTTGACCAGCACGATCGGCAACGGACGGTCGAGCAGGCGCTGGTAGCGCGAACGGTCCGAAGTGGTGTCGGCGGCCAGCGACGAGATGAAGACGATTCCGGAGACCTGCCGGTCGAGGAGCATCTCGACGTATTCGTCCTCGGTCACCCCGCCCGGCGACTGGGTGCAGAGGACCGGGGTGTAACCGTGCTGTGCCAGTGACGATTCGACGACCTGAGCGAATGCCGGGAAGATCGGATTCTCCAGTTCCGGAACCACCAGGCCGACAAGTCCGGCACTGCGTTTCCGGAGGCGCTCGGGCCGTTCGTAACCGAGAACGTCGAGGGCGGTGAGGACCGCCTGTCTGGTTTCAGCGGAGACGCCGGGGCGGTCGTTAATGACACGCGACACCGTCGCCTCACTGACCTGAGCCTGTTTGGCGATATCGGCCATTCGCGCACGCATGGTCTCACTCTAGTCGTATGTCGGGTACTCGGCAGGGCCCTGAAAGGCCTTCCATTCGCTGCAAGACCTTGCTAGCGTCCGGCAACAGGAACGATACAGTCCGATCCTTCGATGGAAACACGATCACGAAGATTAATGACAATCGATTACCACCGAGTCGGAAGGGCGCGCGCCCGTGGCACACCGTCTGAGGCTGGGTACCGCTTTGCTCAGCCTGCTCCTCCCGCTCCTGGCCGTACCGGCGTCCGAAGCCGCGGCGGCTCCGAAAGTCCCCAGCGACGCCGTCATCGCGAACTGGGGCTCCGACCATCCCGCCGGCGGCGAACAGTTCTACTTCGTCCTCCCGGACCGGTTCGCCAACGGCAACCGCGCGAACGACCGGGGCGGGCTCTCCGGTGACCGCCTGTCGACCGGCTACGACCCCACCGACAAGGGCTTCTACCACGGTGGCGACCTGCAGGGTGTGATCGACCGCCTGGACTACATCCAGGGCCTGGGCACCACCGCGATCTGGCTCGCCCCGGTCTTCAAGAACCGTCCCGTACAGGGCACCGGCGCCGACGTGAGCGCCGGGTACCACGGGTACTGGATCACCGACTTCACTCAGGTGGACCCGCACTTCGGCACCAACGCCGACCTGAAACGCCTGGTCGATCTCGCGCACCGGCGGGGCCTGAAGATCTACCTGGACATCATCGTCAACCACACCGCCGACGTCATCAGGTACGCCGAGGACACCTACACCTACGTGGACAAGGCGG
>DATMVU010000747.1:0-8123 GCA_035562875.1 Actinoplanes sp. | reverse complement strand
GTGGCGTTGTCGGTCAGGTCGTTCACGCCGACGATCTCGATGTCGGCGCCGGAGGCGAGAACCGCCCGGAAGAAGTTACGACCGATACGGCCGAAGCCGTTGATGCCAACCCGGATGGTCACAGGTGGTCTCCTCGTTTCGGTCCGCCGGATTCTGCGACCGGCGGAGGGGTCTGCATGCCGACCGATAGGGACGGCCGACACTAGGGCGTCCGGCCGGACTCATGAAGAAGTGACGCAGCTCGTCCGGACTACCGGCACCGTCGCCGTCACCAGTGACCCTATCCGAGGCCACACGCCCACGAAGCGGCGGGGCGCGACCTGAACGTTACCTAAACGGATCACCACGACGTTGCCGGTTGACGCCTCAAGAGTCGCTCTTTTCATCCCGGCCGATAAGGACCAAAGGTCCCCCGGCCGGGTGACGACAATCACGTCAGCAGGCCATCATCTCCGGGGTCACCGCCGCCTCGGTGTCCGGGATGCCGAGGTCCCGGGCCCGCTTGTCGGCCAGGGCCAGCAGCCGCCGGATCCGGCCGGCGATCGCGTCCTTGGTCAGCGGCGGGTCGGCCAGCGCACCCAGCTCCTCCAGCGACGCCTGCCGGTGCTCCAGCCGCAGCTGCCCGGCCGAGGTCAGGTGGTTGGGAGCCTCCTCGGAGAGGATCTCCAGGGCGCGGGTGACCCGGGCCGCGGCCGCGACCGCCGCACGGGCCGAGCGCCGCAGGTTCGCGTCGTCGAAGTTGGCCAGCCGGTTCGCGGTGGCCCGCACCTCGCGCCGGACCCGCCGCTCCTCCCAGGCCAGCACGCTGGAGTGCGCACCGATACGGGTGAGCAGGGCGGCGATCGCGTCACCGTCCTTGATCACCACCCGGTCGACCCCGCGGACCTCGCGGTCCTTGGCGGTGATCCCGACCCGGCGGGCGGCACCCCGCAACGCGAGGGCCGCCTCCGGCCCCGGGCAGGTGATCTCCAGGGCGCTGGAGCGGCCCGGCTCGGTGAGTGAGCCGTGTGCCATGAACGCGCCCCGCCAGGCCGCCACCGAGCAGCACACGTTGCCACTCACCACGTGCTGCGGCAGGCCCCGGACCGGGCGGCCGCGCACGTCGAGCAGCCCGGTCTGACGGGCCAGCACCTCACCGTCCTTGACGATCCGGATGATGTAGTGGCTGCCCTTGCGCAACCCGCCGGAGGCCAGCACGTGCACCTCGCTGGGGTAGCCGTACACCTCGGCAATCTCGCGCCGGAGGCGCCGCGCGACCGGGCCGGTGTCCAGCTCGGCCTCGACGACCACACGGCCGGAGACGATGTGCAGGCCGCCCGCGAAACGCAGCAGTGCCGCCATCTCCGCTCGACGGCAGCACGGCTTGGGCACGTCCACCCGGGCCAGCTCTTCCTTGACCGCAAGCGTCATCGCCATCGTGTTGTCACCTCATGCGCCGGATCTTGAACAGTGTGTGCCGCACTACGTCAGTAATCAACGAGTGGCGCCCAATACTGGCACCAGGGCAGCGCCCAATGACTCAGGATCATGCCGTGGGCTGCCGTCCGCAACGGCGACGGGTGCCAGAACCAGTTCGGCACCGAGCCCGGCCGCGGCCGCCCGGACCTGATCCGGCTCGCCCACCCACTCGGCGTCGGCCAGCACGGTGTCCACCCGCAGCGACGGAAGGTACCAGTGCAGCGCCGCCAGATGGTCCGCGGTGGACCATCCGGACGTCTCCTTGTCCGGGCTGAGGTTGAGGGTGACCAGGCGCCGGGCCCGGCTCGCCACGATCGCCGCGGCCAGCTCGGGCACCAGCAGGTGCGGCAGCACACTGGTGAACCAGCTACCCGGCCCGAAGATCAGCCAGTCGGCCTGCCGGACCGCGGCGATCGTCTCCGGGCAGGCCGGCGGGTCCGCCGGGTCCAGCCGCAGCGCCTCCACCCGGCCCTCGGCGACGGCCACCGAGTGCTGGCCGCGCACCGTCTCCCGGGCGCCGTCGGCGTGCACCACGTCGGCTTCGATCCCGACCGCGTGCCGGGCCATCGGCAGCACCCGCCCCTGCGCGCCGACCATGCCTGCGGCGTGGTCCAGCGCGGCGATCGGGTCGCCGAGCATCTCGATCAGCCCGAGCAGCAGCAGGTTGCCGACTGCGTGCCCGGCCAGGGAGTCCTTGCTGCGGTCCGCCCGGCGCTCGATCCGCGGGCCCCGGCCGGGTGCCCGGACCTGGGCCGGGATCTGCATCGCGGCGAACCGGTGCTGCATCAGGCTCGCGGTGAGCCGGTGCGCCGGGTTGTCGGCGGCCAGCGCGGCCAGCGCCTGCCGCAGGTCACCGGGGGGCAGCAGGGCGTCCCGCTCCACCCGGAGCCGCCCGCTGGAGCCACCGTCGTCGCCGACCGTGACGATGGCGGTGATGTCCAGTTCCAGGTCCTGCGCGGTGCGCCGCAGGGCGCGCAGTGAGGCGCTCAGCCCGTGCCCGCCGCCGAAGGCGACCACCCGGATCGCCGTCACTCGCGCCCCAGATCGCGGTGCGAGGTGTGTGCGGACAGCCGCATGGCGCTCAGCCGGGAGGCGAGTTCCTCGGTGATGGCGACACTGCGGTGTTTGCCGCCGGTGCAGCCGATGGCGACGGTGAGGTAGCGCTTGCCCTCCCGCTCGAAGCCGGGCGCGGTGGACGCGATCAGCTGGGCGTAGGTGCCGACGAAGTCGAGCGCGCCGTCCTGGCCGAGGACGTAGCTGCTCACCCCCTCCTCCAGGCCGGTGTGCTCGCGCAACTCCGGCACCCAGAACGGGTTCGGCAGGAAGCGGGCGTCCAGCACGTAGTCGGCGTCCGGCGGCAGGCCGTACTTGAACCCGAACGACAGCACGGTGATCCGCAGCTTGCGCGAGTCCTCACCGCCGAACAGCTCCTCCACCCGGCGGCGGAGCTGGTTCACGTTCAGGTGACTGGTGTCGATGATCACGTCGGACTGCTCGCGGGCCTCCTCGAGCAGCTTGCGCTCGGCGGCGATACCGTCGGCCAGCCGCCCGTCGCCCTGCAACGGGTGCGAGCGCCGCACCGACTCGAACCGGCGGATCAGCACCTCGTCGTCGGCGTCCACGAACACCACGCGCGGGGCGAACCCACGCTCCTTCAGGGCCCGCACCGCACCGGTCAGGTCGGTGGAGAAGGCCCGGCTGCGGACGTCCAGCACCATCGCGGTACGCCGGGCCGCGCCACCGGCCGCGAACGCCAGCTCGGCCATCTCCAGCATCAGTGCCTGAGGCAGGTTGTCGACCACGTAGAAGCCGACGTTCTCCAGTGCCCGCGCCACCGTGCTGCGCCCGCCACCGGAGAGCCCGGTGACCACCACCAGGTCGGTGCCGGCCTCATCGGATTCCAGGGCATCGCCCATAGCTTCGGTCACGCACGCCTCCTGCGTCTGTTTCGGGGAACACAACATGGTAGGCCGGGGCCGGTCACCGCTCCCCAGTCTTCCCCGTCTCGGGTGAACGCAGAGCCGTGAGCACTGATTCCGCCGTCCGCAGACCGATTCCGGGCACCTCGGTGATCTCTTCCGGGGTGGCCTCGGCGATCCGCTTCAGTGAGCCGAAGTGCCGCAGCAGGGCCTTGCGGCGCACCTCGCCCAGACCGGCCACCTGATCGAGAGCGGACTCGGTCATCCGTTTGGAGCGCCGCTGCCGGTGGAAGGTGATGGCGAACCGGTGCGCCTCGTCCCGGACCCGCTGCAGGAGGTACAGCGCCTCGGAGGTGCGCGGCAGGATCACCGGGAAGTCGTCGGCCGGCAGCCACACCTCCTCCAGGCGCTTGGCCAGGCCGCACAGCGCCACATCGGTGACACCCATCTCGGCGAGGACCTCGGCTGTCGCGTTGACCTGCGGCTGACCGCCGTCCACCACGATCAATTGCGGTGGGTACGCGAACCGCCGCGCCTTGCCGGTCAACGGATCGATGCCGGGCAGCTCCCCCTCCGCCACCGTCTCGGGAGCCTTGACCCGGGCGAACCGCCGCCGCATCACCTCGGCCATCGCGGACAGGTCGTCCAGACCGCTGCCGTCCGGATTGCCGCGGATGATGAACCGGCGGTACTCGCTCTTGCGCTCCAGCCCGTCCTCGAACACCACCATCGACGCGACCACGTCGGTGCCCTGGATCTGGGACACGTCGAAACACTCGATCCGCAGCGGCACCCCGTCCATCCCGAGGTTCTCGGCGATCTCCTCCAGAGCCTTGTTGCGGGTGGCGAGGTCGCCGGCCCGGCGCATCTTGTGCCGCTGGAGCACCTCACCGGCGTTCCGGGCCACCGTCTCCATCAGCGACTTCTTGTCCCCGCGCTGCGGCACCCGCAGGCTCACCCGGCTGCCGCGGCGCTCGGAGAGCCAGTCGGCGAGCGCCGTGTCGTCGTCGGGCAGCGCCGGGACCAGCAGCTCGCGCGGGACGTCGATCTCGCCCTCCTGCTCGCCGTACATCTGCCGGCAGAAGTGGTGCACCAGGTCACCGGTGGTCAGGTCCTCGACCTTCTCGACGATCCAGCCGCGCTGGCCGCGGACCCGGCCGTCGCGCACGTGGAAGACCTGGACCGCGGCTTCCAGCGGGTCCTCGGCGAACGCGACGATGTCGGCGTCGGTGCCGTCACCGAGCACCACCGTCTGTTTCTCCAGTGCCCGGCGCAGGGCCACCAGGTCATCGCGGAGCCGGGCGGCCTTCTCGAACTCCAGATCCTCGGAGGCTCGCAGCATCTCCCGCTCGACCCGTTTGAGGAACTGCTCGGTGCGGCCGCCCATGAAGTCGCAGAAGTCGCCGACGATCGCCCGGTGCTCCTCGGGGCTGACCCGGCCGACACACGGGGCCGAACACTTGCCGATGTCGCCGAGCAGGCAGGGCCGCCCGATCTGGCGCGCCCGTTTGAAGTCGCCGGCCGAGCAGGTGCGGGCCGGGAAGACCCGCAGCAGCAGGTCGAGGGTCTCGCGGATGGCCCAGGCGTGCGAGTAGGGGCCGAAGTAGCGCACCCCCTTGCGCTTGGCACCGCGCAGCACCTGCAGGCGGGGGAACTCCTCGTCCAGGGTGACGGCGAGGAACGGGTACGACTTGTCGTCGCGGTACTTGACGTTGAACCGCGGGTCGAACTCCTTGATCCAGGAGAACTCCAGCTGGAGCGCCTCGACCTCGGTACCGACGGTCACCCAGTCCACGGCGGCCGCGGTGGTGACCATCTGCTGGGTGCGGGCGTGCAGCGACCAGACGTCGGCGAAATACGAGTTCAGCCGGCTGCGCAGGTTCTTCGCCTTGCCGACGTAGATGACCCGGCCGTCCGGGTCGCGGAAGCGGTAGACGCCCGGGGACTCCGGGATGCTACCTGGAGCCGGGCGATAAGTGGACGGGTCTGGCACGGTTCCAGCCTAGTGCGGGCCTCTGACAGAAACGTCCGGGCGGAGACCCGGTGGCATGACCGGGTCTCCAGCCGGCGGAGAACCGCCGGGACTAGGCGGTGACGATGTTGTCGCCGTCCTGGGAGACCTCGGTCGCGGCGAGGGCAGCCTTGGCCGGGCCGGACGTCGGCGAGCCGTCCTCGATGGAGAACTTGGCACCGTGGCACTTGCAGTTGATCGTGCCGCCGGCGATCTCGCTCACCTTGCAGCCCTGGTGGGTGCAGACGTTGCTGAACGCCTTGAAGGTGCCCTCGGTCGGCTGGGTGACGACCATCTCGTCCAGGATCACACCGCCGCCCACCTCGACCTTGGAGGCGGCCACCAGCACGGTGCCGGCGCTGCCGCCACCGGTCGAGCCACCACCGGTCGAGCCGCCGTCGGTGCCCTCGCTACCGGCCGGGGCCGGTTCCGCGGCGAAGTCGGAGCCGTTCGGGTTGGTGCCGACGGTGTCGGTGCCACAGGCCGCGAGAGCCGCCGTGGCGCCGAGCGCACCGGCGCCCAGCAGGACGCCGCGACGTGACGAGGCGGTCCCCGGACGGTCCTGCGGGGTCTCGATCTCGGTCCGCTGCTGCACGTCAGTCATCAGTTGCCTCCACTACCTGTGTTCCTACCGCCGAATAGTCACGCGGAGTCGCCTCGGGATACGGATCGGATGCCGTGATCGTTCAACCGACGGCAGCGGTGTTTCCACCACTTCCTCCACGTTCGCCCGGCTGTCTCGTCTCCTGAGCCGAAGAGGAACGACACAACCGCGCCTGGCAGACCATAGGAGATCAACCTGGCGCGGTTGCTGAGAGTCGTCTAAGAAGTTCCTAAACGGCAGCTGCTTTCGCCCTGGACCGGGTGGCCCGCTTCGCCGGGGTGGTCCCGTTCGCCTTCGCCGCCCGCGCGGTGGCGTCCGCCGCCCCCTTCGGCTCACCGGACAGGCCCAGCATCGGCCGCAGGAACTGCCCGGTGTGACTCTCGGTCACCTCGGCGAGTTCCTCGGGACGGCCGGCGGCCAGCACCACACCACCCTTGCTGCCGCCCTCCGGGCCCATGTCGATCAGCCAGTCCGCGGTCTTGATCACGTCCAGGTTGTGCTCGATGGTGATCACCGTGTTGCCCTTGTCGACCAGGCCGTTGAGCACCATCAGCAGCTTGCGGATGTCCTCGAAGTGCAGGCCGGTGGTCGGCTCGTCGAGCACGTAGACGGTCCGCCCGGTGGAGCGTTTCTGCAGCTCGGAGGCGAGTTTGACACGCTGGGCCTCACCGCCGGAGAGGGTGGTGGCGGGCTGTCCCAGCCGCACGTAGCCGAGGCCCACCTCGACCAGGGTGCGCAGGTGCCGGTGGATCGCGGGCAGGGCCGAGAAGAACTCGGCGGCCTCCTCGATCGGCATGTTCAGGATCTCGGAGATCGACTTGCCCTTGTAGCGGACCTCCAGGGTCTCCCGGTTGTAGCGGGCACCCTTGCACACCTCGCAGGGGACGTACACGTCCGGCAGGAAGTTCATCTCGATCTTGATGGTGCCGTCGCCGGAGCAGTTCTCGCAGCGCCCGCCCTTGACGTTGAACGAGAAGCGGCCCGGGCCGTACCCCCGCACCTTGGCCTCGGTGGTCTCGGCGAACAGTTTCCGGACGTGATCGAAGACCCCGGTGTAGGTGGCCGGGTTCGACCGCGGCGTCCGCCCGATCGGGGACTGGTCGACCCCGACCACCTTGTCCACGTTCTCCAGGCCGGTGACCTTGGTGTGCCGGCCGGGGACCTGCCGGGCTCCGTTGATCTGGTTCGCCATCACCGTGTGCAGGATGTCGTTGACCAGCGTCGACTTGCCCGACCCGGAGACACCGGTGACCGCGATGAACTGACCCAGCGGGAACGGCACCGTCAGGTTGCGCAGGTTGTGCTCGCGCGCCCCGTGCACCACCACCTCACGGCCGTCGGTCAGCGGCCGCCGGGTGGCCGGCACCGGGATCGACCTCCGGCCCGACAGGTAGGCGCCGGTCGGTGACTTCTCGCTGGCCAGCAGCCCCTCCACGGTGCCGCTGTGCACGATCTCGCCACCGTGCTCCCCGGCGCCCGGACCGATGTCCACGATCCAGTCGGCGGTCCGGATGGTGTCCTCGTCGTGTTCCACCACGATCAGCGTGTTGCCCAGGTTCCGCAGCCGGACCAGGGTCTCGATCAGCCGGTGGTTGTCCCGCTGGTGCAGGCCGATCGACGGCTCGTCCAGCACGTACAGCACACCGACCAGGCCGGAGCCGATCTGGGTGGCCAGCCGGATCCGCTGCGCCTCACCACCGGAGAGAGTGCCCGCGCCCCGGTCCAGGGACAGGTAGTCCAGGCCGACGTCGAGCAGGAACCGCAGCCGGGCGTTGATCTCCTTGAGCACCCGCTCGGCGATCATCTTCTGCCGGTCGTCCAGTTCGATACCGGACAGCAGCTCGGCGCACTCGCCGACCGACAGGTTGCACACCTCGGCGATGTTCTTCCCGGCCACCGTCACCGCGAGGACCTCGGGCTTGAGCCGGGCGCCGCCGCAGACCGAGCAGGGCACGTCACGCATGTACCCTTCGTACTTCTCGCGCGACCAGTCACTCTCGGTGTCGTTGTGCCGCCGCTCGATCCACTGCACCACACCCTCGAACCCGGTGTAGTACGAGCGCTCCCGGCCGAACTTGTTCCTATACCGCACGTGGACCTGATCATCGGCCCCGTACATCACGATCTTCTG
>DATMVU010000746.1:0-2709 GCA_035562875.1 Actinoplanes sp. | reverse complement strand
CGGGACGGGGCCAGATATTTCGCGGCTGCCGCGGCGACCTCCTCCCGAGTGGCCACGGAGAGCGCGGCCGAGTGCTCCCGGAGGTGGTCGAGGCGGAGGCCGAAACCAGCGTACATGCTGGCCAGACCGGCCAGCCCGGCCTGCGTCGACATGCCGAGACGCAGGGTGCCCAGGGCATACCTGCGGGCCTGCTCCAGTTCCTCCGCACCGGGCGGGAGGCTGGCGATGCGACCCAGTTCGTACTGCGTCTCCAGCAGCGACGGGCCGGTCACCTCGGTGGCCACCTCGGCGGCGGCGACCAGGGTGGAACCGGCGGCGTAGTGCTCGACCGACGAGTACGAACCGTAGGTGTACCCCTTGTCCTCCCGGATGTTCTCGGTCCAGCGAGACGAGAAGTAGCCACCGAAGACCAGGTTCGCCAGGCTCAGGGCGGCGTAGTCGGGATCGGTGCGGACCAGCGCGGGCAGCGCCAGCCGCAGCGACGACTGCACCGAACCGGGCCGGTCGACGAGCAGCAGCGGGCCGGTCTCCAGCGCCGGAGTGGCCGGGATGCTGCCGTCGGGGGCACTGCCGGTCCAGCCGCCGAGTGCCTTCTCCGCGGTGTCGATCGCCTGGTCCGGGTCGATGTCGCCGACCAGCACCAGGACCGCGCCGGCCGGCCGGATCCGGGCCGCGTGCAGTTCCCGCAGCACCTCCGGCTGGATCTCGCGGACCTGCTCGGGGGCGGGGGTCTGCACGGCGTACGGATGGGTGCCGTACACCCGCTTGAGCAGAGCCGTCCGGGCCACGTGGCCGGGCTGGCTGAGGGCGACCTGGATGTGGTCGGTCAGACGCTCCCGCTCGACCGACACCTCCTCGGCCGGGAAGGTGGCACCGGTGAGCACCGAGCCGAGCAGCTCCAGTGTCCGCTCCAGGCCGTCGGCGAGCGCGTTGCCGCTGATCTGCAGCCGGTCCGGGTCCAGGCCGGCGGCCAGGCTGCCGCCGACCGCCTGCAGCGCGGCGGCGATGTCGATGCTGGACAGGTCGGCGGTGCCGGTGAAGAGCGCCTGGGACAGCAGGGTGGCCGGGGCCAGCGGGGCACGGCCGAACGGGATCCGCAGCCGCACCTCGACGAGCGGCACCGCGGACCGGCGGATGGCGATCACGGTGAGGCCGTTGGCGAGGGTCCGCTCCCGTTCCGGCGGCAGGTTCAGCTCGGCGTCCGGTACCAGGTCCGGGAGAGTCTTGGTGGTCATGCGGCTCCTCCGGGGATGACTTCGACGCTGGCACGGTTCTCCGGCCGCAGGGTGGCCGCGGCGGCGGCGATCTGCTCGGCGGTGACCTCGCTGATCAGGCGCGGCAGGTCGTTGAGCAGCTCGGGACGGCCGCGCTGGAGCTCGAGGACGGCCATCGGCTGGGCCCGGCCGAGCACCCCGTCGGTCTCCTGCAGCAGGTTGGTCGCCATCCGGGCCTGGGTGCGGTCCAGCTCACCGGGCTTGAGCCCGTCGGCGGCGAGCCGGTCGAGTTCCTCGTCGACGGTGCGCAGCACCTTGCCGGCGTCGCCGCCGGGCGGCAGGTGGGCCTGGAGCAGGAGCGCTGTCGGGTTGCGCACCTGGTACTCGTCACCCATGAAGCCGAGGTAGCCACCCAGCGTGGTGGCCGCGCGGTCCCGCTGGACCAGGCGTTCCACCAGCCGGGAGGCGTCGCCGTCGGTGAGCACCTCGGCCAGCACGGCGAACGGCAGGTAGGCGTCGAAGGCACCGATCGGGTCCGGCACACGCCAGGCGGCGGCTACCGCGGGCAGCGGGGCGATCCGGTCGGTGTACGACTCCCGGCGCTCGGCGGTCAGCCCCGGCTCGTCGAAGTCGGGCAGGATCGGGGCGGGCCGGGCCGGGACGTCACCGAAGTGCCGCTCGATCATCGCGGTCGCCTCGGCCACGTCGAAGTCACCGGTGACCGAGAGCACGGCGTTGCCACAGGCGTAGTAGCGGTCGAAGAACTCCTGCGCGTCCTGGACGGTGGCGCTCTCCAGGTCCTCGAAGGAGCCGTAGCCGTCGTGCGCGTTGGCGAACGTCTCGAACAGCACCGGGGGGAGCTTGAGCCACGGGAACCCGCCGTACGGCCGGTTCAGCACGTTGACCCGGATCTCCTCCTTGACCACGTCGATCTGGTTGCGGAGGTTCTCCTCGGTCAGCCGGGGGCCGCGCATCCGGTCGGCCTCGAGGAAGAGCGCACGCTCCAGCCCGCCGGTGGGCAGGACCTCGAAGTAGTCGGTGTAGTCCAGGTGGGTGGAGCCGTTGAAGCTGCCACCGGCGCCCTGCACGTGCCGGAAGTGCGCGAGTTTCTCGAGGTTCTCCGAGCCCTGGAACATCAGGTGCTCGAAGAGGTGGGCGAAGCCGGTCCGGCCTTCGGGTTCGCTGCGGATGCCGACGTCGTACACGACGGCCACTCCGACGACCGGGGCGCTGCGATCCGGGGACAGGACCACGCGCAGACCGTTGCCGAGAGTCAGCCGCTCGACCGGGTATTTCGTCGCGGGGATCTTGATTTTGGGCGCCACGGTACGAATCTAGCCGACCGATCTGCGTAGTCGAGCGGCGACGCCGAGTAAAAACATCGATATCTGGCGCGATTGTCATCCCGGTCACTCCAACGGCTGATCCGTTGTTCGATACCTCCCGAAATACGACTAGATGCCGGACTCCCGTACACCGGGCCGGGGTAGACGCA
>DATMVU010000745.1:0-4585 GCA_035562875.1 Actinoplanes sp. | reverse complement strand
CGGCCGCGGCATCAACGTCAGCCGGCCGCCGGTGCTGCTGAACACCGGATCCTGCCAGCCGTCCGCCTCCGGCACCCGAACCCGCAGCGTGTAGCCGGTCCGCTCACCCACTGTCACCTCGACGAGCTGGACCGGGAAGGTCGGGGGCAGCCAGCCGGGTTGATGCGTCACCGTCACGCCCGGCAATCTATCGCTACCGTGCTCCCATGACCGATGCGGCGGTGTACGGCGTCGATTCCTTCCTCGAACCCCGGCGCGCGCTGCCGACCGGCGGCCGGCTGACGGACTTCCGGGAGTGGAAGGTCACCGGCCGCACCGAGATCCTCGGCGACATCGCCCAGCACTCCTGCCGCTACGCCAAGCCCGGCACCCTCGACGGCGCCGCCGTCAGTGGCGAGGGCTTCAAGATCTTCCCATTGCTGCGTACGCCTACCGGCTGGCGTATCACCGCGGTCTCCTGGCACGACGACTAACCCGCCGGGAGCGTCAGCGTGAACACCGAGCCGGTGCCCGGAGTGCTGTAGGCGATCAGGTCGCCGCCGTGTGCCCGGGCCAGTCTGCGGGCGATCGACAGGCCCAGGCCGCTGCCGCCGGTGCCGCGGTTGCGGGAGCCGTCGGCACGCCAGAACCGGTCGAAGATCCGGGGCAGGTCCGCCGGGTCGATGCCGGTGCCGGTGTCCTCGACCGCGACCCCGTCCGGGACGGCCCGCAACGTCACGACGCCCCCGGCCGGAGTGTGCCGGACCGCGTTGCTGACCAGGTTGCCGACGATCTGCCGGAGCCGGTCCGGGTCGGCGGTGGCCCGGGCCGGTGGACCGTCCGGGACGAGCACGGTGACCCCGGCCTGTGACGCGGTCCCGCTGTGCGAGTCGGCGACCTGGCGGAGCACCTCGTACAGGTCGCAGTCGGCCGGCCGTAGCCGCAGGTCACCGGCGTCGGCGGCGGCCAGATCCCGCAGGTCGTCGATCACCCGCTGCAGCAGGACCGCCTCGTCCAGGAGCAGGTCCACGAGCGGCCGGTCGATCGGGGCCAGGTCGTCCTGGGCGGCCTCCAGCCAGACCCGGATGTTGGTCAGTGGGGTGCGGAGCTCGTGGGCGACGTCGCTGATCATCTCGCGGCGGCGTTTCTCCGAGTCGTGCAGTGCGGCGGCGAGGTGGCCGATCTCGTCGCGGCGGTCGGCGGGCACGGCCGGGAACTCACGGCCGCTGACCGCCGCCCGGGTGAGCCGGCGCAGCGGCTGGACCAGGCGGCGGCCGGCCAGCACGGTGATCAGTATCGCGGCGGCCAGGATCCCGGTGGCGACCACGGCGATCCGGGTCAGGTTGGCCTGCGACAGGTCGTAGGCGGGGGGAGCGGCGGCCGAGGCGGGATCGGTCACGAAGAGCAGGACGACCGGGGCGACGTACGGCCGGAGTTGGGCCTGTCGTGCCTCGAAGGCGCAGTCCCGCAGTCGTTGACCGCCGGTCCTGGTCAGGGTGAAGCCGTTCGGGTCGAACCAGATCGCCCGGGGAGCCGCGGTCAGCCCCGCGCACCGTGCGGTCGCGGCGGTCAGCTCGCGCAGCGGCGTCACCTCGGTCGGTGTCAGCTTCAGCGGGAAGTCGCAGGTTCCGGAGTCCTCGTCCCGGACCATCGAGCGGCCGCTGGGCAGCGTGCTCATCGGCCGCTCGAAACCCTTGCTGCGCAGGCACAACATCTGGGTCAGGGCGTCCTCCGCCGAATCCGCGGCCTCGGCACCGGTCAGCCGGTAGGGCCCGACGGCCCGCGGGTCGATCCGGTCGGTGCCGCCGGTGATGCTCAGCTCCACGTTCAGCGGGTCGATCAGTGCCGACGGCCGGGCGTCCCGCAGCGACGGGCCCGGCGCGGTCTCGGCGATCAGGGTGCCGTCCTCGGTGAGCAGCGTGATCCGCCGGTCGGCGCGGCCGACCCGCAGCAGGCTCGCGGCCCCGTCCCAGGTGGTGTGCGTGGCCGCGTGCCCGAGCAGCAGGTCGTAGAGGGCCCGGTCGTCGGCGAGCACCTGCCCCTGCTCCTGGCGGAGCGTCCGGGTGCTGGTCTGGACCGCCAGCCAGGCGGTGGCCACGATGGCGCAGATCGCGATCACCGTCGAGGTGGCGAGCAGCCGGACCACCAGGCTGCGCCGCCAGGAGACGGTCACGCGACCAGCTTGTAGCCGACGCCGTACACGGTCACCAGCCGCCGGGGACGGCGCGGATCGTTCTCGATCTTGCGGCGCAGGTTCTTCACGTGCGAGTCGATGGTGCGCTCGGTGGACTCGCGGTCCTGGCCGGCCGTGTGCTGGAGCAGCTGCGCCCGGCTGAAGACCCGGTCCGGGGCGTCGGCGAGCGCGGCCAGGATGCCGAACTCGTCCGGCGTACAGACGATCTCGTGGTTGTCGAGAAGGACGACCCAGCGGTCCAGGTCGACGGTGATCGCCCCGGCCCGGCGGACGTTGCGGGGCACCGGCGGAACCCGCCGCAGCAGGGTCCGGATCCGGCCCATCAACTGCCGGGGGCTGTACGGCTTCGTCACGTAGTCGTCGGCGCCGGTGTCCAAGCCGAGGAGCACGTCGTCGTCCTCGCCGAGCGCGGTGAGCATCAGCACCGGGATCTCCGAACGGGCCCGGATCAGCCGGCAGGCGGACACCCCGTCCAAGGTGGGCATCAGCACGTCCAGCACCGCCAGGTCGACACCACCGGCCCGGACCGCGGCCACCGCCTGATCACCGTCGGTCACCATGATGGGGTGGTGGCCCTCGGCCTCCAGGTAGCGCCGCAACACCTCCGCCTGCCGCGGGTCGTCCTCGGCCACCAGCACGTTCGCGCACATGGGCAGAGATCGTAGGCGATCAGCTGATCACACAGGATTCACACAATCAGTGGTCAAGATCGTCGGACATGTCAGAAAACATCAGACCGGGCCGGCGACTGCTTGCCCGGATGGCTGCCGTGTGCGCCGTGGTGGCCGGCGTCGCCGTCGTGCCCTCGCCCGCCTCGGCCGCCGAGGGCGCGGCGGTCCTGTCTCTGCGTAACCGGGCCACCTGGAAGTGCCTGGACAGCCGGCTGGAGACGGTCTACGCCAAGACCTGCACCTTCAACCTCAACCAGTCGTGGCTGGTCGTGATGCTGTCCGACGGGCACTACATCTTCCAGAACCTGGCGACCGCCAAATGTCTGGACAGCAACGCCGCCGGCGCCGCCTACACCCGTAAATGCGACACCAAGAACCACTACCAGCAATGGCGTTCCAGTGGGCCGCTCAACTATCTGAACCGTGCCACCGGCCGGGCGCTGGACAGCAACGCCCGGGTGGTCGGCAGCGCCGATCCGGATCTGGGGTCGGTCTACACCCGGCCGCTCAACGACGGCGAGTACCAGAAGTGGAACGTCCTCAAGAAGCCGTAGCCGTACCGGACGAGAAGGAAGATCGCTGAGATGAGAGACGGTGCCCTTCGGTGGCTGCCGATGGTTCTGGCAGTGCTGACGGCCGGGGTGCTTCTTCCGGCGCCGGCAGCCGGTGCTCCGGGTGGCGGATCGGCCACCGCTGAGGAGAAGGGGGACGGGGATCTGTCCACCGTGATCGAGGCGACCAGCCGGCGTTACGTGGCCGCCAAGGGCGCCGTCGCGGCCTCCCGGAAGAAGCAGCGCACCCTGACCGCCCAGCTCACCGCGGCCGAGGCCCGCCGGGACGCGCTGATCCCCGAGGTCGGCGAGATCGCCCGGCAGCAGTACCAGATCGGTGACCTCGGTACCCTCGGCTACCTGCTGAGCGCCGGATCCTCGGACGACTTCATGGCCAAGGCGGCGTCCCTGGAGGAGATCAACCGGTTGCACGACGGCACCCTGCGGGAGCTGGACCGGGCCGTGCGGACCGTCGCCGACCGCACACAGCGGATCGGCGCCGAACTGAAACGGGAACAGCAGCAACTCGAGGTGCTGCGCAAGCAGCGGGAAACGGCCCGCGGGCAACTCGACCTGCTGGGCGGCGGAACCGGCATCAACAGCAGCATCAGCAACGGATTCGTCGACGCCACCTCGAAGGTCGCGAAACCCGCGCCGCGCGACGCCGACGGCGGGTTCTCCGCCGAGGGCTGCACCGAGAAGGACGAGACCACCAGCGGCTGCGTCACCAGACGGACCCTGCACATGTACAAGGAGGCTCGCCGAGCCGGATTCAAGCTGTTCGCGGGTTGTCACCGTACCGGCGGGCCGTTCGAACATCCCAAGGGCCGGGCCTGTGACTGGTCGCTGCAGAAGAGCGGATTCGCGGTCGCCCACAACGACGCCATGGTCCGGTACGGCAACGACCTGACCGCGTTCCTGGTCCGCAACGCCGACCGGCTCGGGATCTACTACGTGATCTGGTACAAGCAGATCTGGTTCACCGCCGAAGGGAAGTGGCGGTCCTACTCCGGGCCGAGCGCGCACACCGATCACGTACACGTCTCGATGTTCTGAAAGGTTTTGCAACCTGCCGGTCCGGCGATCCGTCTTCGGGGCGTGAGACACGACACGTCCCGCGAAGGCGCCGATGCCGATGCCTGGTCCGATGTTGATGCCGGGGCCGGGGCCGGGGCCGGGGCCGGGGCCGG
>DATMVU010000744.1:0-14500 GCA_035562875.1 Actinoplanes sp. | reverse complement strand
CGCGCTGGCGGCGAGCGGGGCACGCCCGGAGTGGCTGCTCCTGGAGATCACCGAGAGTCTGGTCCTGAAGGACGCCGACAAGGTGATCGACGAGCTGAAGGCGCTGCGCGAGATGGGTGTCCGGATCGCGATCGACGACTTCGGCACCGGGTACTCGTCGCTCAGCTACCTGCGGCAGATGCCGGTGGACGTGCTGAAACTGGACAAGTCGTTCATCGACGACATCCTGCACAGCCGTCAGCAGCACGCCCTGGTCGACGCGATCGTCACCCTGTCCCACAATCTGGACCTGGCGGTGGTGGCCGAGGGGATCGAGGAGGCCGGGCAGCGGGCCGCCCTGGACGCGATGGGCTGCCGGTACGGGCAGGGTTACCACTTCGCCAAGCCGTTGTGGCCGGTCGACGTGCTGGCCCTGGCCGAGCAGTACCAGCCGTACCCGGAGCCTGACGAAATCCGACAGAGCGGCGAGTGGGTGGTTCGGCCGATATCCACTGGCGCGGAGGGCCGGTAACGGGCAATGTCCAGGGTGTGCTGAACAACCCCGTGTGGGCCGCCCTTTCCGGGCCGCAGGCGTGTTTCGCCGAGGTGGCGGGCAACGCCGCCCGATATCTGCCCGAGATCGCCCCGTTTGCCGCGCTCAGTGACCCGGCCGATCCGGCCGCATGGCGCGACCTGGCCGGTGTCACCGACTTCGCGGTGCTCACCGGCCCGTCGATCACCCCGCTCGCCGGCTGGCGGGCCGAGTCGGTGACCTCCGGAGTCCAGATGATCGGGCAGAGCATGTCCGGCGTGGAGGACCCGGACGCGGTCGTGCTGACCGAGAAGGACGTGCCGGAGATGCTCGACCTGGTCGCCCGCGCCCAGCCCGGCCCGTTCCTGAAACGCACCGTCGAACTCGGCCGCTATCTCGGCATCCGGGACGCCGACGGCCGGCTGGTCTCGATGGCCGGCGAGCGGTTCCGGATGCCCGGGTGGACCGAGGTGAGCGCGGTCTGCACCGATCCGGCGTGGCGCGGCAAGGGCCTCGGCGCGCGGCTGACCCTCGCGGTGGCGGCCGGCATCCTGGCCCGGGGTGAGCTGCCGTTCCTGCACGCGGTGCACGACAACGACAACGCGATCCGGTTGTACGGGCGTCTCGGGTTCACCCACAACGCCGACGTGGTGTTCGGGGCTTTCCGGATCTGATTTTTCGGCGACCACCGCATTCGGCCCGGCGGTCGCGGGGAGACCCGGTCCCGTGATCACCTCGCGCGGTGGTCACGGGACCGTTGTGTCATGCGTACAAAATCAGATTTGTCCGTGGTTGGGGGGTTGTTCGTCGCCCAGCTCGAACGCTGCGATATGGGCGTATTTGTAGTCGATCGGGTCGTGGACGCTGTGCGTGCGCGCGTTGCGCCAGTGCCGGTCCAGGCCGTACTTCGCGGCGGCCGAACTGGTGCCGCAGAGCGTGAACAGCTCCGACGACACCTCCAGCGCGACCTCCGTGCCGAACGCCTTCGCGGCGGCCACCGCCAGGGATCCCCGCGCCGCGGCGTCCGCGTCGGCCGGGACCAGACCCACTGCCGATTGGGTACGGGCGGACGAGTCGAGTAGCGCCTCCGCCGCCCGGACCCGGGTGACGAGCCGGCCGTAACGGTGCCGCACATGCGGATCATCGGTGGCCGTGGCGGCGCCCCTCCGCACCGCCTCGGTCGACGGCCGCGCCTTCTCCCGCAGGTAGCGCCGGGCGTCCCGCAGCGCGGCCCCGGCGATGCCGACCTCGATCGCCGCATGCACGATCTGGGCCCGCGCCCCCAGCTGCTGCGGCACCTCGAAGGCGCTCGACCAGTCGATCCGCAGCCCCGGCTCGACCGGCACCCCGGTGAACGTGGCGGTCCCGGAGATGGTGGCCCGCTGCCCGATCATGTCCCAGTCGGTGTCCACGGCCACCCCGTCGGCGTCCCGCGGCACCACCGCGAGCACCACCCGGCCCTGCTCGTCGAGGGCGCTGACCGCGATCCAGGCGCTGGTCAGGGCACCTGTCGTGTAGTACTTGACGCCGTTCAGCCGCCCGTCCACGATCCGGGTCCTCAGGTCCTGCGCGTGTCTCCCGCCGCGTTCGGCGAGACCGTTGCCCAGCCGTTTCCCGGCCAGCACGTCACCGAGGATCCGTTTCCGGGCCTCGGCGCCACCGTGCACCACCAGCGCGTCGACCATCAGGAAGTGGCCCTGCGGGATCTGGGCGATCGCCGGATCCGCCATCGCCACGATCCGGGACACCTCGGCCAGGGTGCGCGGCCCCAGCCCCGGCCCGCCGTCGGCCACCGGCACGGTGATGCCGAGCAGCCCCGAGGCGTCCAGCGCGGCCACCGCCTCGGCCGGGATCACCTCGGCGCCGTCCCGGTCACGCTGGATCGCACCGGGTTCGAGCATGTCGGCGAGCTGCTGGGCGACGGTGATCGCCTCGTCATGGGTCTGCGGTACGGCCATCCGCCGATCCTATGTTCCTCAACTCGCCCGCCCGGCGTCCGATCTGCTCCGGCGTCCCTCACGACGTTTGGAGTCACGGTGCGCGCTGCTGACCTGGTGGCCGGTCTCCGGTTCCGGAACCGCTTCAAGCGGACCTCCGGCCGGTCACCGACCGCACTGTTGGTCGCCGACCTGAACGGCGACGACTCCGTCCGGCTGCGGCGCGAATTCCGGTCGGTGCTGCGCCGCTGCGCGCCGCCCTCGGCGGTCACGGTCCGCCGCGGCACCTCCGGCTTCACGGTGCTCCTGACCGATTTCGACACCCCGGAGGCGGCGTACGAGGTGACCGGCCGCCTCGCCGCCGCCCTCGGCCCGATCATGATCGACGGCCGTCTGGTCACGCTCGCCGCCGCCCTCGGAGTGGCCGTGGCGGCCCCCGGCACCCTCACCCTCGACGAGTTGGCCCACCGCGCCGAACTGGCCATGTCCAAGGCGAAGTCGCTGGGCCCGGACACCCGCTGGGCCATCTGGCAGGACCCGCCCGGCAACGCCGAACTCGGCCGCGCCGCCTAGAAACCGATCAGGGCGTGCGGCCGGTAGGGGGCCTCCAGGGTGGCGATCTCGTCGGCGGTCAGTTCCAGGTCGACAGCGGCCACCGCGTCGTCGATGTGGGACTGCTTCGAGGCGCCGATGATCGGGGCGGTGACCGCCGGTTTCGACAGCAGCCAGGCGAGTGCCACCCGGGCCGGCGAGGTGTCCCGGGCCTTCGCGACGTCGGCGACCACGTCGGCGACGGCGAAGTCCTCCTCGTTCGACAGCCGGGCCATCATCTGGTCGGTCCGGGCCCGCACCGACTCGGCGGCCCGGCCGCGGGCCAGCACGCCACGGGCGAGCGGGCTCCACGGGATGACCCCGACCCCGGAGTCGAGGCAGAGCGGCAGCATCTCCCGCTCCTCCTCGCGGTAGGTGAGGTTGTACTGCGGCTGCATCGACACGAATTTCGTCCAGCCGTTCTGCGCGGCCGTGTACTGCGCCTTCTGGAACTGCCAGGCGTGCATGCTGGACGCGCCGAGGTAGCGGGCCTTGCCGGCCTTGACCACGTCGTGCAGCGCCTCCATCGTCTCCTCGATCGGGGTCGCCGAGTCGAAACGGTGGATCTGGTAGAGGTCGACGTGGTCGGTGCCGAGCCGGCGCAGCGAGGCGTCGATCGAGGCCATGATGTGTTTGCGGGACAGGCCGCGGTCGTTGGGGCCGTCGCCCATCGGGAAGAACACCTTCGTCGCCAGCACGTAGTCGCCGCGGCTGGTGAAGTGTGACCGCAGCAGCCGGCCGGTGATCTCCTCGCTGCCGCCGACCGAGTACATGTCGGCGGTGTCGAAGAAGGTGATCCCCTGGTCGACGGCGCGGCGCACGATCGGCTCCGCGGCGTGTTCGTCGATCACCCAGTCGCGCCAGGTGGTCGAGCCGTAGGTCATCATTCCGAGACAGATCCGGGAGACCTTGAGCCCGGTCCCGCCCAGCCGCACATAGTCCATGCCGGAACCCTATCGTTGACTGCCATGCGTGGCCTGACGGTGAGGATGCTGCCATGACCGTTCTCGAACTGGCCGTGCAGGACGAACACGGCATCGACGTCGCCACCCGTCTCGGCGTGGACCGCGTCGAACTGTGCAGCGCCCTCCCCCTCGGCGGCGTCACCCCGTCCCTGGGCCTGATCGAAGCCGCAGTCGACGCCCTCCCGCCCTCCTCCTCCGGTCTGCCCGGCCGGCCGGGCGTGGTGGCCGGGCGGGCCATCCCGGTGCACGTGCTGGTCCGGCCGCGGCCGGGCGGGTTCGAGTACACGCCGGCCGAAGTCGCGACAACGGTGCGGGATGTCCGGCACGCCATCGCCGCGGGCGCCGCCGGAGTGGTGATCGGTGGTCTCCGCGACGGCCACATCGATGCGGCCCTCGTCGCCCGGGTGGTGTCCGCAGCGGACGGCGCCGACGTCACCTTCCACCGCGCGTTCGACCTGCTGACCGATCCGGCCCAGGCCATCGAGGAACTGATCGGCCTCGGCGTGCGCCGTGTCCTCACCGCCGGCTGCCCGACAGTCGTCGCCGACGGCCTTCCCGGCCTGCGCCGCCTGGTCGCCGCCGCGGCCGGCCGCCTGCAGATCCAGGCCGGCGGCGGAGTCGTCCCCGACCTGATCCCGGCCCTGGTCGCCACCGGGGTACCAGCCGTGCACGCCTCCGCGAAGACCGCCGTCCCGGACCACGGCGGCCTCACCCTCGGCAGCGCCGCCCACGGCCCGCTGGCCACCCGCGAAACCACCGGCGAACACACCACCCGCCGCCTGATCGAGGCGTTACGGGCCACCGGCACCCGCCCGTGACCCTGCTCCTGGCCGTCGACTACGGCGGCAGGCGCCTGGGGTGGCGATCCCGACCGCACGTACCGCGGCTTGGAAGATCACCCTCGGAAGCCGTACGTGAACGTGCTGTTTCCGGGACGGGTTTGTTCTTGTTTGTTCAGACACGAGAAATTCACGACCGTCATCATCCGGAGACGTTTGGCTCCCGTAGATCTGTGTTGTCCGAATCGGACGACCTAAGGAGCCGTTCATGCCCCTATCCCCCCGTTCCGTGGTCGCCGGGCTCGTCGCCGGCCTCCTCTCGTTCGGCCTGCTGGCTTCCCCCGCCCAGGCCGCCCCGACCGGTATCCCGTCGAAGGCCACCGCGCAGACGTACCTGAACGCGCTGACGGTGGCCGCCGAAGCGAACGCCGGCACGTACGACCGTGATCTCTTCCCGCACTGGATCACGATCAGCGGCACCTGCAACACCCGGGAGACCGTCCTGAAGCGGGACGGCACGAACGTGGTGACCAGTTCGGCGTGTGCCGCCACCTCCGGGACCTGGTACTCCCCGTACGACGGTGCCACCTGGACCGCCGCCAGCGACGTCGACATCGACCACGTGGTGCCGCTGGCCGAGGCGTGGCGTTCCGGCGCCAGCGCCTGGACCACCGCCAAGCGCCAGACGTTCGCGAACGACCTGACCCGCCCTCAGCTGATCGCGGTCACCGACAACGTGAACCAGTCGAAGAGCGACCAGGACCCGTCGACGTGGCAGCCGTCGGTCACCTCGTACCGGTGCACGTACGCCAAGATGTGGATCGCGGTCAAGTACTACTGGGCGCTGACCCTCCAGTCGTCCGAGAAGACCGCCCTGCAGACCTCCCTCAACACCTGCAGCAGTTGAGCTACGAGAGGGCGCCGCGAGCGTGGCGCCCTCTCCCGCAGCCGCCCGGTCCGGCACGCTCACTCGCCAGGCGCGCCCACTCACCAGGCACGCTCACTCGCCAGGCACGCTCACTCGCCAGGCGCGCTCATGAACTCGTGGACACTCCGGAGCCGGGTATGCAACAACGCCGTCGCCCGGGTGGTGAGCAGCCGCACGTCCGCAGCCAACCGCAGACCCGACTCCGCGAGGGTGGACACCGGGATCAGTGCCGGATCGAGCCCCATCCGGCGGGCGACAAGAACACCGAGGTCATACCGGTTGATCGGATCGGGCCCGGTGACGTTCAGGATGCCGTGGTAGTCGCCGCCGGCCAGTTCGAGCAGGGCTGCGGCCAGATCGTCGACATGCACCGGCGTGCGGATCATGTCGGTGAACAGCGCACCCCCGGCCCGGCCGGCGATCAGCTCCCGGACCTGGATCTCGTGCTGCCCGTCACCACCACCCAGAATCAGCGACGTCCGCACCACGACGGCACCGGGATCGACAGCCGCGATCGCAGTCTCCGCGGCGGCTTTCGCAGCCCCGTACCGGTAGAGCGGATCGGGCGGCGCCGACTCGTCGTACTCGATCTCCCGGCCGGAGAACACCGCGTCACTGGACACATGAACCAGACGACTGCCGTACGCGGCCGCCGCCACCGCCACCTGGGCAGCACCGTCCGCGATGACCCGCCAGTCGTCCCGCCCGGCAGCGGCATGGACGATCACATCCGGCCGAACCCGGCGCACCAGTTCCCGGACCGCCGCACCGTCACGAACGTCCAGTCTCTCCCACGAACCCTTTGCCCGGAGATCACGAACACCCGGCTGCCGAACCCACGCCGCAGATACGGTGCCCGGCGCCTCAGGTGCGGCTCGCAGATAGGTGCCGGTCACCGACCAGCCCGCCGCTGACGCCCGGGCGGCCAGCCGCGATCCCAGGTGACCGGTGGCGCCGGTGATCAGAATCCGCTCAGGCATTCTCGGGCCGTCCCTGACCGGCCGCCTCCCGGGCAGCGCCCGCCACTCTGGCCCGGTGGTTCTCGCGGGCCGCCGGATCGAGGTGTTCCTCGTGCTCGGCTGTCACCCCGGTCCGGCCGTCGAGCTTCTCGCGCAGGATGTCGGCGTGCCCCGCGTGCCGGGTGGTGTCCTGGAGGACGTGCACCATGATCCCGAGCAGGTTGGTTCCGGTCACGGCGAGAGGCCGCCGAACATCGTATTCGGACAACCCGTCAAGCTTCCACACCAGCGTCTGCCGAACGGTCCGCAACTGCCCGTGCAGGTACTCCTTCGCAAATCCATCGATCATGTTCAGCGATCTTGGCACGCTCCCACAACCCACCGTGGTCACGGCGGGCGAGGAGGAAGAACACCACCTAGGCATCGAGCAGGCGCACCGTCAACGGGTCCGGGCCGTCGTAGAAGATGTCCAGGACCTGCTGGAACACCCCGGGATCGGCGCTCGCGCGGGCGAACAGGGTCATCGACGAGCGCAACTTCAGATCGTCGGGGTACCCCAGGATCTCCGCGGCGGTACGACCGGTGTGCTCCAGCAGAGCCGACGCGCACTGTTCCAGGCGAGGACCGAGGACCGGATGCTCCAGATAGGCGCGCGCCTCGTCGAGGGAACGGATGGCGTAGCGGTCCGCCATCACGCTGGACCCGAGGCCGTCGTACTGCGGGAAGATGAACCACATCCAGTGCGAGCGCTTGTGTCCGGCGGACAGTTCCGCCAGTGCCCGGTCGTAGACGTCGGCTTGGGCCCGTACAAATCGATCGAGGTCATTCACGGGCTTTTCGGGTCTCCCGGTCGTTGGCTTTCCGGATGGCTTCCACGAGTTCCGGTTTGGTCATCGTGGACCGTCCGGGGACGTCCAGCCTGCGCGCCAGTTCGAGCAGGTGTTTCTTGGTCTCGTTGCGTCCTTTCTCGGCCCTGGCCTCCCAACGGTCGCCGACCTTCTCGAAGGAGTGTGCGACAGCGGCCAGTGCCGTGCGGTGGGCGCGTTCGCCTTCGCCGTACTGTTCGACGGCCGAGTCGTGCGTCTTGATGAAGGTGCGCTGCGCCTTCTTCGGCGACCGTTTGAGGGTGTCGGGTAGTTCGTCACGTCCGGGCATGTCCGCAGGCATGCCCGGACGGGTTCACGCCAAACCACCGAAACGCGCGAACCGGACACCGGGGGCGGGCGCTCCGGTGCGCCGGGCCACGCCCAGCCCGCTGACTCCTTCGACTGTCACCTCGACGATGTCGGCGTCGGCGAACAGGGTGGTCTCGCCGCCGACCGGCATCCGCAGGATCAGGTCGCCGTGGTCGCGGACCTCTCCCCCGGCGGCGGTCAGCCCGGTGGCGCCGCTGATCAGGTAGGGGTCGAGGTTGGGGTGCGGGGTGGCGATCAGCCGGTCGTCGCGGACCGACAGCACCCAGGGCAGGCTGAGCGCGCCGGACCAGGCCAGGTCGTCGCCGAGGCGGGCGAGCAGGCAGCGGCGCCCGGCGGTGTCGACGAAGGTGACGGCGGCGGCGAGCTGCCCGCGGCCGAAGGTGCCCCAGGCACGGGCGGTGAAGTGCAGGCTGTCGTAGTCGCCGATCCCGTACGCCACCTCGTCACCGGTGGTCACCAGCAGCACCCAGGAGCTGTCCAGCGGGAACAGTCGCGGGCAGCCCCAGGTGACCCGGTCCCGGGAGATCAGAACGCCGTCGTACGTCCAGTTCAGCAGGTCGGCCGAGTGGTATTGCAGGACGGCGGCGGCACCGTCGCGGAGCCGGCCGCTGAGCAGCATCCGCCAGCCGCTACCGGCCCACCAGACGGCCGGGTCGCCCAGGCCGGTGACACCGGACGGCGGGGCGGCGATCACCGGGACGGGCAGGTCCGGCCGCCACGCGGTGAAACCGGGGTCGGGGACGGCACGGGTGATCTGCCCGCCGGTTGTGGTGTGGAAGACGATCGGGCCGGGCACGACGCTGCCGCAGCGGGCGTCACCGGGGGCGGGAACGGCGCCCTGCTCGGTCCAGATGATCAGGTCGTCGGAGGTGGCCCAGCCCCAGGACGGGCCGCCGGGTCCGTTGTCGAGTTCGTAGAAGAGCTGGTGGCGACCGTCCACCGCGAGCACGCCGAAGAGGTCACCGACGCGTCCGGTACGCGGGGTGAAGTGCAGCCGGGGCCGTGGCGGGAGTTCCATGCCTCAGCCTCCCACCGGCCCCGGACACCGCACCAGTGGGGACGGATGCCGACTTGGCGGAACGGCTAGGCTCGATGTGTGCCATACACACCGGGGGAGACTGCGGAGCGGCTCGGGGTCAGCATCGACACGATCCGTTACTACGAGAAGATCGGTCTGATGCACGGCATCCGGCGCACGTCGAGTGGCCGGCGGGTGTTCTCCGACGCCGATCTGTCCCGGCTGGGGCTGCTGCGGTGCCTGCGGGACTCGGGCATGCCGATCGCCCGGCTGCGGCGGTTCGCCGAGTCGCTGGCCGACGACGGTGCCGGTGCGGACGACCGCCGTGCCGAGCTGCTCGAGGAGCACGATCGGGAGATCGATGCCAAGGTCGAGCAGCTGCGGCACGAGCAGCGCCGGGTCCGCGAGAAGATCGCCTGGTACCGCGCTCAGTAACGGCAGCGCATGACGACCAGGCTGTGCCGGGTGACCTGCACCGACGTACCGGCGCGGGCGGTTTTGCGTTTGGCTGCCAGCAGCGGGTCGGCGGAGTTGGCGGCGACCTCCCAGGTCCGGCCGTAGTCGCGGTCCGGCAGGGTGAAGGCCACGTCCTCGTCGAGCGGGTTGAACAGCAGCAGGAACGAGTCGTCCTTGATCTCCTCGCCGAGGGCGCCGCGTTCCGGGATGCCGTGGCCGTTGAGGAAGACGGTCATGGTCATGCCGCTGTGGGTGTTCCAGTCCACCTCGGTCATGACCTCGCCGTCGCGGCGCAACCAGGCGATGTCGGGCAGTTTCGAGTCACCGGCCGGGTCGCCGGTGAAGAACCGCCGCCGCCGGAAGATCGGGTGCTCGGCGCGCAGTTTCAGCAGCCGCCTGGTGAAGACGGTGAGCACGTCCTCGTTGCGGGCACCGGCCCAGTCCACCCAGCTGATCTCGCTGTCCTGGCAGTAGACGTTGTTGTTGCCGTTCTGGGTGCGTCCGAGTTCGTCGCCGTGCGCGATCATCGGAACGCCCTGGCTGAGCAGCAGGGTGGCGAGGAAGTTCCGCTTCTGGCGTTCTCGCAGGACGATCACGTCGGCGTCGTCGGTCTCGCCTTCGACCCCGCAGTTCCAGGACCGGTTGTGCGACTCGCCGTCGCGGTTCCCCTCACCGTTGGCGTCATTGTGCTTCTCGTTGTACGACACCAGATCGTGCAGTGTGAAACCGTCGTGCGCGGTCACGAAGTTGATCGACGCGATGGGCCGTCGGCCGTCGTCCTGATAGAGGTCGGAACTGCCGGTGAACCGGGACGCGAACTCGCCGAGACTGGAGGGTTCGCCACGCCAGAAGTCGCGTACCGAATCGCGGTACTTGCCGTTCCATTCGGTCCAGTTCGGCGGGAAGCCACCGACCTGGTAGCCGCCGTCGCCGACGTCCCACGGTTCGGCGATCAGTTTGACCTGGGACACCACCGGATCCTGATTGACCAGGTCGAAGAAGGCGGCCAGCCGGTCCACCTCGTGGAATTCCCGGGCCAGGGCGGCGGCCAGGTCGAACCGGAATCCGTCGACGTGCATCTCGGTCACCCAGTAGCGCAGTGAGTCCATCAGGAGCCGCAGCGATTCGTGGTGCCGGACGTTGAGACTGTTCCCGGTGCCGGTGGTGTCGTAGTAGTAGCGCTTGTCCTCGTCGACCAGCCGGTAGTAGGCGGAGTTGTCGATGCCCCGGAAGGAGAGGGTCGGGCCGAGGTGGTTGCCTTCGGCGGTGTGGTTGTAGACGACGTCGAGGATGACCTCGATCCCGGCCGCGTGCAGGGCTTTCACCATGGCCTTGAATTCCTGCACCTGGCCCCCGTCCCCACCGAACGACGAGTAGCCGTTGTGCGGGGCGAAGAATCCGATGGTGTTGTAGCCCCAGTAGTTGGTGAGGCCCCGTTCGATCAGGCCGCTGTCGTGCACGAACTGGTGCACCGGCATCAGTTCGACGGCGGTCACCCCGAGATTCTTCAAGTACTTGATCATCGCGGGGTGGGCCAGGCCGGAATACGTACCCCGTACGTCATCGGGAATGTTCGGGTGTTGGATCGTCATGCCCTTGACGTGCGCCTCGTAGATCACCGTCTCCCACATCGGGATCTTCAGCGGGCGGTCGTTGCCCCAGTCGAAATACGGGTTGATCACCACCGACCGCGGCGAGAAGTCCGCCGAATCGGCATCGTTGAAGGACTCCGGATCACCGAAGTCGTACGAGAACAGCGCCTGATCCCACCGATAGTCACCGTCGATGGCCTTCGCGTACGGATCCAGCAGCAGTTTGCTCGGATTGCAGCGCACGCCCCAGGACGGCTCGTACGGGCCGTGCACGCGATAGCCGTACCGCTGGCCGGGAACCACTCGTGGCAGGTACCCGTGCCAGACCAGTGCCTCCCGTTCCGGCAGGTCCACCCGCGTCTCGGTGCCGTTCTCGTCGAACAGGCACAACTCGACGCGGGTGGCGGCCTCGGAGAAGAGCGCAAAGTTCGTACCGCCACCGTCGTAGGTGGCCCCCAGCGGGTACGGGTTGCCTGGCCAGATATGCATAAGGGCCACCTTGCCCAATCCGGGGCCGTCGGGAAACTGTGATCAGGTCAACGCGTCCATCACGATCCGGGCGGACACGGCCGGCTGGTCGCCGCCCATCGCCGGGCGAGATATCCGTAACAAGTCAGGGATGTGCGGCCTGAGCAGGGGTAGAACCGACTCGTGCCCCGCCGTTACCTGGTTCTCGGGATCTGCTGTCTGAGTCTGCTGATCATCAGCCTGGACGTGACGATCGTGAACGTCGCACTCCCGGCGATCCGTGACGATCTGGACGCGCCGCTCTCCGGCCTGCAGTGGACCCTCGACGCGTACACGCTGGTCCTGGCCAGTCTCCTGGTGCTGTCCGGGTCGACGGCGGACCGGATCGGGCGGCGCCGGGTGTTCCAGGCCGGGCTGGTGATCTTCACGGTGGGGTCGCTGCTGTGCAGTCTGGCGCCGTCGCTGGGCTGGCTGATCGCCGCCCGGATCCTGCAGGCGGTGGGCGGTTCGATGCTGAACCCGGTCGCCATGTCGATCATCACGAACACCTTCACCGACCCGAAGGAACGTGCCCGCGCCATCGGGGTCTGGGGTGCGGTGTCCGGTTTCAGCATGGCGCTCGGCCCGCTGGCCGGTGGCTTCCTGGTGCACTCGTTCGGCTGGCAGTCGATCTTCTGGATCAACGTGCCGGTCGGGATCGCCGCGTTCGTACTGGCCTGGCGGTTCATCCCGGAGTCCCGGGCCGAGCACCCCCGCCGCCTCGACCCGGTCGGGCAACTGCTGGTCTTCCTGCTGCTGGCCGGGGTGGTCTTCGGCATCATCGAGGGGCCCGCGGAGGGCTGGACCTCGCCGCTCATCCTGGGCTGTTTCGCCCTCGGCGCGGTGGCCCTGGCCGCGCTGCTGTGGTGGGAGCCGCGCCGCGCCGAACCCCTGATCGAGCTGCGGTTCTTCCGCAGCATCCCGTTCTCCGGGGCCACTCTGGTCGCGGTCTGCGCGTTCGGGGCGCTCGGCGGTTTCCTGTTCCTGAACACGCTGTACCTGCAGGAGACCCGCGGGCTGACCGCGTTGCAGGCGGGCCTGCACACCCTGCCGATGGCGATCATGACGATCATCGCGGCGCCGCTGTCCGGCCGGCTCGTCGCCGAGCGCGGCGCCCGTCTGCCGTTGCAGATCGCCGGGGTGTCGATGGCGCTGGGCCTGCTGCCGCTGACCACTGTCACCGCGAGCACCCCGGTCTGGGTGCTGGTGATCTCGTACATGCTGTTCGGTTTCGGGTTCGGCATGGTCAACGCCCCGATCACCAACACCGCGGTCTCCGGGATGCCCCGCGCCCAGGCCGGGGTGGCCGCCGCCATCGCCTCCACCAGCCGCCAGGTCGGCACCGCCCTGGGTGTCGCGGTGATCGGCGCGGTCGCCACCACCGGCCACGCCGGCTGGTGGATCATGTTCGCCCTGGGCGTCGCGGTCCTGCTGATCGGCCGCGCCAGCACCGGCCCGAGGGCCCGCTCGGTTGTGCAGGCATGAGTGAGATCCTGGACATCAAGCGGATCTACCTGGAGAAGGGGGCCGCCGACCTGCCGCGGGGGCGGGACATCCTGGAACGCTGGCCGGACGCGACGATCGTCGACATCGACAGCCACCAGCGGATTCCCGAGGTTCACGGGGACGAGCGCAACGTGCGGCGCTGGGTGCGGATCAAACGGGAGGCGCTCGTCGTCGGGGTGAAGAAGACGATGACCGCCCGGCCCAACGGGCGCTCCGCCGACTTCATCGCGCCGTCCACCGCCAACGGGTGCGCGATGGCCTGCGCCTACTGTTACGTGCCGCGGCACAAGGGATACAGCAACCCGATCACCGTTTTCACGAACATCGAGCGGATCCTGTCGTATACGAAGAAACACGCGGACCGGCAGGGCGTCAAACCGGAACCGAACGAATGCGACCCGGTGGACTGGGTCTACGACATCGGGGAGAACTCGGACTGTTCGGTGGACGCGCTGGTCAGTGACAACGTCCGCGATCTGGTGGAATTGTTCACCCGGCTGCCGAACGCGAAGGCCAGTTTCGCCACCAAATACGTCAACCGGGAACTGCTCGGCTGGAATCCGCGGGGCCGGACCCGGATCCGGTTCTCGCTGATGCCGCAGGCGGACGCGAAACTGCTGGACATCCGGACCAGCCCGATCGCCGAACGGATCGGTGCCATCGACGACTTCGTGGCCGCCGGATACGAGGTGCACGTCAACTTCAGCCCGGTCGTGGTCCGCGACGGCTGGCTGGCCGACTGGGCCGAACTGCTGGATCAGCTGGACGCCGGGATCAGCGCCGAATCGAAACGGCAGCTCGCCGCCGAGGTCATCATGCTCACCCACAACCGGGGGCTGCACGAGGTGAATCTGGGCTGGCATCCGCGGGCCGAGGATCTGCTGTGGCGCCCGGAACTGCAGCAGATCAAACGCTCCCAGAACGGCGACCTGAACGTCCGCTACCGCACCGGTGCGAAAGGCGGTTACGTCCGGTCATTGACCGACCTCATCACACGCCGAACCCCGTACCTCCGGATCCGTTACGCCTTCTGAGCGGCCCGGCGGAAGGTACGGGGTTCGGTGGACGGCTAGGCGAAGCGGGCGGCGATCCAGTCGGCCACCTGGACCGAGGACTGGATGACTGCCTGGTCGTGGTTGGCACCGTCGATCGTCTGGAAGGTCACCGACACCCCGTACGAGGTGACCTGGCCGACCAGGATCTCGGAGAGGAAGTACGGCACTGCCTCATCATCGGTCCCGTGGACGATGAGGACCGGCGCACTCGGGGCGGTCTGCAGCGGGTTCTCGTACTGGGCCATCTTGGTGACCACCGCGGCCGGCACGGTGCCACCCTCGACCAGCTGTTCGGCGGTGAAGTCGTCGTAGGTTTCCAGGATCTGGTAGAGGCAGCCACTCTGCAGCACACCGAGCTGCGCCTCGGCCGGGGCGGCGAGAACCGTCTTCGGGTTGAAGGAGGGTTCCACGGCGTTGATCCCGTACAAAGCCATCACCAGATAACCCTGCACCGGCGTACCGGCGATGTAGGGGATGATCTCCTGCACGTTGGAGAGCGG
>DATMVU010000743.1:0-9770 GCA_035562875.1 Actinoplanes sp. | reverse complement strand
GCGGTTGGGACTTGATACGACTGGTGAGGTCGGTCACCTGGTTGAACAGGCTGCGTCGCTCGGCCATCAACTGGCGGATCTTGCGGTCGGCGTGCATGACGGTGGTGTGGTCTCGGCCGCCGAAGGCCTGGCCGATGCGGGGGAGGGAGAGGTCGGTCAGTTCACGGCACAGGTACATCGCGACCTGGCGGGCGTTGACCAGGACCCGGCTGCGGGAATGGCCGCGCAGATCTTCCAGGGAGACGCCGAAGTAGTCGGCGGTCGAGACCATGATCTGGTCGGCGGTGATCTCCGGGCCGGCGCCGTCGGGCATGAAGTCGCGGAGGACCTCCTCGGCGACGGAGAGCTGCACCGGGGAGCGGGTGAGGCTGGCGAACGCGGTCACCCGGATGAGGGCGCCTTCCAGTTCGCGGATCGAGTTCGACACCCGGGAGGCGATGAATTCCAGGACGTCGTCGGGCGCGTACATCCGCTCCTGCGCGGCCTTCTTCTGAAGGATCGCGATGCGGGTCTCCAGGTCGGGCGGCTGGATGTCGGCGAGCAGGCCCCACTCGAAGCGGGTTCGCATCCGGTCTTCCAGGGTGGCCAGCTGCCGAGGTGAACGGTCCGAGCTGATCACGATCTGCTTGTTCGCGTTGTGGAGCGTGTTGAAGGTGTGGAAGAACTCCTCCTGCGTCCGCTCGCGGTTCTCGAGGAACTGGATGTCGTCGATCAGCAGGATGTCGACGTCGCGGTAGCGGCGCTGGAACGCCTGCGTCTTGTCGTCCCGCAGGCTGTTGATGAAATCGTTGGTGAACTCCTCGGTCGACACGTAGCGCACCGAGCGCGCGTGCCCCAAGGTGGTGGCGTAGTGACCGATGGCGTGCAGGAGATGGGTTTTCCCCAGCCCCGAGCTGCCATAGATGAACAGCGGGTTGTACGCCTTCGCCGGTGACTCGGCGACCGCGACGGCCGCGGCATGCGCGAACCGGTTGGACGAGCCGATGACGAAGGTCTCGAACATGTACTTCGGGTTGAGCCGGTTGCCGTCCTGCCCGCCGGGGCGTGGGGAGTTGCCGGGGCCGCGCAGGTCGATCGGCGGCCGGCCGGGGCCGTTGTCGCCGGCCCGCATCGGGCCGGCGTCGCGTGCGGCCGGGTTCGGCATCGGGCGGTCGTCGGGATGACCCTGGTTGTCGCGGCGTTGTGCGGCGTCGGCGGCCATCCGGTGGGCGACGGCGTCGTTCGGCGGGTCGTTCTCGATGGGCTGTGCGGTCGGCGACCTGTTGACCTGGGGCGGAGCTGCCGGCATCGGGTCGGCGAACAGTGCCTCCTGGCCGGTGGGAACACTGCGCGAGTACGGCGCCTGCGGTGCTGAATGCTGCGCGGAACCCGTCGGGAACTGCTCCGGTGTGTGCTCGGTGGGACCGAATGCCTGCTGCTGGTACGGAGGTTCGGGCATCCGCTGCGGGCCGGGATAGGCCGACAACTCCGGTTGATGTTGGTAGGGGCCGGCATCCGCGTAGTGCCGCGGTTGGGCCTCGGGCATCGGCGCCTGTTCGGACGGCGTGCCGTAGACGGTGCCGGGCACGCCGGAACCGTCCTCCGGCGGGCGGACCGTGACGGCCACCTGAATCGGCCGGTTGAGTCGCTTGCTGAGGGCCTCGGTGATCGCCGGGCGAAGCCGGGACTCGATGATGTCGCGGGTGTACGTGTCCGGAACTGATAGGAGAGCCGTGTCTTCGACTATCGCCCTCAACCGGGTGAACTGAAGATAGGCGCGCTGCTGCCGTGACTCGATCTCGTCAGACAGCTCGTCCAACGTCTCACGCCACAACGTGCCCAGGTCGACCTGATCGGCCACCGCCGCGCCACCCCCATCACCACCGACCCCCGATGGGCCTTGTCCGGCCTATTGCCAACCCAGCACAGTCAACGTGCTGAACGCGCACGGTGCCAACCAGCTATCCACAGGTTATCCACAACCCGTGGTGGTGCCAGTGGCCGCTCCCGGCCGGATGGTCGGCAGGTTCACCGGAGCCTGTGGTGACGCGGGCGGCAAACAGGCTCCACCGTGGCGAACGATCCACGGGCTTGTCCGGTTTTGGCCGTCGCTCCGCGGTTCGCGAACGGCCGGTGAGACCAGCAACCGCGCACGCTAACAGCGCAGACTGGCGGGTTACAACTGCCGCCCCGAGCGTCCAGCACCCGGCTGCGGGAAAAGATTCACTTGGTGCACGGAAAGACCAGGGCCGACGTGCTGGACAAGGATATGGTTGACCGTCTCCGGGGCCCTGCGTAGGGTTGGGCGGTTGCTCCGCCGCGCTCTGATAAAGTGGCGTCTTACAGCGGATGCCCCCCAAAGTCGTAGCCTGGAAATCGGAGTTCTGACGTGAGCAAGCGCACCTACCAGCCGAACAACCGCCGGCGTGCCAAGACCCACGGCTTCCGGCTGCGCATGCGCACCCGTGCCGGCCGCGCCATCCTGGCTGCCCGCCGGGGCAAGGGCCGCGACAAGCTGTCGGCCTGAGCCGATCGCTAGTCGGGTCGGAATGCCCAGGTAGTCATGCTTGCCGCGGCGCAACGACTGCGGCGTAGCGCGGACTTCGCCGCAGCGATCCGTGGTGGCCGTCGAGCCGGCCGCGGAACTCTGGTCGTTCACCTGCTTATCGATGAGCCGGCGTGCGCTTCTACGGCGCGCGCCGGCTTCGTCGTATCCAAAGCGGTGGGCAACGCGGTCGTCCGCAACAAAGTACGCCGCCGACTCCGGCACCTCGTCCGGCTCCATCTCAACGATCTTCCGGTGGGGGCATCACTGGTGGTCCGGGCACTTCCGGCTGCTGCCGGTGCCACGTATGCGGCTTTGGCCGCTGACCTGGAGAGCGCGCTGATCTCGGCGCGTAAACCACGGCGGCCTCGATGAGCCTGGCCGCCCGCCTCTTGACGGCCGTCGTCGTCGCGTACCGTCGATACTTGAGTCCGGCGCTGCCGGCGCGTTGTCGGTTCTATCCCTCATGCAGCGGGTATGCCCAGGAAGCTCTGGCGCGTCACGGTGCGGTCAAGGGTGCCGGCCTGGCGATCTGGCGGCTATTGAAGTGCCATCCCTTCCACCCTGGCGGGTATGACCCGGTGCCTGACCCGATCCGTCACCGTCCTGCCGATGTGACTGGAGCTATAGATTGAGTCTGGGACCGATCTACAACGTCATCTCGTGGATCCTCCTGCAGTGGCATTCCCTGTGGGACACGATCGGCATACCTGACGGTCGTGTCATCGGCACCAACTGGGCCTGGATCCTGGCGATCTTCTTCCTGGTCGTGACACTGCGCGTCATCCTCTTTCCGGTATTCGTCAAGCAGATCAAGAGCCAGCGCGCGATGCAGGCGCTGCAGCCCAAGGTCAAGGCGCTCCAGGAGAAGCACAAGGGTGACCGGGAGACGCTCCAGAAAGAAATGATGGAGCTGTACCGGGTCGAGAAGGCCAACCCACTGATGGGTTGTCTTCCGATGTTCCTGCAGATCCCGGTCTTCTTCGGCCTCTTCCACGTGCTGCAGCACCTCGACCCGACGATCTCGGACACGAACAAGCAGCTGTACGGGTGGCCGCTCGAGCAGTTCAACAGTGCCGCCGTTGCGCACCTGTTCAACGCTCCGATCAGCGCCAAGTTCGGTTCGTCCGCCTCCGAGCTGGCAGCGCTCAACGCCGACGGCACTACGGTCAAGATCCTCGCCGCCATCCTGGTCCTGATCATGATGGCCACCACGTTCCTCACCCAGCGCCAGATGATCCTCAAGACTGGTTGGGCCGAGGACCCGCAGCAGCTCATGATCCAGCGGCTGATGCTCTACGGCATCCCGTTCACGCTGCTCTTCTCCGGTGCGCTGTTCCCGATCGGTGTTGTCATCTACTGGGTCACGAACAACCTGTTCACCCTGGCCCAGCAGCAGTGGGTGCTCCGCAAGTTCCCGCCGCCGCAGATGGCCAACAAGGGCGGCACCGCCACCACCACCCGCCCGGCCGCCGGCGGTGCGAAGAGCCCGGTTCAGCCGGCCCGCACCGGTGGCCTCTTCGGCCGCAAGTCCGCCCCCGAGCCGGTCGTTCCGGCAGTGGACACCAAGGCGCTGGCGCCCAAGCCCGGTGCCAAACCGGTGAATCCCAAGAAGGGCACCCGGCCAGCCAACAAACCCAAGGGATGATCGCGGCCCGGGGCCTTTTCGGTTCCCGGGCGCGCCTCTTGGTCCACAGACCTCCCCGCCTCGCCGCGGGAAACAGCGGACCGACTCCGGTCGGGCCCGAGTGACAACGGAGATGAGACCGTGACCGACACCAGCACTCCCCCTTCAGCTTCCACCGAGCCGGCCGCTGCGGAGGCACCGGTTTCTGCTACTGCCTCTTCCTCGTCCGAGGCGCCTGCTGAAGTCAAGAAGTCGGAGACTGTTGCCACTGACGGTGACCTGTTCCGCCAGAGCGAGATCGCTGCGGACTACATCGAGGGTCTGCTGGACATCCTCGACTACGACGGCGACATCGACGAACTGGTCTCTGCGGGCCGACCGATGGTCGAGGTCGTCGGCGGACGCCTGCAGCCGCTCGTCGGCCAGCGTGGCGCCACCCTCGAAGCCCTTCAGGAGTTGACCCGCCTGGCGATCTTCCGGGCCACCGGCTCGCCCAGCCGGCTCCTGCTTGATATCGGTGGCTACCGGGCCGCCCGCCGCAAGGAACTCGGCGCTGTCGCCCGGAACGCTGTTGAGAAGGTCAAGGAGCATGGCGACCCGGTTCGTCTGGACCCGATGTCCGCGTTCGAGCGCAAGTGTGTGCACGACGTGGTCAACGCGATCTCCGGCGTGCAGAGCGAGTCCGAGGGCGTCGAGCCGAGCCGGCGCATCGTTGTCCGGGTAGCGGACTGATCGTGATCGAGTCCCGCTACGACGCGGGTGACTCCGGCCCGGGCATCACTGCGCCCGGGCCGTCGTCGTTCCCCGCGCCGTCTTCCGCGGCCGTCGGGTCGTCGGCGTCTTCCGTACTGCGCTCCGCGGCCGTCGGGCCGTCGTTGTTCTCTGCTTCGTCCTCTGCCGTTTCCGGCCCGTCGTTTGGTTCTCCTTTGCTGCCCGCTGCATCTGGTTCGCAGTCCTTCCCCGCCCCGCCGTCCGCGGCTGAGGTTTTCGGCGATCGTCTCGAGTTGGCCGACCGTTATGTGTCTCTACTGGCCACCGATGGCGTCGTACGGGGATTGATCGGTCCCCGAGAGGCTCCTCGGCTGTGGGAACGTCACCTCGTCAACTGCGGGGTGATGGGTTCCCTCATCCCGTCCGGGGCTTCCGTGATCGACGTCGGTTCCGGTGCCGGGCTGCCCGGACTGGTGCTGGCGATCGCCCGGCCCGACCTGGTCATCACGCTTGTCGAACCGCTCGCCCGGCGGACCGTCTTCCTGGACGAGGCGGTCGACTCCCTCGGGCTGGACAACGTGACGGTCGTACGCGGGCGGGCCGAGGAAGTTGATCTGCCTGGCGCTGATGTCGTTACGGCTCGGGCGGTCGCGGCGCTCGACAAGCTGGCCGGCTGGTGTCTGCCGCTGGCTGCTGTCGGTGGACGGCTGCTCGCGATGAAGGGCTCGTCCGCAGCGGAGGAGATTGCCGCTGGTCAGGACGTTGTCTCGGCCCTAGGGGGTGGAGAGGCGACCATCCAGTTGTGTGGAGTCGGATTGATCGATCCACCTACTACAGTGGTGGAAATCATCAAGGAACGGCACGTCGTTCCGGGTGCGAAGGCCCGACCGGCGAAGTCGCGCCGTGAGGCCTCACCACATCGAAACTCGCGCCGCCGGTAGCCCCGAGGGTCCGGTTCTGGGTTTACGGCGGGCAGGGGAGCTGTCAGGGGTGCTAGCGGGTCCTTGGTGATCCGTACCGCCCGTTTCAGGGGTTTCTGGTTTTGCCCGCCGGACTCACGGGTTGCGCCGCCGGATTCAGGGGTCGGGTCGCTGGATTCACCCTTCATCCACAGGCTTTGTCCACAGGAACGGACAGTCGGCCGTGGCGACGCGCGCCAGACCACCGTAGGCTGGCCCGATGTCGATAGTGTGGACCGGTTCTCCCTTGTCGGAGGGCACGGTTTGCCGGCCAACCTCTTCCTAGCCTCAGGGATGAAGCGGTGCATGAGTACGGTGTTTCACGTGAAACCGAATCGCCTCTCGACAGGCCGTCGGGAATGAGCGTGGGCGGACTGCACGCCGGTGACGTTCCACAGCCTCGGCCTCCTCGCGGGGGAGGATTCGAACTTCCCGCGACGTACGGGTATGGCACGCCTCTGCCAGACCAAACCGCTGTCTCTCCACCTCACGAGACAGTGGTTCAGTCCACCGAGCATGTTTCACGTGAAACGCCGGGCATGGATGAGGACGATCCGCCCCTTGCCATGGAAGCGTTGCGAGCTGTGCAGATCCTCAACCCGAGCGGCGAGATCATCATGCCGCGCCCAGACCACCCGCGGGTGATTTGCGTCGCCAACCAGAAGGGTGGCGTCGGGAAGACGACCACGACGGTCAACTTGGCTGTGGCGCTCGCGCTCCACGGCAACCGCGTACTGGTAGTTGACCTCGACCCGCAGGGGAACGCCTCTACCGGTCTGAACGTGCCGCACCACGCTGGTGTGCCGGATGTCTACGACTGTCTGATCGACAATGTGCCGCTGGCCGAGGTCGCTCAGCAGGTCGAGGGCATCCCCAACCTGTACTGCGTGCCAGCGACGATCGACCTGGCTGGTGCAGAGATCGAGTTGGTCTCGGTGGTGGCCCGTGAGTCGCGCCTCAACCGGGCGATCACTAATCACCCGGAGAAGTTCGACTACGTCTTCATCGACTGCCCGCCGTCGCTGGGCCTGCTGACGGTCAACGCGCTCTGTGCCGCGCAGGAGGTTCTCATCCCCATTCAGTGCGAGTACTACGCGCTGGAAGGTCTCAATCAGCTGATCAACAACATCAACCTGGTGCGTCAGCACCTCAATCCGACCCTCGATGTCTCTACGATCTTGTTGACGATGTACGACCGGCGTACGCGTCTGGCAGATGCGGTGGAGCAGGATGTGCGGAACCACTTCGGCGCCAAGGTGCTGAACGCTGTGATTCCCCGGAATGTACGAGTTTCCGAGGCACCGAGCTATGGCCAGTCCGTGATGACCTACGATCCGGGATCACGAGGTGCCACGAGTTACTTCGAGGCGGCTCTGGAGCTCGCAATGCGTGGAGTCAACACTGGAGGAACGGCATGAAGAACCGGCGGGGCGGCCTGGGCCGCGGCCTGGGCGCACTGATTCCCACGGCGCCCGCCGGCGATACGGCTGGTTCTGTCGAGCTGCTTTCTGAACCGCCCACTGATGTGTCGGCCTCGCCGTCGCCGTTTTCCACGTCGGTGGCTACTCCAGTCGCTCCGTCGCCGGTTTCTGTGCCGGCCCCGCTGGACGACGAGCCAGTGCTGGCGCCGGTGCCTGGAGCGCGGTTCGCCGAGCTGCCGGTATCGGCCATCGAGCCGAACGCCAAACAGCCGCGGCATGTCTTCGACGAAGAAGCACTCGATGAGCTGAAGACCTCTATTCAAGAGGTCGGGTTCCTTCAGCCGATCGTGGTTCGTGACCTCGGCGACGGCCGATACGAACTGGTCATGGGCGAGCGCCGGTGGCGTGCCGCGCAGGCCGTCGGTAAGGACACCATTCCGGCTATCGTCCGGGACACTCCCGACGACGCGATGCTCCGGGATGCGCTGCTTGAGAACATCCACCGGGCCAACCTCAACCCGCTTGAAGAAGCCGCTGCCTATCAGCAGCTGCTCGAAGAGTTCGGGGCGACCCACGAGGAACTCGCCCGGCGGATCGGCCGCAGCCGGCCGCAGATCTCCAACACCATCCGGTTGATGAACCTGCCGGCCGCAGTGCAGCGTCGAGTTGCTGCCGGCATTCTGTCGGCGGGACATGCTCGGGCGCTGCTCGGGCTTGACGACAGTGCGGCGCAGGACGCGCTCGCCGAGAAGATCGTCAAAGAGGGACTGTCGGTCCGGGCCACCGAAGAGATCGTGCATCTGGCGGCCACCGACGACACCGTGGTGAAGAAGCCAGCGGCCGCCCGGCGCGCCAAGGTCCACGCACCGGCCTTGAACGATCTGGCTGAGCGTCTGTCAGACCGGTTCGATACCCGGGTGAAGGTCGACATCGGCCGGAACAAAGGCAAGATCACGATTGAGTTCGCGACGGTGGACGACCTTGAGCGGATAGTCGGCATGATCGGTGTCGAAGAGGAAGGCGCGGCTCGCAGCGGCGATGAGCCGGAGGAGTAGGTAGCCTCGTTCCCGACCCGAAGGCGCGTGAGGTTTCACGCGCCTTCGCTGTTTTCCGAAAACGGTTGCGCAGTCGGTGGCTGCACTGTTCGGTCGGTTCCTGCTTTATTTGCGCCTGAACCAGTTCTGTCAGAACGATTCTCCTGAGGTTTCCACCTCCCACCTGAGGCCTGCTCGACGCGTTCCGGAAGTCGGTTTTGATGGTTTATAAGGATCTTGATTCTTCTTAGCGGTTATTCATGCTATGTGTAGGATTTGTGGCTATCGCGGTTGATGCAGTGCTGAGCGCTGTTCCGCAGCCAGTTTCGACTTGAGTGAGAATCGTTCCTCTTCTGCCCGCATGTCACCGCCTGAGCCCGTGCCGTCCGCTCCAGCTGGCAGTGGTGGTTCGTGTGCATACCCCGGGTCTTCCCGGCTCGAGTCATCAAGTTCGGGTGGCAACTCGGCCAGCGTTCGCGTTTCCGATTGAGCAAGATCCTCCGCCTTGGTTCCGACGTGAATGTTGACCTTTCGGTATATCGGTCTTGCCCTCCGATGCTCCACTGGCCGAGCCCTCGGAGTAGTCACGTCGCACCCAGTCGATTTGGTTGTTGTCCCAATCCCGCTGGGGGAAAGCCACCAGGTTCCTTCGAGACGCTGTGCTGTCCGAACTCCTCGGTCCGCGACGCCGCGACCTAAGCAACGCGGCTGTGCGGTTCTGTTGTGCACCGCTCCTTGTGGCTTCGCTCCTTTGTTGCGAGCCAAACCTTGTGATCCTTGGGCTGCATCTGGCTTCTTGGCTGGCCTGGTCCCGGTCTTCGACACACTCACCAAGCCGGCCTTTCCCTAGCAAGGCTGGCTGGCTCTCGACCAAGGAGCGATCCCGTCTTGGACCGAGGACCGGGCGGGCCTTGCCCACCGATCACATCACGGCGTCCTGTCGGTTGAGGTCTCACGGAATCTAACGGGATAGCGGGCTGCAAACACCGGGAACCGTTTGTCGGTCCTCACAGCGCAGGGCAATCGGGGGGATCAGGGGAGTCATGGACTGGCCAGCCATCGGTAGCTTCGCCGACCGCGTTTCCGAGATGGTGCGTCGTGATCGAAGGTCTCCTCGGCCCCCATGCCAGCGATTTTGATCGCGAAAGAGCCAGCCATGTCGCCGGGGTCGATGTGGCGTGATCGACGACTTGTGCGCCGGAGGGTGTCCCCAGGTGAAGACCAGCCCCACCTGACTGGGGTCCAGCCACCGGGGCGAGAGTTTCACGTGAAACGGTGCCCGCGGGATTCCAGTAGATGTAGGCGCTAGAGCCCATCTCGCTACAACAGCCGAATCTTTTCGTAAGTGCTAACCGGCAGTCGCTCCTCATACGGCACCATCTTCTCGGTGTCTCGGTGTCTCGGTGTCTCGGTGTCTCGGTGTCTCGGTGTCTCGGTGTCTCGGTGTCTCGGTGTCTCGGTGTCTCGGTGTCTCGGTGTCTCGGTGTCTCGGTG
>DATMVU010000742.1:0-8156 GCA_035562875.1 Actinoplanes sp. | reverse complement strand
ACCGTGCAGAACGTGCTCTTCACCCTCGGCGGACTGCTGCTGCTGGTGGCGGCTTCGGTGTTCACCGCCGTGGCGTGGGCCCAGGTCGGGGTGACCGGTCGCGCGCTGCTGCTGGCCGCCGCCACCGCCGCGGTCCTGGCGGTTCCCCCGTTCGCGGCCCGGCGCGGTCTGCGGTCCGCCGCCGAGACCCTGGCGATCGTCGGCCTGCTGATGATCCTGCTCGACGGGTACGCGGCCTGGGCCGTGGACCTGCTACTGATCCGCGATCTCGACCGGTTCGGATACGTCGCCGGTGTTCTCGCCACCACCGCCGTGATCTCGGTCGGCTACGCGAAGGCGACCGGACTCCGTGGACCCCGGATCTCCGCCCTGCTCCTGGCCCAGCCGGTGTTCCCGCTGCTGGCGGCAGCCGCCGACGCCGAGCTGACCGGCTGGTCGCTCGCCTTCCTCGGCACGCTGATCCTGAACATCGCGGTCCTCCAGCTCCCCGGCTACCGCCCAGCCGGACCGGACTCTCCGCCCGTCACCGCCCCGCCCACTGTTCCGGGCCCACCGGCGGCTGGTCCGGCTGGTGGATGGACTTCGGTCCCCTGGCAGCCGGGCCACCCCGGGCATCAGCCGGCCGGGACGGTCACGGTCCGGGGTGTGATGCGCGGGATCGCCGTCGCCTGGGGTGCCGTCTCGGCGGGAATCGCCGGGCTGTTCGCTCTCGCCGATCTGTTCAGCGCGGACGGGCCCGGGGCGACGGCCGCCGCCGGCGCGGTTCTGGTCCTGGTGCCGATCGCCCTGGTCGGGTGGGCGGTCCTGGCCCGGCTCGTCGAGGCGCAGCGGGTCACGTCCGCGCTGCTCCTGGTGGCCACGGCGGTCGCCGGTTTCCGCTGGATCCTGGAGATCCGGGTCGGCGCCGAGAACTCCGGCTGGCAACTCACCCGTCTCGCGGTCGTCGCTCTCGTGGTCGCCGCCGTCGCCGCCCTGCTGCGGCCACGTCCCGCCGCCCCCGCCGGCGCCACAGTGTCCGGTGAACCAGTCGTGACCTCGGCCGACGAGCCAGACGCACCGGTTGACGAGCCGGTCTCGTCGATTGACGGCGACGGTGAGGGCTCGCCACAGGCAGCCGACCCACACGATCGAGTTCGCCCACCGCACCGGTCGCTGCTGGAGTCGGTTCGGCGGGTGACCGGAAACGGTCCGTGGGCCGGGGCGCTGATAGCCGGAGCGGTTCCGGCGAGCGGGGTGGCGGTGGCTCTCGGGCTGGCGATCACCCGTGGGGTGGAGGCCGCCCGGCCGGTGCTGGCCGCGCCGTCGGGGTCGGCTGTCGGCGGGCCCGATGTGGACTCGCTCGTCGCACTGATCGTCACGGTGGTGGCGTACGCCCTGCTGGTCCCCCGGCGAGTGCACGCCGATCTGGCCCTGTCCGCGGTCGCGGCGGCCGGGCTGCTGATTCCGGCCGTGTTCGGGCTGCTCTGGTGGTCGGGTGCGGTGGCCGGGCTGCTGGTCGGGGCGGTGGCCCTGGTTCGGGCGGCCGGGTCGCGGAGTCTTGCGGAGGCGCTGTACCCGGTGGCGGCGAGTGTTGTCCTGCTCTCCTACGCCGTCCTGATCGGTTCCGGTCGCCCGGGTGTGGTCGCCGGGGTTCTCGGGACGATCGTCGTGCTCGGGGTGGGTACGGCGTTGGCGGTGCGTACCCGGCTGCGTGGCCCTGATGTCGGTGCCGGTGCACTGGTGGTGGGGCTGGCCGCGATCGGGCCGGCGGTGTGGCTCGGCCTGCTGGCCGCCGACGCGACCGTGACCGCCCAGGTGCGGGCGGCACTGCTGGTCGCGGTGCTGTTGTGCCTTGTCGCTCATGCGGTGGCCCGGATCCTTCCGGAGTACGGTCCGCACGCTCTCGGGGTGACCCTGGTCGTGGTCACTGCCACCCCGCTCTGGGCGGCACCGGGTACCGACCCGGTCTCCCTCCACACCGCCGCGGCCCTGCTGCTGGTCGCGGCGCTGCTGCCGATCAGGATCGGACGGCAGGCCGTTCTGGCCGCGGCGGCGATTCCCGGGCTGGCGCTGCTGGGGCTGACGTTCACCGACATCGCGGTTGTCGTCTTCGAACCGTGGACCGCCACGACCGGCGTCTGGTCCGGGATCGCGCCGGTGCAGTCGGCGGTCGCCTGGCCGAGTGTCGTCGCGCTGGCGCTGGCCGGGGTGGCGACCACTGCGGGAGTCCTCGCGGCGGGGCCGGCGACCGGCGTACCGGCAGGAAGGTCGTTGAAGTCTGCTGCTCCGGCGGCTCCGTTCGTCGCGTTGCTGATTCCGCTGACCCTGGCGGCTGCGGGGGCGCCCTGGCCGGTGGTGCCGATCGCGGCGCTCGTCTGTGGGCTGCTCGGGCTGGTGGCTGCGGCGCTGGTGCGGAGACGGCGGATCGTCCACGACCTGACGGCCGTCCTGGGTGGGGTGCTGGCGGCTGCCGGAGTGGCCGGTTCGCTGGCCGGGTACGGGCCGACGATCGTGGCGTTCACCCTGCTCGTGGTGGCGGGGGCGGTGGTGGGGTGGGCCGCTCCGGCGGAGCTGGTCCGGATCGCGGGGTGGACTGCGGGATCGATGGCGGTGGTCGTCCTGGCGTACACCGTCGGCAACGCTCTTGATCTGGGTAAGGCCACTCCGCTGACCGTGCTGGCGGGCGGCGCCCTGGTGGTGGCGCTGGAATGGGTGTTGCGGGCAAGGCGGCCGGGCGAGGCCACCGCCCCGTTCGTGGTGGCGCACGCGGCGGCTCTGATCGCGCTGGTGATCAGCGACTCGGTGGGCTGGGCGGCGCACGCCTGCCGGCTGTGGGCGCTGGTGCTGGTGGTGCGCACGCTGCGGCCGGGCGAGAGTGGCCGGGTGCGGTACCGCTACGGTCTTGCGGCGTCCGCGGTGACCTTGCTGAGCTGGTGGCTGCTGCTGGTGGACCGGGACGTGGAGACCGCCGAGGCGTACACGCTTCCGGCGGCGCTGCTGGCGCTGGGTGCGGGCTGGGTGGCCCGGCGCGGGCGGCCGGAGTTGCCGTCGTGGAGCGCGTACGGGCCGGCACTGACGACGGCCTTCCTGCCGTCACTCGCGGTGATCGCCTACAGCGCCTCGGACGATCCGCAGTACCTTCGCCGGTTGCTGCTCGGGGTCGGTTCGCTGGTGGTGCTGCTGCTCGGGGCGCGGGCCCGGTTGCAGGCGCCGGTGGTGGTCGGTGGCGGGGTGCTGGTGTTCGTGGCGTTGCACGAGCTGATCCAGTTCTGGGATCTGGTGCCGCGCTGGGTGCCGCTCGCCGTCGGTGGCCTGCTGCTGGTCGGGATCGCCACCACGATCGAGCAGCGGCGCCGGGATCTGGCCCGGTTGAAGGGCGCGATCACCCGGATGAGTTGACCCTCAGAGCCCGGGCGGCGGCGGGATGAGCGTCAGCCTGTCGAATTCGTCGTTGGTCAGGGCCGGCACCGGTAACGGGGTCAGCCCCGGCCGGGCCCGCAGACCGTCCAGGATCAGTGTGAGGTAGCGGGGGTAGAGGCCGGCCCGGACCGGTTCGGCGAAGACGTCGACGACCCCGATCATGATCTCGATGATCGGCAGGTCGGTGGGGGCCGCGTCGGCGCGCAGCACGCCCGCCTCCTGGGCCCGCCGGACGACTGCCTCCATCGTGGGGACGAAGCGTTCCCGCAGCTTGGCGATCCGGTCGCCGCGGCCGTAGTTGCGGAACACCACGTCGCGCAGCCCGCGGTCGGCGACCATCTGGGCGGTGAACGAGCCGATCGCCTCGACGAACCCGTCCCAGGTGCCGACCTTGTCCAGGGACTCGGTGGCGAGCCGGACCATCCGGTCGAGCTGGTCCTCGAAGAGGGCTTCGATCAGCGCGTCCTTGTTGGCGAACCGGCGGTAGGCGGTGCCGACGCCGACTCCGGCGTTGCGGGCGATCTCGTCGAGGGTGACGTCGAGACCCCGTTTGGCGAAGAGTTCGCGGGCCGACAGGAGCAGCAGTTCACGGTTACGGGCGGCGTCGGCGCGCAGCGGGCGGGACATGGAGACGATCCTAACAACCGGAGACTCCATCTCCGTTTAGTGCTAGGTTTCCCCTAACCGGAGATGCCGCCTCCGCTAGTACTGGAGACCCCCCATGCCGCCCAACTTCCTGCTGGTGTACGTCGCGCTCCTGGTCGCGATGCTGCTCGGCTCCCTCGACCAGACCATCTTCAGCACTGCCCTGCCGACCATCGTCGGCGAGCTGCATGGCCTCGAACACATGGCGTGGGTGACCACCGCGTACATCCTGGCCGCCACCATCGGCATGCCGGTCTACGGCAAACTCGGCGACCTGATCGGCCACAAGGTCGTCTTCATCGCCGCGATCGGCTTCTTCGTGGCCGGCTCGATCGTCGCCGCGCTCGCCGGTGGAATGACCGCCCTGATCGCCGGCCGCGCCCTGCAGGGCCTCGGCGGCGGCGGACTCATGATCATCTCGCAGTCGATCGTCGCCGACCTGGTCCCGCCCCGCGAACGCGCCAAATTCCTGGCCCCGATGGGCGCCGTCTTCGGCATCGCCGCGGTGGCCGGACCACTGCTCGGCGGCTGGTTCACCGACCAGCACTCGTGGCGGTGGGCGTTCTGGATCAACGTGCCGCTGGGTGCCATCGCCATCGGCGTCGCCCTGTTCGCGCTCCGCCTCCCCCGCAAGGAACTGACCGCCCGCCTCGACTACGTCGGCACCGCGCTGATGGCGGCCGCGGTCACCTGCACGGTCCTCTTCGCCACCTGGGGCGGCACCGAATACGACTGGTCCGACCCGATCATCATCGGACTCGGGATCGCAGCCGTCGCGACCTGGACGGCGTTCCTGCTCACCCAGCGCACCGCCGCCGAACCGATCATCCCGCTACACCTGTTCCGCAACCCGATCTTCGTGGTCGCCACCGTGCTCGGCATGCTCGTGGTCGGCGTCGCCATGTTCGCCATCGTCGGCTACATGCCCACCTACCTGCAGATGGTCTACGGCGTCTCGGCCACCGAATCCGGCCTGCTGATGCTGCCCATGGTGGTCGGCATCATGGCCACCGCACTCACCTCCGGCGCCCTGCTCGGACGCACCGGCAGATACAAGATCTACCCCATCGCCGGTACGGTCCTCCTGATCATCTTCGCCGCTCTGCTCTCCCAGGTCACCACCACCACAGCCCTGTGGGTGATCGGCGCCTACCTGGTGATCGCCGGAGCCGGCATCGGCCTGATGATGCAGACCCTGGTGCTCGCGGTACAGAACGCCTTCCCCCACAGTGAGGTCGGCACCGTCACCTCGGCCAACAACTTCTTCCGCGAGATCGGCGCCACCCTCGGCACCGCCATCGTCGGCGCGGTCTTCGCCAGCCGCCTCACCGACCGCCTCGCCACCGCGCTACCGGCCGGCGGCGGCTCGGCGGACAGCCACTCACTGACGCCCGCTGCGGTCCGGGCCCTGCCCGACGGGGTACGGGACGCGGTCGTCACCGCCTACGCCGACGCCCTGGTCCCGATCTTCGGCTACCTGATCCCGGTGCTGGTGGTGGGCCTGGTGCTGGCGTTCGCCCTGAAGGAGAAGCCGCTGGCCACCCGCAACGAGACCGAACAGCCCGTCGCCGCCACCGTCTGACCCGGCGTGGTGAGCCGTCAGTAGACGTCTCGGGCGTAACGCTTGTCCGCGGTCAGCTGCTTCACGTAGGCGCGGGCCTCGTCCTCGGACAGGCGACCGTGATTGATCGCGATCTCGTGCAGGGCCCGGTCGACGTCGCGGGCCATCCGGCCGGCGTCACCGCAGACGTAGAAGTGGGCGCCCGCCTGCAGCCAGGCCCAGAGCTGGGCGCCCTTCTCCCGCATCCGGTCCTGCACGTAGATCTTGGCCCGCTGGTCCCGGGAGAACGCCACGTCGAGACGGCTGAGGATCCCGTCGGCACGAAGGGCGGCCAGCTCACTCGCGTAGTAGTCGTCGGTGGCACTGCGCTGTTCCCCGAAGAACAGCCAGTTGCCGCCGGGAGCACCGCAGGCCTGGCGTTCCTCCAGGAAGCCGAGGAACGGGGCGACTCCGGTACCGGGACCCACCATGATCATCGGAGTGTTCGGGTCAGTGGGCGGACGGAAGTGCGGGGACCGTTGCACGTACACCGGGATCTCGGTGCCGGCCGGCGCGTCGGCGAGATAGGTGGAGCAGACGCCCTTGCGAGGACGACCGGCCAGGTTGTCGAACCGGACCACCGAAACGGTCAAACTCACCAGAGACGGGTCGGTGAACGGGGTGGAACAGATCGAGTACTGCCGTGGCTGCAGCCGTTTCAGCACCCCGGCCCAGTCCGCAGCGGTGGCGTCGACCGGATGTTCGGCCAGCACGTCGACGGCCTGCCGGCCCCAGGACCACTTCGCCAGCTCACCCTTGTTGTCGGCGCGCAGCAACGTCTTGAGCTGCCCGGACCCGGACCGCTCGGCGACGAACCGCAGCAGCCCGCTGGTGATCCGGGTGATGTCCAAGTGCCGGCTGAGCACGTCCCCGAACGGCACCGTCCCGACCGTGTCCAGGTCGACCGGAGTGTCAGCGGCCAGCCCCGACACTGTCAGCCATTCCGCCACCAGGTCCGGGCAGTTGACCGGCCACACACCGAGCGCGTCCCCGGCCTGGTAGTCGAGCAGGCCGCCGGTGTCGAACGTGAACCGCCGCACCTCCTTCCCCGACCCGTCCCGGCTGAGCAGCCGATTCCCGACCAGTCGAGCGGTCAGGGGTGCCGCTTTGCTGGGCCGGGCGGGCGCGGATGACGAGATAACGGAGATTTCGGGCAGCGAGGAAGCGACGGGGAAGTCCGTGGGCACAGCAGGAAGAACCGCGCCGCCGGCCGAGGCGGCAACAGGCCCACCGGTCAGGGCGGCGGGAGGGATGGGTTCGCCGGTCAGGGCGGTGAAGACGGTGGTGAGCCAACCGTCGGCGGTTTCGGTGTAGTCGGGTTCGCAGTCGGCTCGGGGTGCCAGGCGGATCGCGCCGAGTTCGGCGAGGCGTTCGTCCAGGCGGCGGCCGTGGCCGCAGAAGTCGTCGTAGTTGGAGTCGCCGAACGCCAGCACCGCGAAGCGCCGGCCGTCGAGCCGGGGTGCCGTCTCGCCGGACAGCGAGTCCCAGAAGCCGCTCCCGTTGTCCGGCGCGTCGCCGTCCCCGAAGGTGCTGGTCACCACGAGCAGGTCAGCGCCCGGGTCGAGCAGGTCGGCGGCGGGACCGTCCATGCCGAGGATGCTCACCTGCCGCCCGGACCGGGCCAGCCGCCCGGCCACGGAGTGCGCGACCTCCTCGGCGGTCCCGGTCTGCGACGCCCACAACACCTGCAACCGCCCGGCACTCCCGGCCGGCTGCCCGCCACCATCCGGCCCACCGGCCCGCGAACCCCACTCACCACCATCCGGGCCCACGGTTGGCGAGGCGTCCGGGTTGGTGGGCCGAGACGTTCCCAGGCCTTGCGCCGGTACGGGTGACAGTAGCCCCGCCAGCAGCCCGTTGATCCACATCGTGGTCGCCTCGTCGAACGGCGCGGTCTCCGGCAGGACAAGCGGTCCGGTTCGGTCGACGGCACCCGCCAGAAGGCCGGCGAGGTAGAGCCGCTGCCTCTCGTCGAGTGCGGGTGGGGCCGGGTCGAGCCCCAGCCGGACGTGCAGGGATCCAGCCTGGTCGCCGCCGTGCCCGGAACGCACAGTTCCCAGAAGTCCGGCGTCGCCCGGGCGGAGGGCGGCCGCGACAGAAACCTCGGAAGAGGACGAATCCAGCATGGAGAGGGCGCCGGCAAGGGACGAGGACGAAGTGATCCCGGTGACGGCTGCAGGTGACGGTGAGCGAGCGGGGCCGGCGGCGACTCGGGTCAGGGCGACCGCGCACACCTTGAGTTCCGGCTGGAAGGAGAGGGGGTCGACGGCGTCGCTGGTGACCGCGTTGATGCTGAGGTCGGCGCCGAACAGGTCGTTCCAGTGGATGGGGGCGAAACACGCGCCGGGCCGGACCCGGTCGGTGAGCACGGCGGGCAGGACGGCCCGGCCGCGCCGGGAGGCGATCTCCACCCGGTCGCCGTCGGTGACGCCCAGGGTGGCGGCGTCGGACGGATGGAGTTCGACGAACGGGGCCGGGTTGAGCCGGTTGAGTTTGGCGATCTTCCCGGTTT
>DATMVU010000741.1:0-10023 GCA_035562875.1 Actinoplanes sp. | reverse complement strand
GGGCTCAGACACCTACCCGCCTCTCGGCGACGTGGAGCGCGAAAGCGTCCCCGACTGAACCCGGAAGTACCGGACCGCAACTGCGCCGTACGATCCCGAACTGGGCATCCCCCGAAACCAGGATCGGCATCCGCTCGCCGGTAGCCGCCGCCCGGTAGTCCCCAGCGCTTCTGATCGGTGTAGGAATGCCTGACCGCCAGAAACAATCCCGGGTCAGAGGGGTGCAGGATCAGCGCCTTGACACCGAAGGTCTTGGGCCTGAACACCTTCCAGTACGTTTGCAGCAGCTTACTGATCACCGGCAATCCCGATCTCGGATGAGGTCACATCGGGCACATCGGGTCGGGCACGGGCTCAGCGGCGCCGCGCCGACGAGACCGCTGCCGTGCAGGATCGTCGTCACGACCTCATCGAACCCCACGGTCTCCGGGATCACCAGCTCACCCGGAACGCCGAGAAGGTCCAGCGGGGTGTACCACCCGAGCATCGTCTCCGGCTCGACCGGAATCGGCTCCTCGCGGCGCAGGTGCCGGCGCACCGTTTCGTCGAACGACACGTCCATGTAGAAGCAGGTGCTCGAGCCGCCATGCCCGGCGATCAGTGTCCGCAACGCCCGGCCGTACTGGCCGGTGTGCAATATGCCTTCCAAGATGACATGGTAACCGCCGTCGAGAGCGGTTTGCGCCATCGTGGTGATGAATCCAGGAGCGATCCGGTCGTCACCACCACCGCCGTGTTCGCGCAGGATGACCCGGCGCAGATGGTCCTGCTCGATGAGTGCGCAGCCCCGCTTGCCGTACCGGCGGCGCACCTCCCGAGCGGTAGTCGTCTTCCCGCTTCCGCTGTTCCCGCGAACGATGACCAGCGCCGGGTGCGGCTCGGCGCTCATCGGTTGCCCGCCGGGGACGGCCAGGTGACGGCGATCGTGGTGTCCCGGCGCGGCACGACGAGTTGAAGGCGCCCGTCCGGGACGGGTGGGGCGCCGCCGGGGTGCACGGTGACATCCGGGCCGGGACCGTGCCGGTAGTCGCGGTCCCAGGCGACGACAAGATCGGCCAGGTCGGTGGTGAGCGTTCCGGCGGCAGTGCCGAAGCCGTGGGCACCGAACTGCCACATGTTGTCGCCGACCTTGCGCATTGCGAGGTAGGCGAGGCCGGCGTCGGCGAGCAGGGCCGGGCAGGTGAACCGGTCCTGGGGGTCCAGCAGCCCGATGGTGGCCTGACGGTCGACGGCGAGCGCCCCGAACGGTCGTGGCTGACTGGACAGCCACAGGTGCAGAGATTCGAACGAACCGCCGTCCTGCATCGTGATCGTGACCGGTGCCCACACCTCCACCCGCGGCGTGGTCAGGGCGGTAGTCAGGGCAGCAGCGTCGACCTCGACGGGATCGTCCAGCAGCAGGATGATGTCGTTGCCGCGTAACGGCACCCGGCGAGCGAGTTGGCGGCGGTCGCCTTGCATCGGCACGAAGCCGCATTGCAGGGCGGCGGTCGCCGCGAGGTGATCGCCACGGGGTTGCAGGGTGAGACAGCGGGTCAGGGTGCGCATCCGCAAGGGCACGACGATCCGCCCACCGGGAGCGAGCTGCCGCACCAGGTGGGGCGAGATGTCACCGGCCTCCACGGTCAAGACAATTGCGTCGTACGGGCCGTCGGGCGCGTATCCGAGTTCCCCGTCACCGTGCACCACTCGAACGTGCGGGTAACCGGCCCGGTCGAGATAGCTGCGGGCGCCGGCGGTGATGTCGGCATCGATGTCGACGGTGACGACGTGCCCGTGCGGGCCGACGACCTCGGCGATCAGCGCGGCGTTGTAGCCGCCGGAGCCGATCTCGAGGACTCGGGAACCCGGCCGTAGAGCAGCTTCTTCCAGCATGTACGCCTGAAGCCACGGCGCTGACACCGAACTGGTCGTCCTGCCGTCGGGGCCGCGTCTGGTCGCCACGACTGTGTCCTCGTACGCCTCCGTGGCAGTGACGGTGCCCGGAACGAACAGGTGGCGCGGCACCGTCCGGACCGCCGTCTCCACCGCGGCCGTCCGGATCCATTCCTTCGCCAGCAGGCGTGCCACCAGAGCGGTACGCAGTTGCTCGGGAGTCCTGTCCTCGACAGCGGAATCAACGGGCACTGTTTCCTCCAGATAGAGCCTCGGGCGGTAACGTCGGCAGTGGCCAGTCGGGTGGCACCCGGAAGGAGGTCCAGTCTTCAGCGAACGGACCCCGGCCTGCTTCGACGAGAGCGAAAGCACGACGGCGGGCCGACTGGACCCGCTGGTCCTCGTCGTCGCTGACGAACCCGGAACGCCGGATCTGCTCGTACTCGTCCTTCCAGCGCCACGTCCCGGCGGCCGGATCGGCGATGAGGTCGAGCAGGAGATCGCACGTTATGTGAACACCGCTGTGTCGCAGTCCGAGTGCGTGTCGCAGTTCTGTGGCTGGCTGAGCCCGTACGGTCCCGGTCGTGGATGGATCACCGAGCTGCTTGGAGTCTTCCCGAAGGCGTTGCCTCATGAGCGGCCGGTCTGCGTTGCCGCGAATCCTCGAGATGTGCGCCAGCTGCCCAGCCGGTCGCCGTCCTTAACGGCGACTGCGGTCAGGCTTGCAGAGGGCATTGATCAGGTTGCGCACTTGTGGTTCGACGGGGGTGGGCGCGGCGAACCCGGTGAGGCGGTGCAGGATCAGCCCTTCCACGGCGGCCAGCAGTGTCGTTGCGATGTCGATCGGCTGGTCCACGCCGAGGTCAGTGAGGGTCGCAGCGATGAGGTCGACGAGTCGGCGGCGGTCGCCGTTGAGGCTGTCCATCAGGGCCGGCTCTACGACGCCTTGCACGAAGATGACGTACCGGGCGACGGTTCTCGTCCGCTGGGGTCCGGTGGCGGCGTCGACGAAGGCGGCGAGCGCGTCGGCGAGTCGGGCCAGATCGGTCGGTGGGCCGGCGGCGACGGCGGCCTGCCAGTCCATCTCGTCGAGCTCGTGCAGCCGTGCGACGGTGGCGGACATGAGAGCTGCGCGGGTGCGGAAGTAGTTGGACGTGGAGCCAGGGGGTAGCTGGGCGGTGGTGTCGACCCGGGCGTGGCTGAGCGCATGGATGCCGCCGGTTCCGAGGACGCTCAGTGCGGCGTCGACGATCTTCGTCGCGGTCGCTGACGGCATCGGATCACTGTACCTGCAGCCGTCGTTCTATCTCGGTGACAGCCTGACCAACGCCGTCCTCGGTGGCGAGCCGTGCCCCGATCAGCGCGGCGCCTGCGCGGTAGTCTCCGGCTGAAGAGATTGCCGCCGCGAGCCGCTCGGGGGTCAGCGCCCGCCGATGCAGCAGTGGGGAGCCCGCGCCGATCGCGGCGACTCGCTGGGCCCAGAACGGCTGGTCGGCCGTGAAGGGCAGGCACACGCTGGGTGTACCGGCGCGCAGTGCCGCCGCGGTGGTGCCTGCGCCGGCGTGGTGTACGGCTACGGCGACGCGAGGAAACAGCACGGCGTGCGGCTCGTCGTCGACGACGAGCACATTCTGTTGCCCGGCCGACAGTCCGGCCGCTCCGCGTTGTACCACCACGCGCCGGCCGAGCAGGGTGAGCGTCCGGCTGATCAGGTCACCTGCGCCGGGCGGGGACATGCTACCGAGTCCGATGTACACCGGCGGGTCACCGTCGTCGAGGAAGTTCTGCAGGGCGGGTGACAGGCCGGTCCCGGCCCTCGGCCACAGGTAGCCGGTGATGCGCCGCCAGGCCGGCCAGTCCGGTGGGGTAGGCACGACGGTTGGGCTGAACGCGTACAGGACAGGCCAGTGTTCGGCTTCCATCCGGCGGAAGACCGCGGCCGGGTCGGCGGCCGGCAGCCCCAGCTCCTGTCGCAGTGCCGCGGTCTGCCGGGCGAACGGTAGCTGACCGAGCAGTCGTAGCGACCGTGCTGCGGCCTTGTTGCCCCAGGCGCCCAGCGACCGGGTGGTCAGCAGCGGCGGCGGGAACTCCCGGGTCGGGTCCAACGGCTGAAGGAAGACACCGATGCTCGGGATCTTCCGGGCTTCGGCCACGTGATAGCCGATCCAGCCCATGCCGCCGAGCACCAGCAGATCCGCTTCTTCGGACGCGGCCGCGACTGCCCTGCCGATCTCCAGCCATCGGCCGGCGAGCACCCGGGCGAACCGTCGTGCGGTCAGCGGACGAGTATCCGGCCCGGCGCTGAACTCCACCGGTAGCGATACGAAGCCCAGCCCGGCCGAATCCACGTGACTGCGAAGCGACGTGTGGGTGGCGACGACGATGCGGTGGCCTATGTCCCGCAGTGCAGAGCCGAGCGTCACGTAGGGCACGACGTCACCCCGCGTGCCGACCGTGACGATCAATATTGTGGCCATCCCCTCACTCTACTATGATCGTAGTAGTTGATCGAAGTGCGTCCACCTGCCCCGCGCCCTGGCCTGGCTGTCCGCCGTGCTGGTCGCCGCCCTACCGCGCTGGCGGCGGCTGATCCCACGCCAACTCGACGACAACGCCGCCATCGACGCACTCGGTGACCGGCGCACCGCCTACACCGCCATCTCACATCCGGTGCTGCTGCTCGGCGGCGAGCGCAGCCCGCGGCACCTAGCCGCGCGCCTGTCCGCGCTGGCAGCGGTCATCCCCGGCGCGGAGCGGGTGAGCCTGCAGGGCCAGGGCCACGGCGCCAATCTGCGGGCACCGGCCCGAGTGGCCGCTGTCGTGGCCGACTTCGCCGACCGGCTGTTCGCCTGAGGATCTCGGAAGGGGGCCTCACATGAGGAGGCAATGGTTCGTTGCGGCACTGCTGTTGAGCCTCGGCACTGCTCTGGCGCTGCTGTTCCTTCCGACGGTGGCGGTACACGAGGCGTACGGGCCGGCAAGTCCGGTAGGGAGCAGTCAGGACGATCAGGTCGCCGCCACCGATCGGATGGCCAGCCTCTGGGACCGTCAACCCGAGGTCGCCTTCGCGTTGGCGATACCGGTGCTGGTGTGTGCCCTGCCGTTGCTGGTCCGGCCTCGTCATCGACAGGCCGCGGCGGGATTGAGCATCACGGCATTGACCGTGTTTGTGCTTCTCGGCCTGCTATCGGTCGGGCTGTTCTTCCTGCCAGGTGTGATCCTGATGGCGATCGGAGCCGTGCGGTTCAGGCCCAGAGACTCGTAAGGAGAATCGTGCGTATCCATCTTCGCCGCCGCGCCGCTGCAAGGGCACCGGCTGCCGCTGGTGCCGCTGGAGCGCTGGACGTCGGCGAAGTCGGGCTGGCTCTGGCGGGCCGCGGTCAAACCCGTCAGCCAGAGTACGGGCGCCAGCACGATCAGCAGCAGGGACAGCAGCGGGTGTCTCATCGCGACTCACCAAACGCCCGGGCCTTGAGCTGCAGCATCTTCAGGTTCTGGTCGTTGATCATGCGGGCTGCGGCCGCGCCGACGGCGGTGCAGAACTCGTTCTCGTCCAGCGATCGCAGGGTCCCGGCGGTGATGGGTTTGCCCGCGACGTACAGTTTGTGAAGGCCGGTTCCCAGGTCCTCACCCGTATGCGGCATCGGTCCCCCTTGTCGGTGCGCAACAGCGAGCGGCACGCTACCAGCGGTTTCACGTTGCAAATGGGGTATATGACATGCGCCTCAACGGCCGTGCGCCGGACGGCAAAAAGGGAAGATCAACAATGGTCTAAATCATCTATCGACGGCTGGCGCGATCCCCGGTAGACGATTCTGCAACCCATTCAGGAAGACGGGCGGGCCGAACTCGACATCGTCGCCGCCGGTGGACGTGATGATCAGCATTCCTCCTCTCGCCCCATGTGGTACACCGATTACCGCATCCAGCAGACTCGATTGAGCGACCGGGTGGGCCAATCGATGAGCATCTACCGCCACGGTTGACGAGGCCCTGAATCCGCTGGTGGATGCACCGGGCCGTACGGTCGGCACGGTGAGCTTCCCGATCCCGAACCCGGCGGCGATCCTCGACCCGGACATCAGCGGCCCACCGGCGGGTGACATCAGGCCGGGGCCTGCCGGATGGCCTCGAGATGCTCCCGCAGCAGCAGCGCATACACCGCGCCGGCCGAAATCGTCACCCGGGCCGGAACGCGCTGAAGGCCTCGTCGAGCAGGTGGTACAAGGTCGCACCACGCGCCCCGGGCGCGGGGCTACGGTCGGAACCATGACCCTACGACGGATCCCGGACCCCGCTGTCGGTGCGGAGATCCGCACGCGCCGGCTGCTGCGGGGGTGGAGTATGCGGTTCGCCGCCAGCAGGGCCGGGGTCTCGCATGCCACCTGGAGCCGTATCGAACGAGGACTGCAGACGGCCGACAACCGGTTCATGCTGGCGACCATCGCCGCCGCGCTGGAGTGTGCTCCGGCCGACCTGGCCCGGACCGTCGCGCCGGCCCCGGACCGGACGACGGCGGCGGCCCGGACCGGGGTGCTCGGGCTGCGTACCGCGCTGGTGGACATCGACCTGGCCGATCCGCCCGCCGGGACGGCCCCGCCGATCGCCGGACTCCGCCGCGAGGTCGCCCTGCTGGCCGCCCTGTTCCGGGCGTGTGACTACGCCGGGGCGGCACGGCTGCTCCCGGATCTGCTGCGTCACCTGCACACCGAGACGGCCGGGCCGCACCGTCGCGACGCGCTGCTGCTGCTCGGCGAGGCCAGCCACATCGCCTCGTCGGTGCTGCGGAACCTCGGCTACCCGTCCGACGCGTGGCTGGGCGCGCAACGATGCCGCGACGCGGCGGACGCAGCCGGTGACCCGGTACTTCAAGGGCTTGCGGCGTACGCGCTGGCCAGCGCCGCGATCGCCTGCGGCTCGCACCAGCGGGGGCAGACGATCGCCGAGCGGGCGGTGGACGACCTGAGCCGGCACCGCGCCCGGCCCGGCGGGCTGGAGATGCTCGGATCGCTGCATCTGGTCGCCGCGCTGGCGAGCCGGTTCCGGCAGCGGCTCGACGACAGCCGGGACTGGCTCGCCGAGGCGTCCGCGCTGGCCGCCCGCACCGGCGAGACCACCACGATGGACATGTTCTTCGGGCCCACCAATGTGAACATCTGGCGGATGAGCATCGAGGTCGACGACGGTGACCCCGCCCGGGTCGTGGAGATCGCCCGGCGTACCGACCCGGCGTTGATCCCGGTCGGGGTGCGGCAGGTCTTCTACTACGGTGACGCCGCGCGGGCCCTGGCCCGGATGGGCGGGCGCGACCGGGAGGCGACCCGTTTCCTGCTCACCGCGGAACGTGTCGCGCCGCAGCATGTGCGCACCTGCCCCGAACTGGCCGCCACCGTCCGGCTCCTGCTGGACCGGTCGCACCGCCGGACCGGCGGCACCGAGCTACGGGCCCTGCACGAACGAGTCGAGCTCCGGTGACACCTGGTTCGACCAGTTGCCGAGTAGCTGGAGTTTCTCCGCGGACGGTGAGTGCGGGTCGGCGGTGTACGCCTTGATGCTCAGGCCCGGATCGCCGGGCAGGGCCAGCTCGTTGAAGGTCAGGGTGATCTCCCCGACCAGCGGGTGCCGGAACTTCTTGACCCCGGCGTGCTGTTCACGCACGTCGTGGGTGGCCCACCAGGTACGGAACGGTTCGCTGCGGGTGGCCAGTTCACCGACGAGGTCGGTCAGATCCTTGTCGTACGGGGTCCGACCGGCCTGGGTGCGCAGCACCGCCACCACGTCCCGGCCGACGGTCTGCCAGTCGTCGTAGAAGTCCGGGCCGGCCGGGTCGAGGAACGCGAACCGGGCCAGGTTCGGTACACCGGCAGCGGTGTCGATGGCCGGAGCCCACAGCGCCCGCCCGAGCGGGTTGGTGGCGAGGATGTCGAGGCGGCCGTTGCGTACCAGGGCCGCCGACCCGGTGATCGAGTCGAGGAGATGCCGCACCGAGGCCCGGATCTGCGGTGCCGGGGTGCGCCGGCTGCTCGGCCGGCCGCCTTCCCGGGACGTGCGGGCCAGGTGGAACAGGTGGGCCCGTTCGGCTTCGTCGAGTTGCAGGGCGTTCGCGATCGCGTTCAGGACACTGTCCGACGCGGTGTTCAGGTTGCCCTTCTCCAGGCGTACGTAATAGTCGACCGACATGCCGGCCAGCCGGGCCACCTCGTCCCGGCGCAGCCCGGGAACACGGCGCTGCCCGTAGACGGGCAGGCCCGCCTGCTCCGGCGTGATCTTCGCGCGCCGTGTCCTGAGGAAGTCGCGTACTTCCGCCCGGGTATCCATGACCTCCACGGTAGGCATGCGACGGCCCGGGTGGGGGGTCACGTCGTGACCCGTCAGAGCCGGGCCTGCCGGGCACCTGCCGGACACTGTTGGCTGGTGGGCATGTCCCCGACCTCCACTGCCCGGCTCACACCGGCCCGCACGATGGTGTTCGCCGTCGCCGCCGGGCTGGCTGTCGGCAACCTCTACTGGGCGCAGCCGCTCATCGAGATCATCGCCGCCACGTTCGGTGTCTCCGCCACGGCGGCCGCCGCCCTGGTCACCGTCACCCAGATCGGGTACGCGGCCGGGATCTTCCTGCTCGTGCCCCTCGGTGACGTCCTGGACCGGCGGCGGTTCATCCCGCTGATGCTGCTGATCTCCGCGGTGATGCTGGCCGGGGCGGCCCTGGCACCCGGCTACGGGGTGCTGCTCGCCACCCTCGGCGGGCTCGGGATCACCACCGTCGGCGCGCAGCTGCTCACCCCGCTGGCCAGTGAACTCGCCGAACCCGAACGCCGCGGCGGCATCGTCGGCACGGTGGCGTCCGGGGCACTGATCGGCATCATGTTGTCCCGCACCGTCAGCGGCGTGATCACCGGACTGTTCGGCTGGCGCGCCATCTTCGCCCTGGCCGCCGTCGCCACGGTGGTCGTGGCCGTGGTGCTGCACCGGATCATCCCGGTCCTGCCGGCCCGCGAGCCGATCCCGTACGCCCGGCTGTTGCGGTCGGTGTTCACCACCGTCGCCCGGCACCGGGCCGTCCCGCCGACCCTGGTGATCTCGGCGGCCACGTTCGCGGTCCTGTCCCTGTTCTGGACATCTTTAACTTACCTTTTGACCGATTTCCCGTACGGATATTCCGTCACGCAGATCGGACTGGTCGGCCTGGCCGGGCTGTCCGGGGCGATCGCCGCCCGCAACGCCGGAGCCCTGCACGACCGTGGCTGGTCGGTACCGGCGAGCGGCGCCGCCACCGCCCTGCTGGCGCTGTCGCTGCTGCTGGCCTGGGCCGGGCGTACCTCGATCGTCGTGCTGGTCGTCGCCGTCATCCTGCTCGACATCGCGGTGCAGGCCACCCTGGTCCTCGGCCAGACCCGCCTGTTCGCCCTGGACGGCGCCGCCCGCAGCCGCCTCAACACCGCCGTCGTGGTCAGCAACTTCCTCGGCGGAGCTGTCGGCTCCGCCCTGGCCGGCCCGTTGTGGGCCATCGGCGGTTGGACGGCGATCATCCTCGCCGCTCTCGGCCTCACCCTGATCGCCCTCACCGTCTGGGCCACCACCCGGTCCCGCCTGGCAACCGGCCCCGGCCAGGGGTGACATCGGGGTGCCCGGCCGGTACGTGCCTCACCGGAGCCTCCCTGCGGTGGCTGCACGTGACCGAAGGCGTCGATGCTGCAGGCGAAGCACGACGGCGGTTACCCCACCACCGGGCTGGAGGCGGTGCCGGACGAGGCATACCAGAAAGTGAATGTGTGATCCCGGGTCAGGAGGCGAGCGCGATCGCGAGGCCGGTGATCCGGTCGTCCCTGATGTGGAACACGAGCTCGAAGGACAGCGGCCCGCCGGGGAAGTCACCGTCTGCGGAGGCCACCAGCCGGTTCGCCGCGAACGAGGTCGGCGTGATCACGATCTTGGGGTTGATCAGGTGCTCCTTGATCCAGTCGTGGATCTCGGCCTCACCGGTGTAGGTCTTTCCGTCATCCTGCACGGTGGCCCGGTCGCTGAAGACCGCGGCCAGCGTGTTCGCGTCGTGCGCGTTGGTGGCCGCGATGAAGGTCTCGACGGCCTGGGGAAGAGTGATGTCGTTCATGGTGATCCTCCGGTCTTCTCCGGTGCCAGGGGCACCGG
>DATMVU010000740.1:0-5597 GCA_035562875.1 Actinoplanes sp. | reverse complement strand
TGGCGGTCCGGTCCCACTCGCCCCAGCCCTCGTTGAACACGATCCAGCCGATGATCGACGGGAAGTTGTGCAGCTGGCGCATCATCTCCCGGCCCTGGCTGAGGAACGCCTCCTGTCCGGCGACGTTGTTGATGTCGGCGGACACGAAGTCCTGCCAGACCAGCAGGCCCAGCTCGTCGGCGTGCCGGTAGAAGCGGGCCGACTCGACCTTGATGTGTTTGCGGACCGCGTTGAAGCCGAGCTTCCTGGTCTCCACCAGGTCGAACCGCAGGGCGGCGTCACTCGGCTGGGTGTGCAGGCCCTCCGGCCAGAACCCCTGGTCCAGGGTGGCGAGGGAGAAGACCGGCTCGCCGTTGAGCACCAGTTTCGGGAAGCCGCCGACGTTCTGCACCTCGACCTGCCGCAGCCCGAAGTAGCTCCGCACGGTGTCCGCGCCGAGCTTGACCTCCAGGTCGTAGAGGTAGGGGTCGGCCGGGCTCCACAGACGGGGCTTGTCGATCTTCAGTCGCAGGTCGGTGTTGGTGGAGCCGGTGACCTTACCGACCTTCTTACCCTTTTTGTCGTACGCGGTAGCAGAGATCTTGGAGGTCGTTTTTCCCAAGACCGTCAACGCGATGGATCCGGTGGCCACATCGGGGGTGATCTTCAGGTCGTCGATCGCGACCGGGGCGACCGGCTCCAGCCAGACCGTCTGCCAGATGCCCGAGGACGGCTCGTAGACGATGCCGCCCGGGTTGAGTGACTGCTTGCCCTTCGGCTGGTTCGGCCCGGTGGTGTCGGTGACCCCGACGATGATCTCCTGCCGGCCACTGCCGCGGAGCGCGCCGGTGATGTCGGCGGTGAACGCGGTGTACCCGCCGGTGTGCTCGGTGACCAGGGTGCCGTTGACCCAGACCTTGGCCTGGTAGTCGACCGCCCCGAAGTTCAGTTTGATCTGCTTGCCGGACCAGCCTTTCGGTACGGTGACCAGCTTGCGGTAGAACATGTGGTCCTCGCGCCGTTCGATGCCGGACAGCAGCGACTCCACCGGGTACGGCACGGTGATCGTCTCGGCCAGTTTCGCGCCGAAGACCGGCTGCTCCCCGGCTTCCGCTCCGGCGAACTCCCACGGCCCGTTCAGGTTGAGCCAGTCCGCGCGGACCAGTTGCGGGCGCGGGTATTCCGGCAGCGGGTGCCGCTTGTCCACGGTGTCGCCCCACGGGGTGGTGAGCCGGTGGGTGGAGGTGTTGACCGCGGACCGGATGATCTGCGGAACCGTCGTGCCGCCGACGATCAGGCCGCCGGTCCCGTCGTAGTTGACCCGGACCCGCTGGTCCTTCTGAACCTTCTCGGTCAGCGTGACGATCAGCTTCGACCGGTCCCGCCGGTCCACAGCTACCGACCGGATCGGGAACCCGGTGGTGTCCACCTCGACGGTCAGGTGTTCGGCCACCTGACCGGGGTTGTCGATCGGCGCGTCGAAGTCGGCGACGACGGTGTCGCCCGCGGTGCCTACGGTCAGGCCGACCGGGAAGATCTGGAAACCGTCCGGCGGGGTGAACGCCGACTCCGGCACGATCTGCTTCGGCAGCCCGTCGGCGGCCCAGCGCAGGAACAGGTTGGCGCCGCCGACGTCCTGGAACATCTCGATCCGGACGTCGTGCGCCTCGCCGGCCACCAGGCGGACCGGGGCGGCGGTCTGTTCACGGTCCCAGTCGCCGACCCAGTGGTCGATGACCGGCTGCCCGTCGAGCAGGAACCGGAAGCCGTTGTCGCCGATCATCGAGAAGGCGTAGTCGCCGGTGGCCGGGGCGGTGAGCCGGCCGGTCCAGCGGGCGGTGGTGTGCTCGGTGCGGCCTACCAGGGATTCGAAGCTGCCGGCCAGGCCGGGCAGGTCGATGTTCGGATCGAGTGCGATTCCGCCGAGTTCGGCGAAGTCACGGGCGCCGGGGGCGGACATCCGGAAGTACTCGCCCTTGAGGCCGTTGACCGGTGCGGCAGCGGCCGGCGTGGCCGGGACCAGTAGCGCCGAGACTACTAACAAACCCGCCGTGAGCAGGGATTTCAGGGACGTTCGTGGCATCGAGATGTTTCCCTTCGCGCAACGACGTAACGCGAATAGATTGGCTTATTTACATATCTGATGTCAACGAAATGCAACAGGATCCAACAGTTCCGCAACTCGGCGGTTGGGTGACGATCGTGTCACTCCCGTGACGGTTCCGCCGTAGCCGATGGCAACCGGGCCGGCCCGGGCAACAGTGGAGGACCAGCCCGTACCCGAGAGGAGCGCCGATGCCACGCCTGCACGAGACCGAGACGATTCACAGCGACAGCGCCCGCCTCGGGAACACGCCCCAGGTCGTCGCCGTCGCCGCGGACTTCGCCACCGCCGAGCGCGCCGTCGCCCAGTTGACCGCCGGGGGAGTGCCGGCCGGCCGGGTCGTGATCGTCGCCTGTGGACGTCAGGTCGTCGGCCGCCGGGTCGCTGCCCGGGCCATCCGCCGCGGCGCCCTCTCCGGCCTGGTCGTCGCGATCCTGATCGAGCACCTGCTGGCCTGGTTCGACCTGATCGTCCCGCTGGCCGACATGACCTGGAGCACCCTGATCGCCGCCGGGCTCGGCGCGCTGATCGGTGGTGTGCTGGGCATGATCGGTCACGAGTTCGCCGGGGAGGACGGTCCCCCCGAAGTCCTTCCCGGCCACTACGACGTCCTGGTCGCCGCCGACGTCGCCGACCACGCCGCCCGCATCCTGGCCGTCGACCCCACCACCGCCTGATCTGCCGCCGGGCGGCCAGCCGGCCGGCCCGTCAAGGAGAAACCGGGTGTCCGGCCGGTCAGGGGCGGCTCCAGGTGACCTGGACCGGCAGGCGTAACCGGCTGTTCTCGCCGGGCGCCACCATCGCCGTGCCGAGCAGGTCCATCGCCGCCCGGCCCAGCGCGCCGCCGTCCACGTCGATGGCCGGGATGCCCGGCACCCCGAGCGCCTCGGTCACCGTGGTCTCTGCGCTGACCAGCACCGAGCCGGGCACCTGCACACCTCTGCCGCGCAGGGTGAGGAGCAGGCCCAGAGCGATGGCCGTCGCGTACGGGACGACCGCCGTGGCGCGCGAGTCGAGCACCTCCGCGGTGGCCGACACCCCGGCCGCGAAGGTGGCCGGGTAGGGGCCGTGCACCGTCAGCTCGGCGCCGGACCGGGCCGCCGCCTCGCGCGCGGCCGCCTCGCGCCCGGGGTCCTGCCAGGATCCCGACGGCCCGCCGAGGTAGGCGATCCGCCGGTGGCCGCGCACCGCCAGACCCTGAACGACCGTCCCGACCGCGGTCGCGGTGTCGGCGACGACCGAGGGCAGGCCGGTGGCCTCCCGGTCCACCAGCACCGTCGGTTTGATCGCGGCGATCGCGGCGACGTGCTCGTCCGGACCGCGCGGCGCGGCCAGGATGAGCCCGTCGACCTGGGCGGCCAGGCGTTCCAGCGCGGCCACCCCGGCGGCGGTCTCCAGGGAGGCGACCGTCACCGTGAGGTGAAGACCGGACTCGGCCGCCCGGGCCTGGGCGCCGCCGATGATCGGGGCGAAGAACGCGTTCTCCAGGGTCGGCACGACGAACGCGGCGAGCCCGGTGCGGCCTCGGGCGAGCTGGCTGGCGGTCCGGTTGAGCACGTATCCGAGCTGGTCGGCGGCGGCCTGGATGCGGGCGATGGTCTCCGGGGCGACCATCTCGGGGCGGGTCAAGGCGCGTGACACCGTCGACTTGTTGTAGCCGGCGAGCGCTGCCACATCCGCCAGGGTTGCCACGGATCCCCCTTGATCTTCGTTACACGGTGTTTACCAGCTCGAGTGCCACCACATCATCCTCGGCGAAGTAGGCTGCGTGCAACCGGTTGTGCAACCGGTTGCATCAACTCAAAACCGAGAATAATAGGAAATGAAACGTAGAACTGCCCTCCTCCTGCTGCCGGGGCTCGCCTTCCTCGCCATCGGGTTCCTCGTGCCCGCGGTGGCGATGCTCGTCGCACCGCCCGGCGCGGAGACCACGGCGGTGTTCACCCGGTTCGGCGAGATGCTCGCCGACCCGTACGAGCTGCGCATCATCGGCCGCACCGTCACCCTCGGCCTGATCGTGACGGCCCTCTGTGTCGGTCTCGGATTCCCGATCGCGTATCTACTGGCCCGGTCGACGAGCCGGTGGGGCGGCGTCCTGCTGGCGCTGGCGATCTTCCCGCTGCTGCTCAGCAACGTGGTGCGCACCTTCGGCTGGCTGGTGCTGCTCGGCGCCAACGGGGCCATCGGCCGACTGCTCACCTCGACCGGCCTGGCCGACGAGGCGCCGCAGTTGCTCTACACGCCGCTGGCGATCGTGCTCGGCCTGACCCAGCTCTTCCTGCCGCTGGCGGTCATCTCCTGCTACTCGGCGGTGGCGCAGATCGATCCGGGACTCGACGACGCGGCCCGGGGGCTCGGCGCCGGGCGGACCCGCACGTTCTGGACCGTGGTGGTGCCGCTCGCGCTGCCCGGCATCGTGGTCGCGGCCACCCTGGTCTTCGCCGGGTCGGTCACCGCGTACACGACGCCCTATCTGCTGGGCGGTTCCGGTCAGCGGATGCTTGCCACCCAGCTCTTCTCGTACGCCTCGGTGTCGGTCGACTGGGCCGCGGCGAGCGCCACCGCGCTGATCATGACGATCCTGGTGTTCCTGATCTCGGGCCTGTCCTCGCTGGCCGGGCGCAAGGGGGCGACGACATGAGGCGTCCCGTCGCGGCGACCCTGGCGGTCCTCGGATACCTGATCATGATCGTACCGATCCTGTTCGTGGTGGCGACCGCGTTCAGCGCCGGCCGCACCCTGCGTTTCCCGCCCGAGGGCTTCTCGCTGCAGTGGTTCGGGGCGGCCGTCACCTACGACCCGTTCATGGAGTCGCTGGTCTCCAGCCTCTACCTGGCGATCGGCGCGACGGCCCTGGCCCTGCTGCTCGGGGTGCCCGCCACCATCGCCGTCCACCGAGGGAAGATCCCCGGACGGGGCCTGGTCGAGGGCCTGTTCCTGTCGCCGCTGATCGTGCCGGAGCTTGTCGTCGGGCTGGCCCTCTACCAGCAGTTGATGATCGGATTCGGGCTCGACAACCTGACCACGCTGCTGCTCGGGCACACCGCGCTGCTCCTGCCGTACGCGGTCCGGGTCACCGGCGCCTCACTCGCCCTGGCCGACCCGGCGGTCGAGGAGGCGGCGCGCGGACTCGGCGCCTCGCCGGTGCGGGCCTTCCTCACCGTCACCCTGCCGCTGCTGCGCCCCGGGATCTTCTCCGCCGCCCTGCTCGGGTTCGTGACCTCGTTCAACAACGTGCCGCTGTCACTGCTGCTGCAGGACCGCGAGTTCCGGACGCTGCCGGTGACGATGCTCGACTACGTCCAGCAGAGCTACAACCCGCGGATCGCCGCGATGGCCACCATCATCCTCGCCGCGACTGTCGTCATCGCGGTCGTCGCGGAGCGCACCGTCGGCTTCGCCAAGATCTTCGGAGGCATCAACCGATGACTGCTCCTGCTGCCGAATTCATCGGGGTGACCCAGCGGTTCGGGGACTTCACCGCGGTGGACGGGATCGACCTGCAGATCCCGGA
>DATMVU010000739.1:0-15141 GCA_035562875.1 Actinoplanes sp. | reverse complement strand
CGCCGCGGCCGGTGCCACCGAGACCCAGGTGACGGCCCAGGAGCTGGCCCGGATGGCCGAGGAACTCCACCAGACCATCTCGATCTACAAGGTCTGACCCGTCCGGCGGCCCGCCCCTCCACCGAGGCGGCGGGCCGCCGGCGGTACGGTCACCAGTCGTGCATGGAGCCGTCTGCCCGGCGGGCCACCGGCAGGTATCTCGCCTGGTAGGGGAAGCGTGCGGCCACCTCGTCGTCGTACTCGACCCCGAGGCCGGGCGCCTCCGACGGGTAGAGCATGCCGTTCTCCAGGCGGGGACTGCCACGGAAGACCTCGTACGTCTCCGGGGTGTGGCCCATGTGTTCCTGGATGCCGAAGTTGGGCACCGAGATGTCGACGTGCACGGCCGCGGCGGTGGTGACCGGGGACAGATCGGTGGCGCCGTGCGAGCCGGTCCGCACCTGGTAGAGGGCGGCCAGGTCGAAGATCCGGCGCAGGTGGGTGATGCCGCCGGCGTGCACGACGGTGGTGCGCACGTAGTCGATGAGCTGCTCGGTGATCAGCTCCTTGACATCCCAGATCGAGTTGAGCACCTCGCCGGTCGCGATCGGGGTGGTGGTGTGCTGCCGGATCAGCCGGAACGACTCCTGGTTCTCGGCCGGTGTCGGATCCTCCATCCAGAACAGCCGCAACTCCTCGACACTCCTCCCGAACCGGGCCGCCTCGATCGGGGTGAGCCGGTGATGGATGTCGTGCAGCAGGTGGAAGCCGAAGCCGAACCGCTCCCGCACCCGGGCCAGGTAGCCGGGCGCGAAGTCGAGGTAGGCCTCGGTGCTCCAGGCCTGCTCGTCGGGGAGCGCGGTGGCGGCGGGCTCGTAGAGGCGGCCCTTGCGCACGCCGTAACTGCCGCTCAAGCCGGGCACCGCGGCCTGCGCCCGGATGGCCTGAAAACCTTTCTCCTGGTACGCGGCCACGTCGTCGAGCAGCGACTCCACGTCGGTGCCGCTGGCGTGACAGTAGACGAGCACGCCGTCCCGGGACCGCCCGCCGAGCAGCTGGTACACCGGCAGCCCGGCGATCTTGCCCTTGATGTCCCAGAGCGCGACGTCGACGGCGGCGATCGCGGTCATCGTGACCGGGCCGCGCCGCCAGTAGGCGCCCTTGTACAGGTACTGCCAGGTGTCCTCGATGCGGTCCGGGTCACGGCCGATCAGCAGGGGTGCGAGATGATCCTCCAGGTAGGAGGCGACGGCGAGTTCCCGGCCGTTGAGGGTGGCGTCGCCGAGCCCGGTCACACCGTCCGAGGTGGTGATCCGCAGGGTCACGAAGTTGCGGCCCGGTGACGTGACCAGGACCTCGACGCGTTCGATCGTTGCCAACGGATCTCTCCTTCGTCGCCGATACGTTGCTCGTCCGCCGGCCCCGGGCGCAGGCCGCCCCCCGATCCTGCTCGCCGGGGAGGGCCGGGTCCACCCCGGATCGGCTCGCCGGAAGGTTAGGTTTACGGCATGCTCCGCCTGCTGTCGTACCTGTACTGGACCGTCATCGTCGTCACCTGTCCCGTGTTCTTCCTGGGGGCGGTGCTCGTCTGGCTCGTCACGCTGCCCTTCGACCGGCGGAAGGTGGCGCTTCACCTCTACTCGTCGGCGTGGGCTGTCTTCTACGTGCGGCTCAATCCGCTCTGGCGGCTGCGCACCACCGGGCGTGAGCTGCTGCCCTGGAACGGGGGTGCCGTCCTCGTCGCCAATCACGCGTCACTGATCGACATCCTGGTGCTGTTCGACCTGTTCCGGCCGTACAAATGGGTGTCGAAGTCGGAGATCTTCAAGGTTCCGGTGATCGGCTGGAACATGCGGCTCAACGGGTATGTGCCACTGGTGCGCGGGCGTGGCGACTCCGTCCGGCGGATGATGGCCCGCTGCGACGAACTGCTCGAACAAGGGTCGCCGGTGCTGCTCTTCCCGGAAGGGCGGCGCACCGACGACGGGAACCTGCAGTCGTTCAAGAACGGGGCCTTCGAACTGGCCGTCCGGCACGACGTGCCGGTGTATCCGATCGCCGTTCACGGGACCGGGAAGGCCCTGCCCAAGCATGGCCTGGTGCTGCGCGAGCAGGTCCGGGCCCGGGTCGAGGTGCTGCCACCGCTGGACCCGGGGGACTTCGAGGATCTGGCCGCGCTGCGGGACGCGGCCCGGACCGTGATCGCGGAGGCGCTCAGCCGAAGTTGACGCCCGCCGCCACCAGCAGCGGATCGCCGGCCAGGCGCCACAACGCCACGGCGTGGTTGGTGATCAGGTAGCGGCCGCCGAAGTGCAGGCCGACGACGGTGTGGGTCTCCAGGTCGAAGACGGGGGAGCCGGAGTTGCCGCCGAGGGTGGAGCAGTCGTGCTGGAATTCGGCGGCCCCGTTCGGCCACTGGGTGATCAGGCCCGGCTGGAGACGTTTCACGTTGTAGACGTTGCGGAAGATCTGCGCCATGTAGTCGGGGTCGTTGCGCCGCCCGTCCCAGGCCGGATAGCCGATCACGTAGACCTGACGCTGCACCACGGCGCCGGGCTGTTCCCGGGCGATCACCAGCGGCTCGGGCAGGGTGCCGGCGCCACCGGCCGGGGCCACCGACAGGACCGCCAGGTCATGGTCGGAGTGGATGCCGAGGATGCCGGTGACCTCGAACTCGACCGGGTCGAGGGCGCCGTGTTCCTCGTTCAGGTCGAGCCGGGCGGACATGCCGGACCGGAAGTTCCATCGGGCGCCGTCGGCGGCCGCGAACTCCAGCGCCACGTGCCGGTTGGTGATGATCGCGTTCTGCCCGGCGAGGAAGCCGGTGCCGAGCCAGGTGAAGTCGGGATGCCCGGCCACCTCGATCCGGCCGACCCGGGCGATCGACGACCGGATCGCCGCCCGGTGCTGTTCGAGGACCGCCCAGAGCGGCGGCGGTTCCTGGAAGTCGCCGCCCTGCACGAACAGCGGCGGACGGCCCTGAACCAGGATGATCGCCTCCAGGGCGACCTGTTCGGTGGGGCTGAGCTGGTCCTCCCGGCCGTCCTCCACCTTGGCGAGGGCCCCGGACGCGGCGGCGAGCACGTCCCGCCTCGCCCCGGCAGCGCCCTCGGCCACCTCCCGGAGCTGGGCGTTCTGCGGCAGATGTGTGCCGGTCTGGGTTTCCACCCGGGGCGGGGCCGGCTGTCCGGGCGGCTCCGCCTCAGGCATGCGCAGTCGTTGCAACCGGTCACCGAACGTGCTCCGCAGGTGTTCGACGACCTGCTTCCGGTCCGTCATGAACGTGTCCTCTCAGAAGCGCAGTGCCCGGCCGATCGGGCCGGCGACGTCGGGGTCCGACAGATAGTCGGCGATGGAGTGCGGCCCGGACGGGTTGTGGGTGCGTTCGTCTCTGAGCCGGCCGGGCCGGCCTCCGTGGAAACGGCCGGCGAGGGGATGTTCCAGGGCCACCACATCGAGCACGTCGTACGCGTTGAGCCAGGCCCCGTCCCGATCCGGCACCGGAGCCGGGATCGGCGGCTTCCCGTCCGGTCCGGCGCCGAGCAGGTTGCGCTGCACGACGGGCAGGCCGAGCGGGCTGCCTGCGGTGACCAGCTGCCGTACCGGATAGTGGCCGGGCAGTTCGGTGAGCAGGTCGTAGGCGACCACGCTGCCCAGACTGTGGCCGATCACGACGAGTTCCCGCCCGTCCGGGAACCGGCTGGTCAGCTCGTTGCGGACCACGTCGAGGACGGTCCGGCGCATCTCCGGCAGCCGCAGGTAGCAGGCGACGTCGTCGAGGAAATTCTCGATCACCACCTCGGGGACGCCGGTCTTGCGGGCGACGAACTGGAGTGCGGCCCGCAGCACCGGGCTGCGCAGCAGGTCACCGAAGCCCAGCTCCTGCTCGGCCGCCTCCGGGTCGAGATAGCCCAGTTCCCGGGCGGCGTCGAAGTCCAGGGCGGCGGCCGTCTCCAGCAGCGCCCGGGACCGGACCTCGGTGACCGCGGGCTCCGTCCGGTCCATCAGTTCCAGATCCGGGGTCCGCCCGCCGTGCTGCTGGAACCGGGCGATCGTGTCGGCGAACACGTTGCCGTAGAACGGGAACAGCACCGTCGACTCGTCGACGGGTGGTTGCCCGGCTCTGATCAGCCCGTTGGCCAGGCCGCCGAGCCAGGTGCGCCGCTTGGCCGCGACGTGGGCGGCGAGCCGGGCCGGGTCACTCGCGATCCGGGCGTCACCGGCCTGACTCCGGCCGTGAATGAGAATCAGGGAAGGCGCCATAACGGCTCCTCGAGGACGAGAGGTGGCGGAACCCGCCGAAGTGGAAGGAGCGTATCGGCGCCTAAACCTCGCCAGCCGAACAATCGGCGCAAAACCGCATGCTTCACCCGGACGGGTGCCTGCTCAAGCCGGTGACGTCACCTGGCCGGCCGGGATCTCGCGGCCGTCGAGTCGCAGGCCTGCACCACCGCCGGACCGGCTCTGCCCGCCCTGCCACCGGTCCGTGATCTCTACCGCACGCTCGAATCTCAGAATTCCTCGCGATCCTGACAACCCCGGTCGGGCTTCGGTCCCTCTCTATGGCTGAGGAAAGGAGCATCGACGAGTGGATGCCGATGCCGAAGAGGGTTTCCGGGAGTTCGTGACTGCCAGGTTCCGGCCGTTACGCACGCTCGCGTACATGACATGTGGCGACTGGCACCGTGCCGAGGACGTGGTGGCCGACTCCCTGTCCCGCCTCTATCTGAAGTGGGGGAGCGTCGCCGCCCCGGACCACTATGCCCGGACGATGGTGGTGCGGGCCGCGCTGGGTGAGCGGCGCCGGCCGTGGCGGCGGGAGCGCCCGGTGGGGGAGTCGTTCCCCGAGGTGCCGGGACCGGACCGGTCCGGTGACGTCGACGAGCGGCTGCGGTTGCGGGCCGCGTTGCGCCGGTTGCCACCCCGGCAGCGGGCCACGCTGGTGCTGCGTTTCCTGGAGGGCCTGAGCGTCGAGGAGACCGCCGAGATCCTGGGGTGCTCGGTCGGCACGGTGAAGAGCCAGACCAGCCGGGGGCTGGACGGCATGCGGGCGGTGCTGTCCGCGGAGGAGATGAGCGAGCTGAGCCAGGAGGGGAACGATCATGTCGTATCGGTTCGTGGACGTGGCTGAGGCCGTCCAGCACGGGGAGCCGGCCCCCCGCACGTCGGTGCAGGACATCGTCGCCGGGGCCGGGCGGATCAGGACACGCCGCCGCTGGGCCGCGGTCGTGTGCTCGGGTGGCGCGGCAGCCGTCGTGGTCACCCTCGTCGCGACGCTGGCCGGCGGCCCGTCCGTGCATCCCGGCGTCGGGACGGAGGTGGCCGCCGCCCCGTCGGCCACCGCTTCCGTCGAGGCGGTGGTTCCGAAGGTCTTCACCCAGCCGACCGGTCTGGGCACCACCCTGGGGGAGTACCGCGCCGGCGCCTACTCGGTGGGCCGGGTGATCCAGGCGACCGCCGCCTACCAGCGCCTGGAGATCTTCCGCGACGACTACGAGATCGCGACCGACGGCCGCAGTCTCCCGATCGGCATCGGGACGGTCACCGTCTACCGGCCGGGCGTCTTCGACCCACAGGACGTGGCAGGGCTGCGCCCGTCGGGGAGCGCCCCCGACCTGAGGATCGGTGCTCCCCAGCCGGTGACGGTGGGCGAAGCGGCCGGGTTCTCGTACTCGATGGATTGGACCATGCCGAACTCCGAGGAGATGCGGAAACGGTTTCGGGAGCAGGGGGGCGATCCGTCGTTCAGCACTGACGGCATCCCGAAGGACCCGCGTGCCAGCACCGCGGTGTCCTGGGAGTATGCGCCCGGTGCCTGGGCGGTCGTCATGCCGTTCCCCGGTTTCGAGGTGATCGAGACCGCTGACGTCCTCGCGATCGCCGCCGGCCTGACACCGGCGCCGGAACGGGCGGCGGTGGCGCCGTTCCGGTTCGGCTGGCTGCCCTCGGGCTTCCAGGCTGTCGGGGTCACCCGGGCGGCAGCGGACTCCGCCGAGATCGTCTCCCAGGTCGTGATCCACGAGGGCCCGATCGCCGGCGCCGAGGTTGTCGGTGACGAGACTTCGGGGGCGTCTCTCGTGGTGTACCAGGGCTCGCCGAAAGCCGAGGACACGCCGAAGGCGAAGGGGGTGAAGTGCGACGCCGGGATCCGCAACTGCACGAGAGTGCTGTCACCCGGCTACTTCGCCGAACTGCAGGGCCAGGGCCGGGGTCTGTCCGTCGCTGACATGACTCGCATCCTGTCCGCGCTCGACATCACCGACCTCGCCGACCAGTCGACATGGGCGCCGATCAGCTGACCGGCGCCGACCAGTCGGGGTGGAGCTCCGGGAGGCCCTCGACCGGCAGTCGTCTCTCAGGGGGTGCCGGTCAGGGTGGGCAGGAGTTTGCCGGTGATGGCGGCCAGCCGGCGGATGTCGTCATCGGTCAGGTGGTTGAAGACCAGGCGGCGGACCTCGGCGACGTGCCCGGGGGCGGCGGCCTCCAGGACGGCGAAGCCGGCGTCGGTCAGGTAGGCGATCTGGCCGCGTTTGTCGGTGCGGCAGGCGCGGCGGCCGACCCAGCCGCGCTGTTCCAGAGCGGACACCGCGTGGGAGAGCCGGGTGGTGGTGGTACCTGCCTGGCGGGCCAGTTCGGTCATGCGCATGGCACGTTCCGGCTGGCCGCTCAGGGCCGACAGGATGTGGTAATAGGTGTGCGGGAGTCCGGCGTCCTCGCGGAGCTGCTGATCCAGCGCGGTCGGCACCAGCATCAGGAGCTGGACGAGGTTCACCCAGGTGTCCATCTCGGTGCTGCTGAGCCACTGCGGGGGGCCGGGCTGCGGAGTCACGTCGTCATCCTCGCTGTGTCGGTGGTCCGGTGCTGAGACGGGCCGGTCGTGAAACGGGCGTGTCAGACGGCGGTGGGGATCAGGACGTGGGCGTTGATCGCCCGGACCTGGGCGGCCAGTTCGGGGATCTCGACCACCTCGACACCGTTGCGGCGAAGGGTTCCCACCCCGTCGCAGTCGGCGAACAGCAGCGGTTCGCGCCAGGCCAGGACCACCCGGCCGATGCCGGCGGCCAGGATGAGCTGGGTGCAGGTGGCGGGCCGGGACCGGCGGGTGGTGCACGGTTCCAGTGACGTGTAGAGGGTGGCCCCGGACAGGTCGAGTCCGTGCTGGTCGCCGAGTTTGGCGAGGGCCGCCTCCTCGGCGTGGAAGTGCGGGTGGATCTCGCCGGTGTAGCCGGTCGCCAGGACGGCACCGTCCGGGCCGATGATCACGGCGCCGACGGCGTACCGGTCCGGGACCGGCGGGGCTTCCAGGGACTCGTGGATCGCCTCGGCGAGCCAGTCGTGGTCGTCATGCGGTGTGCTCATACTGCGCCCTATCGGTTGAATCCCGCGGCGATGGAGGATCAGGCCGCGACGGTGACGAGCAGGTCTTCGAGCGGGACCCGGTCGCGCGGTGCCGTCTCGCGGGTGGCGAACGGCTCGGCCAGCACGGCGAACTCGTCGCGGCGGCCGACGGCGAGAACCACGAGCGGGGTCAGGCCGGTGCCGCCCAGCAGCCCGGCGATCCGGGTGGCGTCGAACCCGCCGAGCTGGTGGACGGCGAGCCCGTCGTGCTGGGCCTGCACCGACAGGTGGGCCACCGCCTGGCCGGTGTCGTAGACGGCCCACGGCCGTTCGGTGCCGTCCGGGCCGGTCGTCGCGGCGGCCACGATGATCAGCGCTGACGCGGCGTGCGCCCACACCTGGTTGCCGGGGGCGAGGGCATCCAGGACGGCGGCGTGCGCTTCGGTGCCACGCTCGGTGACGGCGAACCGCCACGGCTGGGTGTTGGAGGCGCTCGGCGCCCACCTGGCCGCCTCCAGCAGGGTGGTCAGCTGCTCGCTGCTGAGCCGGTGGTCGGTGTCGAACCCGCGGGGGCTCCAGCGTTCGGTGAGCAGCGGGTGCAGGGGCGCGGTGGTGGTGGCGGTCTTCATGATGACTCCCCGATCAGGCTGCGGACGGCAGGTCGATGGTGTGCGCGGTGTGGTCGCGTTTGGTGGTCAGGTAGCGGGCGTTGGCAGCGGACAGGTGCACGCCGGTCGGAACCCGGTCGATCACCTGGATGCCGAGCGCGTCGAGCTGTGCGGCCTTGTCCGGGTTGTTGCTGAGCAGCCGGATCCGGCCGGCACCGAGGGTGCTGAGCATCTGCGCGGCGGCGGTGTAGTCCCGCTCGTCCTCGCCCCGGCCGAGTGCCAGGTTGGCCTGGTAGGTGTCGAGGCCGCTGTCCTGCAGCGCGTAGGCGTCGAGTTTGGCGTAGAGGCCGATCCCGCGGCCCTCCTGGCGCAGGTAGAGCAGGAATCCGCCGGCCTCGGTGATGCGCTCGGCGGCTTCGCGCAGCTGCGGGCCGCAGTCGCAGCGCTCACTGCCGAAGACGTCGCCGGTGAGGCATTCGCTGTGCGGGCGGACCAGCGGCGCGGTGGCGTTCTGCCAGTCGCCGAGTCCGAGGGCGAGGTGTTCGCGGCCGTCGGTCAGGCCGGTGAAGGTGAACACGTCGGCCGTCGTCGAGTACCCGTCGGGGAACCGTAACGGCACCGTCACCCGCGTGCGCACCTCTGCGGCGGGTGCCGTCAGTGTGGTCGCTGCACCGATCGTGGCAGTCATCCCGTACCCCCAAGCTTGTTGAACCTTCACGAACAAGAGTCGACCTCAGATGTTGAAGAATCAACTAAAACCGGTGAGTCGTAGATCATGCCGATGGCCCTTGCGGTCCGGGGCCAGTCGGAGGAAAGTACAGCGCTTGTCACCCGTACCGCCGAAGTCAAGATCGTTTTTGGCGGGCAGGGTATGGGCGTGCTGTACGGCAACCCCACCTCCATTCGTGAGCGGAACCAGTCGTGGCGGTCGGCGGGGTTGGTCCTGCTGGCCGTCCTCGTGCTGTGCGGCGCGGGCGCGCTCGTCGTCAGTCTGCGGATCGACGGCCCCGGCCCGGTCTGGGCCACCGGTGTCGCGCCCGAACCCTCGGTGACCACGTCACCCACTCCCACTCCCGCAACCGTGCCGTCGCCCTCGCCGTCGGCGACTCCCGACCCGGTCAGGTCCAGCCGGACCGTGGTCGTGCCGACGTCCCGGCCGGTGAAGAGAAGCCCCACGGCGAGCCCGAGCCGGAGCCCGTCGCCCTCCACCACCCCCATCCCGGAGACGGCCCGGCTGGGCGACACGTGCTCCCCGGAGGGCAGCGAGGCCCGGACCGAACTGGGCCTGCGGGTGTTCTGCCGGACCGGGCTGCTCGGTGGCCAGCCGCGCTGGCGCCTGTTGTGAGCGTCGATTCTGCAGGGTGAAAGAGGTCACCGCGGGAAGGTCACGGCCCAGCGGACGCGGAAGCTGCCCGGCGATTCCGGATCACCGGGCAGCGGCGGCATCGACACGAGGATGCGACATACGGTGTCATCGTTTCCCGCGGGGTCAGTCGAGCAAGGCCTTCGCGGGCCGATCGGTCGCCTGGAACACCGCGAGCACCGTGCCGTCCGGGCCGGCCGCCACCCAGAAGTGGCCGGCGTAGGTCTTCTGCTCGTACGTGGCACCGGGGTCGACAGTGGCGTACGGCGACCGTTCGCCCTTGTCGTCGACCCAGGACAGGGTGACCGTCCCGGTGCCGTTGTTGACGAACGTGATGGTGGTGTCCACACCGTCCTCGACGCTGCGCACCGAGGCGCTGACACCGGCCGGCAACGCGGTCAGTACCGACGGGTCGGCCGACTGAGGTGCCGACGGGCCGGCCGATGCCACCGGTGCCGACGGCCACAGCTGGACCATGAGTACCACCCCGCCGGCGCCGAGCACCGCAGCGAGCGCGAGGACCACCAGGATGAGCCGCCGGTTACCACGCTCCGGGGGATCGGGGGGAAGGAGGCTGGTGTCCACTTCGACCAGGGGCGGATCGTACGGGTCCACTGCGGGCGCCAGCCGTCCCTGAGGTTCTTCAGTCACCGGTGAAGAATATTGATCATTACCGTGGCTTCGGGGAGCGGGTCGGGATCAGCGACCGGACCAGAGGAACGCCTTCTCGACGAGCCACCCGGCGAGCAGGACTCCGACCGTCACCGGGGTCATCACGTACCACTCGCCCAGCACCCCGTAGTCGTCGGAGCGGCCCATCGCGTGCACCAGCGTGAGCCCTCCGGACAGGGCGAGGGCGATCCCGATCGCCAGATACCGGACCAGGCGGCGGGCGGTGCCGGCCGGAGCGACGGCTGCGGATTCGGTGTCCTCGATGTTCATGCGAGAGACTATGCCGGTACGGGTGCCCCTCCCGAATCCGACACCGGCCAGATACGGATCTATACCCGAAGGTAGAGGGGCAGCGCTGCGGGCCGATCTGCTCGACGCGGTCCGCGCCGCCCACGACGCGGGCGCCCGGATGGTGTCGCTGTGCACCGGCGCGTTCGTCCTCGCCGCCGCCGGCATCCTCGCCGCCTCGACCAGCCGCTCACCGTCGACGACCTGGCCCGGCAGGCGAACATGAGCACCCGCACCCTGGCCCGGCACTTGCACGCCGCCACCGGCACCACCCCGCTGCGCTGGCTGTCCGCGCAACGCCTGCAACGCGCCCGGGAACTCCTGGAGAACACCTCGGACAGCGTCGACCTGATCGCCGAGGCCTCCGGCATGGGCACCGCCGCCACCCTGCGCCGGCACTTCCACCAGGCCGTCGGCGTGCCGCCGGACACCTACCGGCGGACGTTCCGCGGCGCCTGACATGCTGGGCCGGTGACCGTTCCCGTCGACGCCGACATCGCCCTGGTCGGCGGTGGCGGCGCGGCCAGCCTGGTGCTCGCCGCCCTGCCGCCCGGCCCCCGGATCGCGATCGTCGACCCGGTCCACAAACGTGGTCAGGATCGGACATGGGCGTTCTGGGGGACACCGGGCACGTTTCTCGACCCGCTGCTCAGTGCGAGCTGGGACGCCGTCGACGTGGTCACCCCGCAGTCGCACCGGACACTCGATCTCCAGCCGCTGCGCTACGCCATGCTCCGGTCCGCACCCCTCTACGAACTCGCCGGTCAAAACCCTGCTGCGGTACGGGTGACAGCGGCCGCCGGCAGCCTCGCCGACGACGGGAACCGTGTCCTGATCAGCGATCCCGACGGCAACCCGCTCGTCCGCGCCGCCTGGGTCCTCGACTCCCGCCCCCGCCCACCAGACCGGCCCGGCCGCACCAACTGGCTCCAGCACTTCCGCGGCTGGTGGCTGGAATCGGACAGGCCCGTGTTCGAGCCGGCTCGGGCGGTGCTGATGGACTTCCGTACCCCGCAACCGGCTCGTGGGGTGTCCTTCGGTTACGTCCTGCCGGTCAGCGACCGGTTCGCCCTGGTCGAGTACACCGAGTTCGGTCCCGCTGTGCTGACCGATGCCGAATACGACACGGCACTGCGCGGATATGCGGCGACACTCGGCCTCGACCTGACCGCGATGCGGGTGCGGGAGGTGGAGGACGGGGTCATCCCGATGACCGACGGGGTGTTCACGCCCCGCCCGTCACCACGGGTGATCCGCATCGGCACCGCCGGCGGCGCGACCCGCCCGTCCACCGGCTTCACCTTCACCGCGATGGTCCGGCAGGCCACCCGGATCGCCGCCGAGGTGGCCGCCGGCCGCCCGCCGTTGCCCGGCCCGGCATACCCGGCCCGGCACCTGTGGATGGACGCCGTGCAGCTACGGGCCCTGGACCGCGGCCTGGTCGACGGCTCCGGCTTCTTCGAGCGACTGTTCGACCGCAACCCACCCGAGCGGGTGCTCCGTTTCCTGGACGGCGCCACCAGCCTCCGCGAGGACCTGACCCTGATGTCCTCGACCCCACTGCTGCCGATGACCCGGGCCGCCGCCGGGGACGCGGTGTCCAGGTTGCGCTCTTAGCTCGTTCTTCAACCGCGGATGATCCGCATCGTCGCCTGCCGACCGGTCCGCGCTGCGCTCCCTCCACGTGGTGGCCCGGGTCGGCTCCACACCCGGACCCGTCACGCACGCCTGGTCCGGCGCCGACGGATGCCCACGGTCACGCACCGAGCACGGCCACCGGCCGGTTGGTGCGCAAGTCTTCGCTGGGACGACCCCGTCACGGGCACACACCGGCCGTCTGTGTGCTCGCGGCGATGTCCCCGGACCGGCGGATCCCCACGATTCGTGGACTGTGCCGCCGCGTCGGCGTGCCTGGACCGGCGTCAGGCCAGCGACGGCACCCGGTGGGACCGCACCTCGTCTACGGTCGGCTCGCGCTGACGAAGCGAGGCGCTGAGCGGTTCGGCTCGGCGGCCCGGCACACCCGCCGCTGGGTCACATCCGCCTCTGGGTCAGGGCTGTCTCTGGGTCACGGCTGCCTCTGGGTCACATCCGCCTCTGGGCCAGGGCTGCCTCTGGGTCACGGCCGCCTCTGGTTTATAGCCGGTGAAGCTTCTCCGACAGGTCCATCAGACGGGCGGCGTCGAGCGGGTTCAGGGTCGGCAGGTCCAGCGGCAACCGGCGGTCCCGATCGATCGCGGTCAACGGCTCCGCCGGTGGGGTGTCCAGGAAGCCGTGGATCGGGGCCACCGCCTTCGGCACCGGCTGGGCCGCCACCGCGGCGGCCGCCCGCAGCAGGCCGCGGAGCATCGGCGGAAGCGGACTGTGATCGCCGCTCCTGGTGAACCCGGGATGGTAGAGCACGTACCGGGCCCGGCTGCCGGACCGTTCGGCGAAACCCACCCCGAGCAGGTCGTTGGCCCGCCCGGCCTGGAGTTGCGCGGTGACCGCCGAGTAGTTCGCGGCCAGAGTCGGATCGTCCCAGTGGACCCGGCCCCGGCGGGTGCCCACCCCGGCCACGTTCACGATCACCGGTGCCACGGCCCTGTCCAGCGCTGCCGACAAGCCGAGACCGAGCAGGTAGCGGCTCAGGTAGTAGAGCGCGAACGTGCGTTCCAGGCCGTCTGCGGTGACCACCCGGCGCGGGGCCACCGCGTTGGCGAACAGCACCAGCGCGTCGATCACCGGATGGCCGGCCAGGATCTCGCCGATGATCCGCCGGTTCTCGGCCACACTCGACAGATCCACCGGATGGAAGCTGATCCGGCCACCCGCCAAGACCTCGCCGCGCGCCCGGTCCCGGCCATCCGGCAGGGCTTCGCCGTGTGCCCGGTCCCGGCCACCGGCCAGGGCCTCGCCGCGTGCCTGGTTCCGGCCCAGGACCAGCACCCGGTCGCCGCGTTCGGCCCGTGCCAGGGCGAGCGCCCGGCCCATCCCGTTCGTGCCGCCGCTGATCACCACAACACCCATGTCACACCCTTCGTCTACCGTCGGATCCATCCTCGACAGCCGGCTCCGACGACGGAAGAAGGCACTTAGATGTCCACAACGCACACCGGTGTGCCCATCCCGGTCCCGGCGCAGGAGTACGAGCTCTGCCCGGTCACCGACGTGCTCCGGCTGCTGAGCGACAAGTGGGTGCTGCTGCTGATCACTCTGCTGGGGCGGCGGCCGTTCCGGTTCAACGAACTGCACCGGTCGATCGAGGGCATCAGTCAGCGCATGCTCACCCGTACCCTCCGCGGTCTGGAATCCGACGGCCTCGTCGAACGGGAGGTCTTCCCGACACTGCCGCCCTCCGTCGAGTACCGGCTGACCCCGCTCGGTGTCAGCCTTCTCGAACCGGTGCACGCCCTGGCAGGCTGGGCCGTCGACCACCACGCCGAGATCGCCCAGGCCCGGAAGGCGTAACTCTCGTTCACCACGCCGAGATCGCCCTGGTCCGGATGGCGTAACCTTCGTTCCGGCGTGGGGGAACCTAGGCCGGGACCAGCCCCATCTCGTACGCCATGATCACGAGATGCACCCGGTCCCGGGCGCCGAGCTTGGTGAACAGCCGGGCCACGTGGGCTTTCGCGGTAGCCGGCGAGATGTGCAGCGCACCGGCGATCTCAGCATTCGAATGTCCGAGCCCCACCAGGATCAGCACCTCCCGTTCCCGCTCGGTGATCCCCTCCACCGTCCGCCTCGCAGTCCTCTCCGCCCGCGCTCCGGTAGCCGTGACCTTCGCCGGCGCTCCGCCGGTCGGTCCGGTTGCGGCGGCGGGGTCTCCGGGGCGGGCCCTGACGAACTGTTCGATCAAGCGGCGGGTGACGCTCGGAGCGATCAGCGCATCCCCGCCCGCCACCACCCGGATCGCCGCGAGGATGTCGTCCAGTGCCATGTCCTTGACGAGGAATCCGCTGGCCCCGGCCTGGAGCGCCGCATACACATATTCATCGTCGTCAAACGTGGTCAGCATCAGCACCCGGACCGGATCGGGGCCGGAGACCACGTGCCGGGTGGCTTCGATCCCGTCCATCACCGGCATCCGGATGTCCATCACCACCACGTCGGGCCGCTGCTCCCGAACCAGGCGAACCGCCTCGGCCCCGGTCCCCGCCTCTCCGACGACACGCAGATCCCCGGTGCTGTCGATGAGTACCCGCAGCCCACTCCGGATCAACGGCTGATCGTCGGCGAGGACCACACGAACACTCACCGGCCCCGAGCCCGCCGTGACGCCATGCACTGCGGATCCCTCGGGCGGCCCGGTCCCCGTCAGCCCGGTGGCCGGCGCCGGCCTGTCCGGCCTGTCTGACCTGTCCAACCTATCTGGTCTGTCCGGCCTATCTGGTCTGTCAGTCATGCTGCCGTCCGACCCTCGGGCGTTCATGCGGGAACCGGGATCCGGACGGTGACCCGAAAACCGCCGGCAGGGCGCGGACCGGCGCTGAACTCACCGGCGAGGAGGGTGACCCGCTCCCGCATGCCGGTCAAACCATGACCGATTTCGTTCGGGCCGGCCAGACCACGGTCGGCCCCGGTCGGGCCTGCCAGGTGGCGATCAGTTCCGGTCAGGTCGGTGAAGGCGTGATCAGTTCCGGCCAGGCCACCCCCAGCCCCGGCCCTGAAGCTGGATGCCGGAGCGGGAGCCCGGCCGGGAGCAGAGGCGGGGCCAAGGCCGGGAGGAGTAATGGGGCCATGGGTGGGAGGGGAGGCGGGAGCAAGGCTGGGACGGGGGTCGGACGGGGAGGCGGTGCCGTCGTCGGTGATCTCGATGGTCAGGTTGTCGCCGGTGCGGTTCAGGACGACAGTGCAGTGCTGGGCGCCGGAGTGGCGGATCACATTGGTCAGCGACTCCTGCACGATCCG